>JBCCFX010000001.1:0-69284 GCA_039029515.1 Planctomycetota bacterium
AGGATGTTGTCCACCCGGTGCATCAGCGACTCGATCACGGGGATCTTGTCGGAGACCTTGGCCCCGCCCAGGATGGCTACGTAGGGCCGGGTGGGGTTGGTCAGCAGCTTGCTCAGCGCGTTGACCTCGCGCTCCACCAGCGCGCCCATGGCGCGGTCGGCGATGAGCTCGGCCACGCCGGCCACCGAGGCGTGGGCCCGGTGCAGCGCGCCGAAGGCGTCGTCCACGTAGACGTCGCCCAGGCGGGCCAGCTTGCGGGCGAAGTCGGAGGCGTTCTCCTTCTCGCCGGGGTTGAAGCGCAGGTTCTCCAGCACCATGACCTGCCCCCGGGACAGCTCGCGGCTCAGGAACTCCACGTCGTCGCCCACCATGTCGTGGGCGATCAGGCCGTAGACTTCGAGGGCGCGCGTTCGCCGAACGCGGGGCATTCGTGTCTGTTGCTCAGGCGTGAGAACGGCATTGATCTGGTTAAAGAGGGTGTCGTCGACGTTCTCGACCTTGGTGGACAAACCGAAGTAATCGTCGAGCGCATCTTCGAGTGCACTGCGAGGCGGAATCTCAAAGGCATTCAGCCGCATCTGGTCCGCAAAGCCGATGACACGATCTTGAAACCGTTGGATATCCGTATCGCGCAGGGTGCGGAATCGTTGCCGGTAGGCATCGTGGTGTGGCTCGATGGCCATGCGTTGGGCGTCGGAAAGGCCCAGAATGTCCGCGTATCGACGGAGCTCAGATGTGGTCACCGGATCCGGCACGCCGGGCATGGCCTGGGCGAGTGCTCGCGGGGTGAAGCCGAAGAGCAAGGCGAGAAAAAGGCCCATTCGCGCGGTGAATCGAAGCTTCATGCTGATCTCCTGCCGACGATTCGGCAATCCCGGTCTTCACTGTCCATCAATTCTACCCGCGGCAGCACGGCGGTTGCTCTCGGAATCGTTCGGCTGAAACCGGAACTGGGGCTGGTCCGGACCCTCAGAGAATCCGATAATGCGGAGGAGTCTGGCAAGGAAAATCCACTCGGGTTTCCAGACTCCCTGATTTGGGGTTCGCCACGGAGGTCTCGTCCATGCGCTATTCGATGCGTCTCGTTGCCGCCGCCTGCCTGAGTGCGGCGTTCGTCGGCTCCTCAGCTGGACTCACGTCGAGCGAGCCTCCCGTGGACATCCCGCCAGCACCCGCGGCCGATCCGGTCATGCCACCCGGCATGGCGGGGATGCCGATGCCCGGCGGTTCCTCACCCAAGGCATTCCCGTCATTCGACACCGTCGCCAAGAACTACACACGAGTGGTCTCCTCACGTGATGGTGCCGCATCGTTTTACACCGTGTGGAAGCGTGAGAAAGATGCTCAGATTCTCCTGGAGCTTCCTCGGAACTTTGAGAAGCAGAAACTGTTCGTCGCCTTTACGGTTGCCGGCGGCACGGAAACCGCAGGCGTACAGACCGGCGATATTTATGCGTACTGGAAACGCTTCGACAAGCGACTCGCGCTGATCGAACCGAATTACGCAGTTCGTTCCACTGGCGATCTGGAATCTCGCAAGGGGCACGAACGGGTCTTCACTGATCGCGTCATTCTCGATGTTCCGATCGCCACGATGGGGCCGGGCGGTGGTCCGGTCATCGATGGCGATGCGCTCTTCGTCGGCCGCGCTGGGCAGTTCTTCGGCCCGATGACCATGGGGGCGAATCCGATGTTGGCGCGGATCGTCAAAGCGAAGGCGTTCCCACGCAACATTGAACTCGCGTTTGAGATGCCGATGCAGGGTGGCCGGCTGGGTACGCTGCACTACTCCATCAGCGAATTGCCGAGTGCTCGTGGATATAAACCGCGTGCTGCCGATGCGCGCGTTGGTTACTTCACCACGACTTATCGCGATATCGGGCATCCCGATCGAGATACGCCGTATGTGCGGTACATCAATCGTTGGGATCTTCAGAAGCGAGATCCGAAGCTCTCGATGAGCCCGCCGAAGGAACCCATCGTGTTCTATCTCGAACACACGATTCCAGTGCGGTATCGTCGCTGGGTTCGCGATGGTGTCCTCGAATGGAATAAGGCATTCGAAGAGATCGGCTTTGTCGATGCGATTGAGGTCTATCAACAGGACGCCGCAACCGGCGTCCATATGGATAAGGATCCCGAAGACGCGCGATACAACTTCATCCTCTGGACGAATGCCAATATGGGCTTTGCCATCGGCCCGAGCCGTGTGCATCCTGAGACGGGCGAGATCCTCGATGCCGACGTCGTGATGGATGAAGGCTTCATCAGTGGATGGGTTCGGACGTACGAAGACCTGGTGTCTGAGCGTGCCATGCAGCATCTTGATGCGCACACGCGTACCTGGCTCGCATCGCGCCCGCAGTGGGATCCGCGACTGCGTCTCGCGCCGCCCGCCGAACGTCAGGGCATGCGCGAACGCATGGCGATGGAACGTTTGGCTCGGTTCGGGATGCCATTCGGCGATCACGAAGCAGCGCAGGCTGACGCGAGCCTCCTGGGCGACAACAGGTTTGACGGACTTGCAGGTCGATTGAGTCAGGTGAACGGCGCGTGCGAGTGCGCGCGGCATGCCGGCTTCGAGCTTGCGTTGATGCGCATGAGTCACGATGTGTTGTGCGACCTCTCGCGCCCGGCGCCGTCGAGCGAAAAGAAGGACGTCCTGGCCGATCCAGTCTCCGGGACGTGGGAAGGCGAGGTGGAAGTGCCCGGACAAGTCATTCCGTTCGTCATGGAACTGATGATGATGCCGGACAAGTCGGTGCGCGGATCGTTGAACGCGATGATGTTCTCTGGCGAGATGGAAGGCATGTATGCCGAAGGCAGCCGTCAGCTCACGATGGACATGATGATCCCGGATGGTCCGGTGGTTGAGATCGAATTCACCGTTGGCGACAACGAGATGGAAGGATCCGGCACCGCAGACGGTGAGACAATTCCGCTTCGTGCGCGTCGAACCGGCGGCGCGGCGGAAGACTCGGAAGGCGATGTCGTCGCCGGTGATGGATCCGATCCTGATGCGGACTACTCGGCCATGGCCTCAACCGATGACGACGAATACGGCGACGAATCGGGCGACAATGAAGGTGACGCCGACGATGCCTCGCCGGAACCAGCGCCTCAGATTGACGACCTGCTCGATGGTGTACCCGAGGAGTTCATCGGGCCGCTCCTGAAGTCCGTCGTGATGCACGAGGTCGGTCATACGATCGGCCTTCGCCACAACTTCAAGGCGTCAACGGTGTATTCGCTCGAAGAGATGAACAACGCGGCCCACGAGGGCAAAGCGATCACGGGTTCCGTCATGGATTACATCCCGGTCAACATCAACCACGAGGTTGGCGAAACGCAGGGTGCGTACGCGATGACCACAATCGGCCCGTATGACTACTGGGCGGTTCAGTACGGCTATACGACAGAACGGAATCTCGATCCGATTCTGGAACGTGTGTCGGATCCGGAGCTCGCGTTCGGTACCGATGAGGACAGTTGGGGATCCGACCCGCGCATCGTCGTCTTTGATCTCGGGGCGGACCCGCTCGACTACGCCGACATGCAGATGAAGATGGTTCAGGAGCTTCGGACAGAGATTCTCGACCGCATCGTGGAAGACGGCGAGAACTGGGCGCGAGCTCGTGATGCATACGAACTGTTGCTCGGACGACATGTCAGTGCCGTATCGCAAGCGGCCAACTGGATTGGCGGTTCGGAGACCTATCGCGACCTCAAGGGCGATCCAGGCGATCGGCCATCGGTGGTGCCGATTGACACCGCGCAGCAACGCCGCGCCTTCGAGTTTGTGATGGCGAACGCCTTCGAGGACGAAGCGTTTGGTCTCACGCCAGAACTTCTGTCACGTATGACGGTTGAGAAATGGTGGGACGGTGACAACTTCCAGTCCCTGTTCGCGGATCCGGCATGGCCGCTCCACGAACGGATCCTCGGCATTCAGGCATCAGCGATGACCATGATGCTGAACCCGACCACACTTGCTCGTGTCTACGACAACGAGTTTCGCATTGACGTCGATGAGGATGCCCTCACGCTCCCTGAGATCATCAATGAAGTTTCGGACAACGTCTGGCGTGAACTTGATACGGCGCCGAAGCGCAAGCACACCGCGCGGAAGCCATTCGTTTCAAGCCTCCGGCGCAACCTGCAGCGCGAACATCTTGATCGCATGATCGACTTGTGCTTGCCGAACGAGTCATTTGGCGTCGCGGCCAAGCCGATCTCCAACCTGTCCGTGTATCGGCTGCGTGAGATTCAGAAGCAGATCGATGCGATGATCGAGAAGCACGATCGTCGACTCGATCCATACACGATCGCACACCTGGCCGAAGCGTCGGTTCAGATCACCAAGGCGCTTGACGCTCAGTACATCTACAACACGGAAGACATGAATTCCGGCGGTGGTGGCATTCCGCTGCTCTTCTTCGGGCAGGACCGAGGACAGACCGATCGCTGAGTGATTCCGACATCATGATGACCACGACGCGGGTTCTTCGGAGCCCGCGTTTTCATTGGGCGTGTGATGTCGGGTGGTGATGAGTCCCTAGTTCGTCACGCGGACCGAGACCATGGTGGTGTCATCTGACCAGGGCACGTTGGCCGCGAATTGTGCGACATCGTCGAACATCGCATTGACCTCATCGTGTGCCGCACGTCGCCCCTGGAGGCGTTCGAGGAGCCGCTCGCGACCGTATGCATCGCCTTCAGCATTCGTCTGCTCGATGACACCATCGCTGTACACGAAGACGCGGCTGTCGGGCTTCGCCTGACATGTGACGCTCGTGAACTGATGATCGTCAAGAATGCCGATCGGAATGTTCGGCGAGGGATCGAACGGTCGAATTGAACCATCCGGATCAATGAATGCGCCGTGTCCGTGGCCGGCATCGACGTATTCCAGCGTGCCATCGGCATGGAACATGCCGACCCACAGGGTGACGAATCGACCTTCATCCGTCCGGTCGGCGAGGTATCGATTGAGTTCGTTCACGGAAGAACACAGATCGCCCGTCGTGCTCAGGGTTGCATGCAGAAACGACTGCCCGAGCGCCATGACAAGCGCGGAGTCAATGCCGTGGCCGGCAACATCTCCAAGGAGCATGATCGTGCGTTCATTGTCAAGCGTGAAGATGTCAAAGAGGTCGCCCGCGACGACCATTCCTGGCACTGTTCGTAGCGCGTAGTCGAGTAGGCCGACCGTGCCGGAAGGAGCGGGCATGATGACCTGCTGGACATGGCGGGCTGCCTGAAGATCCGCCTGCAACTGTTGCTGCCGACGTTCCAGTTCCGAGCGTCGAATCGATGACAACGCAAGCGCGAATGCTCGGGATAGAAGTCGGCAGAACGAGGCCGCATCGGGCGCGATGGCCTGTTCCTCACCGCGGGCATCCAGGTATAGGAATCCTTCAATCGTATCGCCGAAGAACATCGGCGCGCACAGCGCCGAGTGAATCTGCAGTTGCACGATGCTCTGCCCAGTGACGACTTGCGCATCATCGGAACCGCGCATCATGACAATGTCGCCGGCAGCGGCTTGACGGACAAGTGAACGACTGAAGCTGAACGAAGTCGGATCCGATGAGTCGCGAAGTGCTTGTGCGACAAGTTCCACGTCGCTGGACGTTCCGATGGGACGAAGAAACGCCGCGCGAGCGAATCCGCTTCCATCGATGGCGGTCTGAAGAGCGACTTCGTAAAGGGCGGCTTCATCCGGCACGGCGACGAAGCGTTCGATCACCTCGGAGAGCAGGGTGAGACGCTGGTTCGCGTAGTCGTCTTTCAATGCAGGTTCGTGCGAGAGCCGCGTGCGTGATTCAGCGGTGTCATCCACCAGCGGGGCAGCGATGACGGCTTCGCGTGTTCCAATACTCACACGGTAATCACACGGACCGAATGCGATTGAGTCGGCGTGATTCAGCGGCGTTGGTCGATGTGGTGCGAGCGGTACGCCGTTGAGTTCCGTGCCGGCTTTGGAGCCAAGATCCACGAGGAACCACGCGCCATCGCGAGCGAAGAGCTTGGCATGCCGGCGCGAAATGGTCTCCACGGGCAGGCAGAGCTCATTCTCCACGAGACGGCCGACGTGCGCGAAGCCGCCGGGTTCGAGCGCATGTTGAGCGACGGGCTCTTGCCCCAGTGCTTCAAGCGTCAGGCCGAGGTGTGACATGCGGGGGTGATCCATACGGGCGGAGGGCAAACGTCGACGATCGAAGTGTACCGAAGGGGCCTGACGGCATCCAAAGTACCGCTAGGGTCCGATCAGGCCATGCGATATACTGAAGGGTCTGCAGATCGACGCCAATTGGAGGTCTTGATGTCCTGGACGCCTACGCAGGATGATTTGAACGCATCAAATGGGAGCGAGCGGACCGATCGAGATGCCCGGTCCGGCTCGCTGGCCCCAGCTGATATGTTCATCGATGGCTCCGCTCCAGTCGACATCTCGGAGTATCCGGGACGCCTGATCGTGGTTGAAGGGACGGATAACGCCGGCCGCTCGACGCAGATCGCATTGCTCCGCGAATGGCTCGAATCCCGTGGATTCGGCGTGGCGCACACGGCGCTTCGCCGTGGCCGGCTCGCCTCGGAAGGTCTCGAATCGGCGAAGCAGGGGCATACGCTCGCGCCGATCACGATGGATCTGTTCTACGCGACGGATTTCGCCGATCGTCTGGACAACTTCATCCTGCCTTCGCTCAGAGCGGGCTTCGTCGTGCTGACCGATCGCTACGTCTACTCGACCATGGCGCGATCCATCGTTCGTGGCGTCGACCCCGAGTGGATCGGTGACATCTATCAGTTCGCGCCGCGTCCGCACGCCAGCTTCTATCTGAAGATCGGCCTGGAACATCTCATTCCGCGCGTTCTTGCCAAGCGCGGCTTCGATTACTGGGAATCCGGCCTGGACTTCCAGGAAGAGTCAGACATCTTCGCGTCGTTCGTACGCTATCAGACTCGACTGCTCAATACGTTCGATCAACTCGCGGTCGACCATGATCTTCGGGTCGTCGATGCGAATGGGTCGATCCGTGACTCGTTCGTTGCGCTCCGTGATGGCATCACTGAAGTGGTGTCCAGCATGCAAGGAGCGCGTGTATGAGTCGGAAGTCAAAGCAGAAGAAACCGGCAATGAACCCGCAGTCGGTCAAGCTGCCCGGCAAGTGGATCGACGGTTTGCGGCCTGACATGAAGGCTGTGGACGCTGCGCATCTCGTCCTGAAGGCTCGCCTCAAGAGTGTGGAAACCATGGTGCCGCTCGCCGCGGAGCATGCACACGAAGACGATAAGCACATTCACCAGTTGCGCGTCGCCACCCGCCGGTCTGCAGCAGCGTTGCGCGTCTTCCGGTCGGTGTCACGGAAGAAACCGGCGGCTCGCATGGCCGATGCGCTTCGCACCCTGCGAAGAGCCGCAGGTGACGCACGAACACTTGATGTCCAATTGCTGGCGCTGCGTGGCATACGGGCGGAATTCACCGGTGGCGCACGCGTGCTGCTCGAAGAGTTCATCGACGACCTCATTCAACGACGTGTCGAAGCCCAGGACAATGTTCGTCAGGTCACCGGCGAGACGTCTGTCAGCCATCTCAAGAAACTACGCAAGCAACTCCTGTCGTCGCTTCGGTCCCCGAAAGTGCCGGTCGTGTTGTCGACATCGTCATCGGACAAGGGATTGCCGTTGTCGTTTCGACAACTGGGAGAGCTGACGATGCCACGCGTCGCACAGGCGGTACGGCGTGCCGGCGAAGCTGATTTGCGCGTGATTGACAACCTCCATGAACTTCGTCTGCGGGGGAAACGATTGCGGTACGCGGCCGAACTGTTCCGATGCTGCGAGGGCGAATTGTTCGCATCGCGATACGAACGCCTGGAATCGTTTCAAGAGAGTCTTGGTGAAATCAACGATGCGCACGAGATGCTGGACACGGTTCAGGCATTCGTGACGCGCCGGCTCGAGCGTCGTCGCCAACTCCTGAACGGACGAAGCAATGACATCCGTGATGCCCGCGCTGCAGCTGGCGATGAGCTGATCGAACAGTTCCGCCAGCGGCGCGATGATAGCGTTCGCATCTTTCTTGACGCGTGGCGCGCTGGCGCCTGGCAGGACTTGTGGCCGGTTGGTTCGAGTCGGAATGATCGGGTCGATGATGCGGCCGTCAGGACACGACCATGACGACGACGGGATCCATGACTGCCACGGGCCGACTCGCGGCCATTGACGTGGGTACGAACACCATTCGATTGGTCGTTGTCGAGGTGAAGCCCGATCAGTCATTCCGCGTCATCGATGATGAACGCGTCCGGACGCGGCTTGGCCGCTCGCTCGCAGAAACGCAGCGTCTGAACGATGAAGCGATGCGCGTCTCGACGGAGGCCATCGAACACTTCAGATCAATAGCCGAGGGCTACGGCGTCGAACAGATCCGTGCGGTCGCGACCAGCGCCGTCCGCGACGCGAAGAACGGCGAAGAATTCGCCGCCATGGTGCTCGCGCAGACAGGTGTGCAACTCGACATCATCGGCGCGGAAGAGGAAGCCCGGCTTGCATTTCTTTCGGTGTCTTCGTCCTTCGAACTTGGAACATCGGAAACCGTCGTTGTGGACGTCGGCGGCGGCAGCACTGAAGTGATCCTCAGCTCGGGTTCAGTTATCGAACGAATCTGCCCGCTGCAACTCGGAGCGGTTCGGTACACCGAACGGTTCGACTCCGGCCGAGTCATCACCGGCGAAAAATACAAAGCGATGCGACGTGCGATTCGGAAGCACATTCGCGAGCATGTTGGCAAACCACCGTTCGCGCCGCACCTGCTGATCGGCACTGGTGGCACCCTGACAAACCTGGCCACGATGTCGATGCACCGTGGGCAGGAGCAGCAGGATCGAGAGATGTTGCCGTACGCCGTGCGTGGCTATGAGATGCAACGTTCGGAGGTCAAGCACTTCCTGAACATGCTGCGGAAGATGCCTGCCGATGAACGTCAACGAACGCCGGGATTGAAGCCGGATCGAGCAGACATCATCGTCGCAGGCCTGACGATCGTGGATTGCCTGCTGAAGTACTTCGATGTGAATCGGCTCCGCGTGCACGATCAGGGCATTCGCGCCGGCTTGATCCGTCAGATGATTCTTGATCGGCAGCCGGATGCGGAAACTCGTACATCGACGACTGATCGCCTGAAGGGTGTGCAGCAGTTTGCAGATGCATGCCATCAGGAGCAGAGTCATGCACGCCAGGTCGTGACGCTCTCATTGCAGGTCTTCGACGATCTCGCAAAGCACTTGCCCGACGGTCATGCGGAATGGGCGACACCCGAGAATCGAGAGTTGCTTCATGTGGCCGCGTTGCTGCATGACGTCGGCTATCTCATCAGCTATTCACGCCATCACAAGCATTCGTATCACCTGATCATGCATAGTGGGCTCAGCGGGTTCACATCGCGTGAACTCTTGCTGATCGCCAACATCGCTCGGTATCACCGTGGGGCCAAACCGAAGCTGACACATCAAGCATTCGCCCGACTGAATGAAGACGATCAGCAACTCGTCCGTCGACTCGCCGCCATCGTGCGCATGGCCGTCGGGCTTGATCGGTCACACCGGCAGATCGTGGACCGAGTGTCCGTGGCGATCGAACAGCAGTCGGTTGTCGTGTCGGTGGAATCAGCGGCTGATCCATCGGTCGAGTTGTGGGGTGCGGAACAGAAGAGCAAGCTGTTCGCGCAGGTGTTCCGGATGCCGGTCACGTTTCGAAGGACCGACGTGATGACGACCAATGGGGTGAATTCATGACCGTGCGGGACGAATCGTACTATCAGGATTTCGGAGATCTGCCCGGCAAGCTGTTTGTCGTCGAAGGCATCGACGGTTCGGGCAAGAGTACGCAGCTTGATCTCCTGAAGAAGTGGCTGCGGTCGCAAGGCTATTGTGCCTACTTCAGTGAATGGAACTCATCGCCGCTCGTGCGGTCCACAACCAAA
Organism: Planctomycetota bacterium; assembly: GCA_039029515.1. Taxonomy (GTDB): domain Bacteria; phylum Planctomycetota; class Phycisphaerae; order Phycisphaerales; family SM1A02; genus JBCCFX01. Next base: position 9,989 of record JBCCFX010000001.1, read on the forward strand.
CAAGGCAAGGTTCGGCGTCTCCTCACGCCGTTGACGTTTTCGCTGATCCACGCCGCGGACTTTGCGGATCGTCTGGAGCGATCGATTCTTCCACCGTTGCGCGCCGGCGCGATCGTCCTCGCTGATCGATACATCTATACTGCGTATGCACGTGATTACGCGCGCGGAGTTGACCGCGGCTATATCCGGAAGACCTATCGAATTGCGCCGAAACCCGATGGTGCGTTCTTCTTCGATGTGCCCCTCAAGGAAGCACTGAATCGAATCCTCACTGGGCGACCACAGTTGAAATGGTACGAGGCCGGGATGGATCTCAATCTCAGCGAAGATCCGTACAAGAGTTTCGAGATCTTCCAGGGCCGAATCCGCGAAGAGTATCTCCGCATCGTTGATGAATGCGGATTGCAGGTGATTGATGCGACGCTGCCGATCAGCGAACAACAAACGCGATTGCGCGAATTCGTGACACCACATCTCGAAGGCATGTTGCAAGTGCCCGCGATTCCTTACGCGGAGCTTGCGGCAGAAGGTGTGACCGGCCGGTACATTGGCGAAATCTCCAGCGACTGGCGGCATGAGTGAAATCAGCGGCCCATCCCGCGTTCTTCACGTAGTGCGGCACGCGAAGTCGAGCTGGAAGGATCCGATGCTTTCTGATCAGGATCGCCCGCTCAAGAAGCGCGGACGACGTGACTCCAAAGCCGTCGCGGTCCGACTTCGCGAACGTGACCTGACAGCGCAGCAGATTCACACTTCGCCGGCTCGCCGGGCGCGAGAAACAGCGGAGCTGATCAACGAAGAATGGGGCGATTCTGCCACGATCCACGCCGCGCCGGAACTCTATCACTACGGCTATCACGAAATGATGATGGTGATTCAGTCGGTCGTCGAACCGTGTCCGGTCCTGATGATCGTGGGACACAATCCGACGCTCGAGCTGCTCGTGGAGAATCTTGCGGGCGTGGACATCACGATCCCGACGGCCGGAACAGTGTCGATTCGGTTTCCGATTGCATCATGGACGCAATGTCGGGCTGGCCACAAGGTCGAAGTGATGGATGTGATTCGACCGCGCGAACTGGTCTGATACTCAATCGATCATCGTGACTTTTTCTCATGTCACCTTGCTGAACGTCCGTTAATACCTGAAGCCACGTCGTGGGAGTCAGGGAATGGATCGGATCGCAGTTCAGCAATCAGGCGTTGTGCCGTACCGTTGGCGGCATGCGAATATCGAAGTGCTGCTCGTGACGAATCGAAGCGCTCGCCGCTGGATCGTCCCGAAGGGGCACATCGAACCTGACATGACGCCCATGGAATCGGCGGCGCGGGAAGCGTACGAAGAAGCTGGTGTCCGCGGAACCGTCATCCCAACCGTGCTCGGGACGCTCCAGATCTGTCGCCGCGATCGGTTGCGCACCGTCGAACTCTATCCGCTGCATGTCGAAGCTGTACTCGACCATTGGCCGGAGTGCGATCGGCGTTGTCGGCAATGGGTGACGTGGTCTGTCGCCATGGCGATGTGCGACACGCCAGGCTTTGATGCCTGTCTTGGCCGGTTGGCGCAACTCCAGCTGGCAGGCCGACTCGCCGCCTGACGCGATGCCCGCCCGGACCTAGCATGGTCCGTATGAATCGCCTTCAGCAATGGTTCCAGGAGCGTGACTGGACGCCGTTTCCATTCCAGGAGGAAGCGTGGAATCACTACGCGCGGCGACGAAGCGGCCTCATCCATGCCCCGACTGGTGTGGGCAAGACCCTCGCCGCCTGGGGAGGGCCGCTTCTCGAGGCGCTGGATAACCATGATGATGGCAAGGGCTGTCGCGTCCTCTGGATCACGCCGTTGCGGGCGCTCGCTCATGACACGGCTGAGAATCTCACCGCAACGATTCGCGAACTGGATCTGCCGTGGACATTGGAGTGCCGAACCAGCGATACATCAGCAAGTATGAAGGCGCGGCAGCGGAAGTCATTGCCGTCCACACTCGTCACAACGCCTGAGAGCCTGTCGCTGCTTCTGACCTATCCAGGCGTTGATGAACGCTTTCGGTCGTTGCGTTGCGTCGTCATTGATGAATGGCATGAGTTGATGGGAAGCAAGCGCGGCGTGCAGGCCGAACTCGGCATCGCGCGGCTTCGATCCATCAGGCCTGATCTCGTGACATGGGGCCTATCTGCCACCCTTGGGAATCTGGATTCCGCGATGTCGTGCTTGCTGGGAAGCAAGCACGAGGATGGGGTGCTCGTTGCCGGTCATCTCGACAAGGCGTTCGAGGTTGTCACGCTACTACCGGAGGACTCCGAGCGATTTCCGTGGGCGGGTCACCTTGGGCTCCGGTTGCTCGATCAGGTTATTGACCATATCGAATCCGCCGGGAGCACGCTTGTCTTCACGAACACGCGATCGCAGACAGAGATCTGGTTCCGATCCCTCTACAACGCCCGGCCGGATTGGGCAGAGCAATTGGCGATCCACCATGGCTCACTGGATCAGAAGGTCAGACGCGAAGTCGAACAACGGCTGCGCGAAGGCTCATTGAAGGCCGTGGTCTGCACATCGAGCCTGGATCTCGGTGTCGACTTCACGCCGGTCGAACAGGTGATCCAGATCGGCAGCCCGAAGGGCGTTGCGCGGCTGCTACAGCGTGCGGGGCGAAGCGGGCATCAGCCGGGTGCTGTGAGCCGGATCATCGGCGTGCCGACCAACGCGTTGGAACTCATGGAATTCTCAGCGGCGAGAGCGGCAGCGATAGCGCGGCGGATCGAACCGCGTCATCCGATCGTGGGGCCGCTCGATGTCCTGATTCAGCACCTGGTGACGGTGTCTGCCGGGGATGGCTTCGAGCCGGATGCACTGTGCGATGAGGTTCGGACGACGCATGCGTACCGCGACCTGACCGATGAGGAATGGCGATGGGCGCTGGAATTCGTGTCGTTTGGCGGCCCATCGTTGCGCGCGTATCCGGAGCATGCTCGCGTGACGCCGGTTGATGATCGATGGCGCATCAGTTCTTCAGCGATCGAACGACGACATCGCATGATGATCGGCACGATCACGGCGGACAGCGCGTTGCGTGTCAAGTTCATGAACGGCAAGACGCTTGGCACGATCGAAGAGTCATTCATTGGCCGCTTGAAGCCCGGCAATCGATTCGTGTTCGCGGGCCGCGCGCTGGAACTGATTCGTGTGCGTGATATGACGGCGTACGTCAAACGCGCGACATCTGTCCGTGGTGCGGTCCCGCGCTGGATGGGTGGTCGAAGCCCGCTCTCGACCGAACTTGCCGATGCGGTCCGGGAACGCTTGCACGAGGCGCGGCATCACGAATTCGCCGATGAGGAAATGGAGTGGATTGAGCCATTGCTTGCGCTGCAATCACGATGGTCGGTCATTCCTGCGCGCGATGAAGTATTGATGGAGTTCATGACGAAGAAGCGTACGCATCATGCGTATGTGTTTACGCTTGCCGGACGACTTGTCAACGAAGGGTTGAGCGCTCTTGTGGCGTACCGCTGGACGACAAAGGCACCGCAGACCATGACGGTGACCGCCAATGATTATGGATTCGAACTGACCAGCACGCACACGATTCCGGCGGATGAGGCTTCTTGGCGCGAAGTCCTGTCTTCAGATAATTTGCTGGATGATCTGCTCGCCTGCCTGAACGCAACGCAAATGACGCAACGAGCGTTTCGGGATATTGCTCGAATCGCAGGGCTCGTATTCGCCGGGACGCCGAATCAGCGGAAGTCGATGCGGCAACTTCAGGCGTCCAGCGATCTGTTCTACCAGGTGTTTGAGGAGTTCGATCCGTCAAATTGTCTGCTTGATCAATCGCGTCGAGATGTCCTCGATCGTGAAATGGAACTGACACGCCTTCGCGAATGTCTCACCGAGCTTGCCAGCCGACGATTCATCATGCGTCATCCGCAAGAGTTCACACCACTTGCCTTTCCTCTCTGGGCGGAACGGATACGATCTCAGCATCTCAGTACCGAGCGTTGGCAGGATCGGATTCAGCGCATGGTGCTAGATCTGGAGTCTGTCGCCGATGACCAGCGAAACGAGCAACGCATCCAGCCAACGCCTTGAATGGGCGGGGGAATCGTGGATGTTGCTCGCGAAGCGGGCGGCGATTCGCGAGCGTACACATACGGCATACGTTGCTGACCTGCACTTCGGAAAGGCGTCCGCGTTTCGCGCGGCCGGTGTCGCCGTGCCCGGTGGAACCACCGAGCGGTCGTTAGCGCAGTTGTCGCAGGTCATTGATGAACACGCGATTGAGCAACTCATCATCCTCGGGGACTGCCTGCACTCCAAGGCAGGCCGCGCGGATTCGATGTTTCAGACCGTCGCCGACTGGCGTGAAAGGTACCGTGCGCTCGACATCGTGCTCGTGCGCGGGAATCACGATGATCGGGCCGGCGATCCGCCGGCATCATGGGCCATGCAATGCGTCGATGAGCCGTGGTCCGCGGATGGGCTTGTGCATGTGCATGATCCGGACGTGGCGCCAGGCGATCAGTTCACGCTCGCAGGGCACATTCATCCTGCCGTTCGCTTGCGCGATGTCGATCGGTCAACCGCACGATTCCCGTGTTTCTGGTGCCAGCCGAAGTGCATGATCCTGCCGCCGTTTGGCGTGTTCACGGGTCATCACGTCGTGCGACCGCGCGCCAGCGATTCGGTCATGATCATCGTCGATGAAGAGATCATTGATGTCAGTCGACACACAGCGAAGTCGAGATAGTCAATCCGACGGTGCTGCGAGCGACCAGAGCCCATCGGTGATGACAAAACGGTCATCGCCGTAGAGCACAACGCCAACATTGTTCTCAAACTTTTTGCTTGTGGTCTGGTAGCCGGCATCCAATGCGGCGTCAGCCAGATCCTTCTTGGACATGGATTGTTCTCGAAGCAGCTCTTCGAGAATGTCCTTCAATGGTCGCTCGTTTGTCGGTCGCTTGCGCCCGGTGCGCGTCGAGCCGTTCGACGGACGAGATGGTCCTTCTGATGTCCCGGATTTGAGTTGCTGGACCACATCGAGTTCGCGATCGATTTCGTCGAGTTGCTCGAGTAATCGTGTGCGCTGTTCCTGGAGATTATCAACGCGACGTTGTAATTCCTGATAGAGCTCCCTGACACTGAGCTGACTCACAGATAGATCGGTACCAGGCCGGACTTTCCGGAGGGGTCGCGTGGAATTCATGGGTTGCCATACTCCTGTCGACGCGTGCCACCTGTCGTCGAGACAGAGAGTGTAATTCAGTCCCTGCACTTCGTCGACAGGATGCCCAATTACAGGCTGAACGCCGGCTCTAACGCCTGCCCATCGCGGGTTCGGGAGGGCACCCAGACGAGTCCGAGATGTCGGATGGACATATCGCCTTTGCGCGGGCGGAGTGTGATCTCACTGATTTCGAGCTCATCGATATCCAGCGACAATTCGACATCCTTCAGCTCCTGCTCGAACTCGGCTTCGAGATCCTGCAGTCGCTGCCGGAGGCTTTCGAGATTTTCGCGTGCCCGTTCGATATCCGCGCGTTCCTTGCCAGTCCGTTGTGCTTTCTTCATCGCTGAACCGGCGCTGCGGACGGTGCCGGAGCTCTTGACTTTGCGGCCGAACAGTGCGCCCAGAACCGTTGATCCAATGTCGACGATCGTGGACAAGCCTTGTTGCTTCGCCTGGGCTGATTCAACTTCAACGCGCTGTTCAGCCTTCCGGACACGGTCCTGAAGCGTCGCAATCTTCGGTGTGTAGCGCTTGCGCAACTTCTCGATCGTCAGGTCGCGCTTTTCGCGTAGCTTCTCACGAAGTCGAATTCGGAAGCTCCGTTCATCTTCCGCGAACAGTCCGTAACTCTTGAGAGATGGACAGTGATACAGCGGAAGGTCACGGGTTCGATACAACGTGTCCTTCAGGCTCCGCTTCCACGCCGTGAATTGGGATGTCTTGCCGGCGCGCCCCGGGAGGGAATCGAAACCGGATTGCGGCAGCGGTTCCGGCCACAGATCAGGCAGGACGTCGAGTTGGTCGGCGTCCTCCCACGGTGCGCTGATGACATCGTCGCTCAACAAGGTGAAGAGGGTGCATTCCTTCCAGTCATCCAGCTTGGCGGCCGTTCGTACGTAGTGCAGCCGCGCACTTCCGATCAGCGCGGGCTTGTAGACGAGTTGCTCTCCCGCGCCCGGAGGCATCACGACCGGGAGATATCGAACGTTGATCTCAGGGGGCAGCGGCGGCGCGACGGATGCGAATGCAGATGCCACTCGGCTTGGCGCAGGTGGCGTCGCGGCAGCCGGTGCGGAGCCTACCGGTGCACTTGCGGGACGGGCATCCACCGTCGCCTTCTGGTCGGCCATGAGCATCTGGATCTGGTGGCGCGTCAGTGGGCCGCGCAGATACGACATTGCCCATCGTGTGTGGAACAACATCGGTTCGTCTTCGTGCACGTTGTTCATCACGAACACGCGGCTGCCGAGGCCGGCGAGAATCTTCTCCATTCGGCTGCGGTCAAACGCTGACCCTGCAGCAGCCGATGCGCCCTCAAGCCCTTCGATGACGCGCTTCTTGTCACGCTCCGTCTGTAAGCGACCGAGGAACCACGTGCCGGCGTTCGAGAGTCCCTTGTAGTCGAGGTCGACCGGGTTCTGTGTGGCGAGCATGACGCCAAGCCCAAAGGCGCGCGCCTGCTTCATAAGCGTCAGCAATGGAGTCTTCGAAGGCGGGTTGGCGACCGGCGGGAAGAATCCGAAAACTTCATCCATGTACAACAGCGCGCGAAGAGAACTCGTGCCCGGTTGTGTGCGCATCCACGCGACGACTTCGTTCAGCAGCAACGTGACAAAGAACATGCGTTCGGCATCGGAGAGGTGCGCGATCGAGAGGATCGAGATGCGCGGTTTGCCTTCCTCGGTGTACATCAGGCGATCGATATTCATCGCCTCGCCTTCCATCCATGCCTGGAAGCCCGGGGCGGCGATCAACCCATTGAGCGACATCGCGAGCGCGAAGCGGTCCTTTGCCGGGAAGAATGAATCGACATCCATCACTCCGATACGATCGAATGGAGGTGTTTGAATCAGGTTGATCAGGGCGGCGATCTGCAGATCGCGGCCTTCGCGCCACGCGTGATCGAGAATCGACGACAGCAGAATATGCTCGCGGCTTCGAATCGGATCGGCATCGATGCCGAGCAGAGCCAGTAGGCCGGAGACGGCGGACGTCACTCGTTCGCGCATGGCATCGCGATCCTCCAGCAGCGCCGCCGGTGGAGCCGAAAGTGAACGGAGGACCGTGAGCGATCGACCGGCGTCACTGCCAGGCGTGTAGATTGAGATATCCACGGCATCGCGGAGTCGACGGATGCGTTCGCCGTCCTGATCCCATTTCGCGAGACCGTTCTTCCAAAGGGATGCGCGATTGGACGCGTACTCATCCGGCGTCATGCCTTTGCGTCGAGCTTCACTCTCATCGATCCAGGGCCGGAAGTCGCCCGGCTTGAGATCGGGAAACGTCAGCATGAGATTGCCGATGTCACCCTTGGGATCGATGACGATCGAAGGTATGCCATCCAACGCGGCTTCTTCGAGCAGCGTCACGCACAACCCGGTTTTTCCACTGCCGGTCATGCCAACGCACACGGCATGCGTGGTCAGATCCTTGGCGTCGTACAGGAGGAGTTCGGGCGTTGTGTCGCCGGCGTCGATGTCGAACCGACGGCCGAGGTAAAACGCGCCAAGCTTCTCATACACTTCCATCGCAATGACTCCCAGGTCCACATCCCTTGTGATGGACTGGAGTATACGGGAACGCTGCCGGGTCGCGGCTGGTCCGACACCGTCGCCCGCAGGCAGGAATGCGACGAATGTTGCGGGATCTGCGATGATGTCGACTGGGAGATTCATGATGACCGGACGGACGTTCCCGCAGCTGTCAACCAGTGTCCTCCTGCTCGTCGCGGTGAGCTTCGCGGGATGCCGCGGCGCTCCGGCCGATCAAGCCGCGGATAACCGCTCTGAAGAACGTCAAACTGGCAGCGAAGAACCTGACCGTGACACGGAGCCGGACATCGGAACCGCCGTGTACGTGGGCGACGACATGATTCGACCCTATCGACCAGAGTCGAACCTCGTCACGGGTATGACGATGATTGCGGCGGCGCGCTATCCCGCGATCGATATGCATTGCCATTGGACGTTGGAGCCGGAACCATCGGCGCTGATCGACGCCATGGATGAACGCAACATTCGATCGGCGATCAACCTCAGCGGTGGCGATGGCGGTGATCTCGATGCAATGATGAATCGTTACACGTCGGTCGCGCCGGAGCGACTCATCGTGTTCTGCAATCTGGACTATACGAAGACCGGATCGGAAGGATTTGATGCATATGTGGTCGACACGCTGCGCTCGGCGCATGAGCGTGGCGCCCGTGGACTCAAGATATTCAAGAATCTGGGCCTGACGACACGTGATCATCATGGCGATCTCCTGGCCATCGATGACGTGCGGCTTGACATTGTCTGGTCTACATGCGCGCAACTCGGCATGCCAGTGTTGATCCACTCCGCAGATCCGATCGCCTTCTTCGAGCCCATCGATGATCGAAACGAACGATGGATGCAGTTGTATCGACATCCGGATTGGAGTTTCTACGGCGATGACTTCCCCGATCGAGAAGTCGTCCTCGCACAGCGCAGCGCGGTCATGCGCCGCCATCCGAGTACAACCTTCATCGGCGCGCACCTTGGCGGTTTTGCAGAAGATCTTGCTGCCGCCTCTGCTGTGCTTGATAAGCACTCGAACTTCTACATGGACATTTCCGGGCGCGTCGCGGAGCTTGGGCGTCAACCATATGCCGCGCGGCGATTTCTGATTCGCCATCAGGATCGCATTCTCTTCGGCACCGATCGTTATCCCGGCCGGCCCGATCAACCCCGGTATCGCATCTACTTTCGCTTCCTTGAAACGGATGATGAGTACTTTGACTATCACGATCATCCGTTCCCACCGACGGGCGAGTGGAAGATCTACGGCGTCTTTCTGCCCGATGAAGCGTTGCGGTTGATTTACCATGACAACGCCGCGCGATTGCTCGGCTTGTCGCCGCTTGAACCAGATTCGGAAGGCTGATCCGCATGGGACTGGAAGCCGGTGTCATTGCATGCGTGCTGCTGCTACTCATCGGCGTGTGGAGCCGAGCGTCGTTGCCACCTTTGCAATGGCTCTTCGTGCCTGCCGCGGTCACGGGCGGATTGGTTGGTCTTGGATTGGTGCAGTTGGCGTTGCATGTCGGATCCACCGGCATGAGCGACGTCGCTCTTGGTCTGACCGATGAACTTCGCGGCTGGCCAGGCTGGTTGATCGCCGTTGTCTTTGCGGGCCTCCTGCTGGATCGCCCCAAGGAACGAGGTGGCAACGCTGGACGAGGCCGCGAGGTCCTGCGCGCGGGCACCATGGTGTGGATCATCGTGGTGGGACAGATCGCGGTCGGATTCGGCGCCATCTGGTTCCTGCAACGACAGGATCCGGCAGCGCTGTCAGCAATCGGTCACATCATCGAAGCCGGCTTCGCGGGCGGCCATGGAACCGCTGCCGCCGTCGGAGAGGTCTACACGCAACTCGGCCAGCCGACGATGCGCGATTACTGCATGTTCAGTGCGACAATCGGTCTGATCTACAGCGTGTTGAGCGGCGTGCTGTTCGTCAACATTGCGATCCGACTTGGTTGGGCGAAGTCGAGTGTCTTGCACCACCGGGCCACAAGCGGGCTTGAGCAGCGAGATGCGCCGCCGGCCGCCGCACGTGCGCCGATCGCCGGCGACGTGATTGATCCAATGGTGTGGGCGATCATGCTCGTGGCACTCGCCATGCTGACCGGCTCGATTGTGCAGAGCGGTTTCACCAGCGTCGTGAACATCGTTGATGCAGTCATTGCAACCGAACCTGGTGCGACTGTTCGCGCGGCGACTGCTGCGGACTATACGCCGGCCAGTGATGTCCTGGGCAAGCTCCACAATCTGCCGCTCTTTCTGTTCACGCTGATCGGCGGTGGAATCGTCCGGACATTGATGCAGTGGTGCGGCGTTGCGGACCTAATCGATGCGTCGGCCGTCAAGCGTGTGGTCGGGATTGCGATGGAGTTCCTTATTGTCGCAGCGATCTGCTCATTACGCATCGAAGCGATCACGGGCGTGCTTCGCCCGTTGCTCATCATGTGTGCGGTGGGGGCGGTGTGGTGTGCCATTTGTCTGTTCATCCTGTCACCGTGGATCCTTCCACGGCGCTATTGGTTTGAACTCGGCATCATCAATTACGGAATGTCCACCGGCACCACAGCACAAGGCATGATGCTCCTGCGCATGATCGATCCGGAACTTGACCGAGGCGCGGCGGAAACGTACGCACTCGCGGCACCGCTCTCCGCGCCATTCATTGGCGGCGGCATGATCACCGTGCTCCTGCCGGTCATCCTGGATCGCTTCGGCGCGGGTGGCATCGCCATCGCCGGCGGCGTGGTTGTTGGCGTGCTTCTTATGCTTGCGATCTGGTTGCGACGCCCGCGACGATCAGGTTAAGGCCAGTCAACGGGAACTCGTCGCCACTGACCGGTGCTTGCAGCGGGACGGCCATGCTCATCGCCAGCGGCAAACCAGAGTTCCTGCGTTCGTGGCTGGACGACAGCGCTGTAAATCGTGCGAAGGTACTTTGCGTGTCGCATTTCGATGTCAGGTGCGGCGAGCAGCTTGCACAGGTCGTCAGGAAATGTCGATGGTGGTGATTGGCGTAGTTTCGATCGCAGGCCGCAGAAACGACTGACGGTGGAGCCAGCGCGAGCGCGCTGGGCTCGATCATCATCGATCGGCTTATCGATCGGGTGATTCGTCACGGCCATCGCGGCATCAGTCTGATCGAATCGGCGATGCGTGCCGCGCTGGCATTCGAAGATTGCCGCAGTTTCGGTCGGGCCGTGCGCGGCGATGACCAAAACACCGCGGTCGCGCGTTGTTGTTTCGATGAACCGGTCGAGATCATCAAGGTTCGCGCACGTCTCGAGTGCTTCTCGCGCCCAGAACAACCATGAGATCATGGTGCGATCGCGCGGCGGATCGTCCATGGCCGGCATGGTGTGAAGGTGAAGCCAGAGTCCTTCGGCGTTCAGGCCCGTATCGACATCGATATCTCCACGAATGCCGACCGCGAGGATCGGAATTCGGTTCGGAATCGCATGCATGACGCCGCATACTCCGCGCATCAGTGTGGCGCTGATCCAATCACAGTTTCGTGCGATCCATGGGCTGCGACGCTCGCGCACGCATGCAGCGCTGCACATCGGTCCAACGATCTGCTCATGAATTGTCGTTGTCGGTTCTTCGGTCGGCGTGGACCGCGCAATGTCCGCATACAGAAACGTCGTGACGGCTGAGGTCGTGACACCGGCACCCGTTGCCATGCCATCGATCTCGCGCTGGATATGATCGGGCAATCGGCGGAGCCATCGCTCAGCTTGTCTTTCGAGATCATCCCGTCGCGTTCGCGTGATTGGACCGAGTCGATCCAGATAGGCGTTTCGAAATGGCGTCGCGAGGTATGACCTTAACGCCATGCCGTGCTGATAGCCGGCATCTTCACTGCTTCCCTGGAGTCGGAGAATCGGAAGCGATTGCGTCATGCGTCACCGATGCATTGGTTTGTGGCTCGCGTCAGCTGGCGGGACGTCATTCGTTGGTGCCGCCCTCGGGAAATTCGATCCACACCGGGGGGTTGGATCCAACTGTTCGGCGAATCTGTCGCTGCACTCGATCGGGATCAATTTCATCGAGTGCCTCGGTGTCCAACGCCACGCGCTCCAGTCGAATCGTCGTTGCATTGAAGATGAAGCGAGCCTGTTCATCGCGATTCAGGAAGCCTGGAAACGTCGCATCGCCGTCAACCCGCCATGCGTCAGCCACCCTCATCAGCGTGATTGGGAGTGGTCGCGGTGAATTGGATAAAGGATCAACGTTCGTCGCCACGATCGTAGCGCGGTCGTCCGTGAGTTCGATCGCAGCCGTCGCAAATGCCTGCCGGAACGACTCGAGTTCTGCATCGAACTGCGCCTCAAATGCCGACTCTTGCCCGAGCGCCTGCTGATACAGCACCGCCAGGCGACGCAGCACGCGATAACGCTGCATCCACATCGTCACGCATGGCGTGTCCTCTGGATCGCTGAATGTGATGTATGAAGCGTCACCGAGATCCATCATGGCCAGGGTCGTTTCGTAGGCGATGACTCGAAGCTCAGCATGCTCATCCGCAACCACGACAACATCCGATGAAGCGTCGGTCGCCGGTTGACGTGTCGTCTCGGTGTCCTTCGAATCCTGCGTACACGCCGAAGCCAGCAGTGCAACGGTGAAGGCCAGGGCGAGACATCGTGCGCGGGAACGGTGACAAGTTCTGAAATTCGTCATAATGCGTGAGCGTAGCGTCCCAGCAGATGCCGGGGCAAGTGGCATGAGGCGACGATCGTCGGGGCCGGCAATTCTGTCGCGTTCAGGGTGAATATCGAATCGGGTGGATGGACACGAGGTATGGCGATGCGAACGACGATGGACGTGGGGCAGCGGCTGGCGGAATTGGTGCAGGCAGGCCGGAATCGAGCTGCGATCGAAGAACTGTACGCGGATGACGCCGTCGCGGTTGAAGCGATGGAAGATGCGCCGATGGGGCGCGAGGTCGTGGGAAAGGCCGCGTTGCTTGAATACGCGGATTGGTTCTTTCGTGTACACGAGGTTCACGGCCAGTCGGTCGATGGCCCGTTTCCGCATGACGACCGATTCATCTGCATCCTGTCGATTGACCTGACGGCAACCGAAGGGCCGATGGAAGGACAGCGTTTCCAGATGAAGGAAGCTGCAGTGTATACCGTGACGAACGGGCACATTGTCCGGAGTGAGTTCTTCTACGGGCACGGGACGTGCGACGATGCGACGTCATGAACCGAGCTCGCGATGATTCGAAGCTGCTGACGCATCAATTCTGAGTTGCATCACACTGTCGCGTGCTTCGCCGTGTGGCACGCCCCAGCCCTCTTCGTACCCAAAAGTTCGCATGGCACTCTGCGTTTCAAATTCCTCGCGGAGCAATTCAAAGCGGTCGAGGCCGACGAGCGACGGATGCGTGACGCCGCATGCGCGGCTGAGACGAATGAGTTCCTTTCGCAACGTCGCGACGTAGTTGGCGAGACGCGCTGCTTTGTTTGTGGGATCGAGGCCGCGGACGAGCCATGTGCTCTGTGTCGCAACGCCGGTCGGACAGTGTCCGGAGTGGCATCGTTGTGCCTGAATGCAGCCAATCGCAAGCATCGCTTCGCGTGCGATGCCGATCATGTCGCAACCCATCGCCATGGCAAGCAAACCTCGCTCGGGGAAGCCAAGGCGGCCGGAGCCGATGAAGACCACACGGTCTGCGATGCCGCGTTCGGCAAAGATGCGATACACGCGCGGGAACGCGACACGAAATGGCAGCGAAACATGATCGCTGAATGCCAGCGGTGCCGCGCCGGTTCCGCCTTCACCGCCATCGATCGCGATGAAATCAACACCGCGCTGGCCGTCGGCCATGAGATCGGCGAGCTGTTCGAAGAATCCAAGATCGCCGATGGCAGATTTAATGCCCACAGGAACGCCGGTATCGCTTGCAAGCGATTCCACGAAATCGAGCATGGAATCAGCATCCGAGAACGCCGAGTGATGTGACGGGCTGATGCAATCCTGATCCATTGGAATGCCACGGATCTTTGCAATCTCCGGCGTGATCTTGCCGGCTGGAAGCACACCACCGAGACCAGGTTTTGCGCCCTGACTCAGTTTGATCTCAATTGCTTTCACCGGAGCGCTCGCCACCGTCTCGCGGAATCGCTCCATGGAGAACCGGCCATCGTCGGCTCGTGCACCGAAATATCCCGTGCCGATTTGCCAGACGAGATTGCCGCCGGAACGGTGGTAGGGCGAAATTCCACCCTCGCCCGTGTTGTGCATGCAGTCGGCGATGGCGCAGCCGCGATTCAAGGCCTCCACGGCACGTCCTGACAGCGAACCGAAGCTCATGGCGGAGACACCAACAACCGAAGGTGGACGAAACGCATGTGTCCGTCCACGCGCTGCGCCCATGATCTTAGCGCAGGGCACCGGATGCAGCGAGCCTGCGCCGACTTCATCTGGTGCCGGATCCCCAAGCGGTGTGATCGAGTGATTCAGAATGATGTAACCACTGCCAGAGTCCAGATCATTGTCTGTTCCGAAACCGAAGTAGTTGTTTTCGCGTTTGGCTGATGCGTAAATCCAGCGACGTTGATCTCGACTGAAGGGGCGTTCTTCATCGTTGCTGGTGACGATGTACTGGCGCAGTTCAGGGCCGATCGCTTCCAGCATGTACCGGAAGTGTCCGATCACCGGAAAATTGCGGAGGATCGCGTGTCGCGTCTGGACAAGGTCGTAGACGGTGACGATGACCAGCAACGCGACGATGCCAATCACGATCCAGACGATGATCATCGGGCAGCACTCCTTTGCCGAAACTCCATTTGCAGTTTACACGAGGCATGTGTATCAATCGAGAGCGTGCCAACGACAGCTCTGCGCCGGTGTACGGCGCATTTCTTCACTTTGCCAGGAGCGAAAACATGACAGCCACTTCTCGACGCCAGGTCCTTGGTGTCGTCGCCTGTGCGGCGGCGGGAGCCGCGCCGGCGGACGCCGTGTTTGCAGAACCTCATCAGGATGAACAGGGCGAACCGGTGCCGAGTCTCGATCGGCTCAGCGTGCTTGATGCAGGAATGACCGAAGACGAAGCGGATTGCTGGGCGCTGGCGGCAGAGCTGGCAGGCACGTACATGGGATTGCCGGTCCAACACCAGGAGGATTGGCACGAGGTTGCGCACGCGATTCATGTCGTGCAGTCACGATTGCTCGCTCGTCCGACGTACCGGCGTTATCTCGAGGCGGCAAAGCGCCGTCACGGCGATGCGCCGTAATCGCGGATCAGTCGAACTGAAGCTTCGGGCCGTCCTTGGTCATGTACTGCGTAAACGCGATGAGAACATCCTCGCCGTCCACGCCACGGTCTGCTCGAAACAGATTGTCTTTGTACGGCGTGCGGCCATTGATCTGCTCGGGCTCCATCGATTCGACGTACTCGGTGCGATTGTCGTTGAACGCAAGATTGCCTGACCAGAGGCCGTGCGGACTCGTTGTATAGGAAGATCCAATCGGTTCGCCGTCCTTCGGACCTCGATTTCCAACGACGACAAAGCTCCCGTTCAGCGTCATGCGCCATTCGCGGTTTGAGCGCTTGCCATACATCGGTGTATGCGCGTACGACGTGTGCGAACCCTTATAGAGATCCGCCTTGAACGTGTCGTCCCAGTAGCTGTCTTCGACTGGGTTGTATGCTTCGTAGTCGTATGCGGCATGTGCGACGACGCGCGTATTGGAATCCACAGGTGAGATCAGCATCCCGGGCTCGAAGTAGTTCAGGGTCACCATGCATGAGTAGAAGTTCGCCGTCGTATTGACCGTCGTATCTTCTTCGCCTCGTCCCGGAATATGCTGCAGTTGGCCGCCAAGATCGACTGGCTTGCGGTTCACCAGGCCGGGGCGAGGATAGTGATTCTCAGTCTGGTCATTGGCAAAGACCATGATCGACTGATGAATGGTCTTGAGATGCGTCGCATCCTTGAGCGTCAGCGTTTTCTGATCGGTCATGGTGGCCATCGTCGTGCCGAGTGACAGGACAACGGCAGTCGCCACCAGCAGCACAAGCAACTCGACGCGAGAGAATCCGGTTCGATCGTACTGCCGTCGCATGGTTGACCCTTTCATGGAGCATTCTTGAGCGGGTTGATGACGCGGTATCTAGTACACAATCTGCATTGGGAGCCCGGTTGCGTCAAGCTCCGGCTCGTCAGGTAAGGCCACAGATGTCGCTCGAGAGATGCGCTGAGCCGTCCACAACGCCGCGAGCGCATCAAGAATGTCATCGTCTGCCGCGTCACGGCGCGGGATGCACACACGACTTGTCGCAAAATGATCGCGTCCGAATGCACAGCCGAGGAGTTCGCGTCGTGCAGCAATACCTTCAGGCGTCTTCTTGCTGGCGAGAACGGCCGTGCCATCATTCATGGCCATGAAACTCAGTTCAGGATGAACTTCGTGAAGAACGGAACGAAGCATTGGATCGGATTGGAGAAGTTCATCAACTTCACGGACCTTGGCAACGATGTTCCACGCCTGAGCGCCAACGCCGCGGCCGTCAATCGCGCGCGTGATGTCTGAAGCATCTTCGCGGGACGTCGCGCGGAGACTCTCGCGAATCGGTGCCGGAAAGACGCTTGTTCCGCGTGGATGCCCCAGCGCAGCTCGTGCCGCGACATCACAGGCTCGCCGTCCCGCATCTGGCAGCCCAATGGGGATATCGATGGCAACGTGCGCAGGCGAGGCGCCGGTGCGTTCGAATGCGTTCATGTGTGCAATGACACGGACATGAACGATGCGCTTGTCGCTCGGCATGTGCGCTACAAGCCAGCCGCCTCGACAGGCATCAATGCCGAAGAGAGGTGAGGTCATCATCTGTTGTGTGGCATCGTGTTCATGTCTCATCCAGTCTCAACTGGCGTCGCCATGGTAAAGCAGGGGAGGCGGGTGGTTACGGGGAGGAATCTGAGCCGCGGATATCGTATTGCGAATTGTGCAGAAAAACCGTCCGTCCTTGTGTCAGATTGCTTATTCAGCAGTGGGGATTTGTCTCTGGATGCCTGGAGAACGCTGATATGCTGGCCAATATGGGGAGTCATGCGAGGCGGTGGAGGGAGAACGGCAACGTCGCAGCAACCAGTCGCTTGCTGTATGCAGTTGCCATGTGGCTCATCATCGCGTTGTCTGTGTCGGATGTGCACGCAAGGCAATGCGACGCAAGGGCGGGCGATTGTTTTGAAGTCAACGCAACGCCAGGATGCGCGGATGTCGCATGTTGTGAGGTCGTCTGTGTCTCAGCGCCATTCTGCTGTGACAACGTCTGGGACGAAGCGTGCGTCACCGTTGCCAATGCATTGTGTACAGCGTCCGGCGCATGCTGTCTCCCTGATCAGGATCTCTGCATCGAGGCGTCCGAGAGTGAATGCGGAAGCATCATGGGCGTGTTCTTCGGCGATGGCTCACTTTGCGCAACCGTGACGTGCCCACTTGCGACCGGTCGATGTTGCCTGGAGAGTCGTGGCACGATCGCGTGTCAGGAATTGTCCCTAAGCGACTGTAGTCTTGCTGGCGGTTTCTTCCTTGGCGATGGAGGATTGTGCCAGGACGAACAACTTGCCTATGTTGATGATGATGCGCCGCGCAATGGCGACGGCGCAAGCTGGGCGACGGCGTTTCGAACGGTCGTCGACGCAATTGAGGCGCGCGAGGCGTGTGACTACACGATTCGAATCGCAGGCGGCGTGTATCAGCCCGATGTGCATGCTCCGGGAGATCGCGAGGCATCGTTCCGACTGACGCCTGGCATGCGCGTAGAAGGTGGATTCGCGGGCCTGAATCCGCTCGATGGGGATCGCGCGGATACGCGAGATGTGGATCGGTATCCGACCGTGTTCACCGGCGACCTGCTGCAGGATGATACGGATGCGTTTCTCAATCGAGCAGAGAACAGTATTCATGTTGTCACGATGCTGGGGGTTACGCCGGCGTTCCCGCTGGAGCCATGGAGCATTTCCACCGTTCCGATCCGATTGAGTGGCGTGACGATCGCCAACGGAGAGGCGTCGATTGGTGGCGTTGGGCAGCAGAACCCAAGGCTTCGCGGCGGTGGAATCTATGCTCGCCTCGCTGTCTGCGAAATAGAGGCATGTGCATTCCTGCGGAACAACGCCCGCGCTCGCGGCGGCGGCATCTACATTGAGGCAAGTTCCTACGAGATCATTGGGAGCACGTTCTATCTGAACCGTGGCAAGCGCGGTGCGGCGATCGACGAAGACACGAAGTTCATTCAGGAGCTGGACGTCATCCCACCTGTGTCGGCGATTCGCGGATGCGCGTTTGTTGAGAACGGGACGTTCGATGACGTCGTCAACACTGAGAATGTTGTCCATGTCGAGCGTGAAGATTTCTTCTTCGCCGTTGATCCCACCGAGGGAACCGCGCTGATCGAAGACTGCCAGTTTGAGAACAATCTGGGATCGAATATTCGGTACCGAGACATTCGGTTTCGAACCGTCAAGGGCAATGAGCTCTCGGTGCTGGGCACATCATTCGCCGGCGAGATACCTGGCAATGAGCAGTTCATCGAGAATTTCGGGCAATGCGTACTGAACGACGTCGACATGAATGCGCTGGCTGCTGACGAGAAGGCGATCTTCAACAAAGCTGGCGCTGTGATGCGTGTCGGTGCGCAGGGCATTCGAGGGCTTGGCACGCTCTTGAATGCCGGTCGCCTGACGCCCGGCGGGCTCGCGCGCGATGGTGTAGATGCGACGGTCATCGCGCCGATGGCCCTGACGTTGAAGCAGAGTGGAGGAGGGGCGAACGGGCAACTGGAGTTTGATGTGTTTGTCGGCCCGAGTGGTGTCGGTGCTGACTTCTTTGCCTTTACGGGCTTCCAGCAATTGAGCGGAGCAGTACGAATCAACGTTGAGAACGAGTTCGATGATCTACCGATCGTCGGCAGTGTTCCAGTTATTAGTGGTATCGGAGAACTCGACGGTCAATTTGATGCCATCTTCTCGACTGGCGTAGGGAACGGTCGACTGGTGTCCCTGTCGTATGGAACCACATCGGTCGGTCTGGTCCCGATTACGATTCAAATTGATGCCATCGGCGAGTTGGTGCTGAATGGCATTGATGCGCTCGGCATTCCGGGAAATGCGTCCGATGGCGTGACTGCGGACTTCAATGGCGATGGTTTTGATGACGTAGCTCTCGCACTGCCCGACCTCGGCCTCGTACTCGTCCTGATCAATGCAGGCGTCGATCAACAGGGCACGTGGTTGGGTTTCGACGCGGCCGCGTCGCAGCAGATCAGCCTCGGTGGAGAACCAACGTCGGTTGCCGCCGGTGACTTCAATCAATTCGCTGGCGTCGATCTTGCCGTGGCGCAGTCGGATGGCGCAGGTTTGACGATTCTGACCAATGGCGGTGACGGAACGCTGAGCTTTGCGAGCTTGATCAATGTCGGTGGGAGCATCGTGGACATCGCAACTGCTCGAGTGAATGAGGACTCGTTTGATGATCTTGTCATGTTGAGTCAGGCAGATGATTCCGTGCGCGTGCTCGTCGGAAGCAAGAACCTGTCATTCTCTGCTCAGGAACCGATCGTGTTGAACGCGAAGCCACGGTCACTCGCGGTTGCACCGC
Organism: Planctomycetota bacterium; assembly: GCA_039029515.1. Lineage (GTDB taxonomy): Bacteria > Planctomycetota > Phycisphaerae > Phycisphaerales > SM1A02 > JBCCFX01. The sequence continues at coordinate 29,379 of JBCCFX010000001.1, forward strand.
TCAGTGGAATGAAGGTCGATGACATCGCAGTCGTCACGGAGGAGTTCTCTGACGAAGATGACGAAATGTCCGGTCAGGTTGTCATCTTTGGCAACGACGGACGCGGGGCCTTCGCCGAAGTGGCCGCGCGAATGGTCGGCCAGGATCCATTGGACATCGAACCAAGCGATATTGACGAGGACAAGGATCTGGACCTCGTCCTTGTCAATGAGGCATCAGGCGACCTTTCGCTCATCGAGAATATTGATGGACGGACGTTTGCCGACGCGTACAACGTTCCCGTGGGAGATTCTCCTTCATCGCTGGCCTTGGTGGACCTCGATTCAGATGGGGATGATGATCTTGTGGTCGCAGTGGCGACATCGGCGGACAGCCGCGCCGTTCGCGTGGTGCGAAATGATTCCAGTGCCGGCAACATTGTGTTCGCCGAAGCATTCGACGATACATCGGTCTTCGGAAGCACGTTGCTCCTGGGCACTGACATTGATCAAGCTGATGGAGATGATGTCATCATCATCGGCGCTGTTGCTGCGGGTGGCGGCGGAACAGACAATCCGCTCGGCGTGCTGTTGCAACAGTCATGCATCGGGGACTGCGCGCCAAGTGGCGGGAATGGCGTGGTAAACATCGATGATCTGATTGCGCTCCTGGTTTCCTTCGGTGAAGCTGGAGCATGCGATATCGCGTCGTCCACAGGCCCGGTTGTGGACGGCGTTATCGATACATTTGATTTCATGGCGATGCTCAATCAAATCGGTGCGTGCCAGTGATCTCATGGAGCACGGATTCAGGGTAGGAGGTTGGTGATGACCAGGACATGGCAACTCGGTTGTATGGCGCTCGTTGGCTCAATGCTGTGCAGCGCATCGTATGCGCGAGACACCGGAACCGGTGAGACCGCACAGTTGATGATTCCCGCTGGAACGACTGTGGATGTCACGGTGACGGCAACCGCGTTCTTCCTTGGCGGAATTCAGGCAACTGCAGTGGATGGTGACACGACCGGCTTGAGTGGTTCCGTGACACTTTCGACCATACCTGGCGCGACTGATGGGGCTGGTATCGTGATCGAGGATCTTGTCCTCGACTTTGAGCCAGTTGATCTCTCATTCGTGTTCTGTTCTTCATTCGAATGCATGTTCGGCCTCTGTCCGATCGCAGCAGCTTGCGATGGCCTCCCATTTACTGTGCAGGATTTCACGGTGACGCAGAGCGCGCCATTGTGTGCAACCATCGGGTCGTCCGGTTCGGTCGACTTCAATGCGCTGCCGGTCACCGTCGAGGCCGAAATCAGTTCGCCGCCTGACTTTCAGTTGGATAGTGGCTTCACGTCAGAGGAACTTGCTGACTTTGATGGTGTGCTGGGCGGAGCCGGGAGAACATATGTATGGAGCGGACTCAGTGACCAGTCCTATGTCGTGATCACGCTCGGCGTGGATTCATTCCCGTTGGTATCGATGGTGCAGTGGATTCTTGCGCTCGATATGTCCAACGTGCAATTCGTTGGTACAGCGCAATCCGCACCGGTGGACACCGACCGCGACGGCGTTCTGGATGCGTGTGACAACTGCCCGGCGGTCGCGAATGCCGGTCAGGAGGACGCCGATATGAACGGTGTTGGTGATGCGTGCGAGGCACAACCGTGCCCGGAGGACTGCGCGCCGGATAATGGAGATGGCACGTTTGGAAACGGTGTCATCAATATTGACGATCTGCTCGCCGTCATCAACGCGTTTGGCAGCGCCGGTGGACCTTGCGATGCAGCGCCGGACAACGGTGATGGCACGTTTGGCAATGGCATCATCAATATCGATGATCTGCTGGCGGTGATTAACGCCTTCGGTGATTGCCCATGACTTACTGAGCCACAACGCCCGGCGGCGGTGGCACATTGTCGAGCGATCGGTACTCAAGCGACACGGAGTTCAGGCAATACCGATGACCAGTCGGTGGCGGACCGTCAGGGAAGACGTGTCCCAGATGACCCTGACACCGCCGGCAGACAATCTCAGTTCGCACCATGCCGTGTGACTGGTCGACGTGCGTCGCCACGTGGTCGGGATCGAACGGGGCGAAGAAACTTGGCCACCCAGTGCCGGAATCAAATTTCGTATCCGAATGAAACAGCGGCAGCGCGCAGAGCTTGCAGACGTACACGCCGACCTGTTTGTTGTCATGAAACGCGCCGCAGAACGGGCGTTCGGTACCCTGCTGGAGGAGGACGCGAGCCTCGTCCTCTGTGAGTCGTTGTGCCAGCTGGTGAATAATGTCTTTGCCGAGTGGCGAAATGTCGTAGCCCGCGGCGGATCGACCGGCGGAATCGGGGGCGGAGTGATCAGTGGTCATGGCAGGCACGCTCCTGTTGCTCCGGGAATGGTAGGCGATGCGAGCGTGTCTCTCAGGTGAGTCGGACAATGGCCCCGTCCGGGGCTATCATCGATCTTATTCGTTCTGTTTCTGGAGTCCTCGGCGCATGGCTGATCTCAGCGTCACTGCACACGGTATCTCGTTCCCCAATCCCTTCGTCATTGGTTCCGGCCCGCCCGGAACAAATGCCCGCGTCATCGCTAAGGCATTCGACGAAGGCTGGGGTGGCGTCATTGCCAAGACCGTTTGTCTGGAAGCAGAGAAGATCATCAACGTCGCACCGCGATACGCGCGCATGCGTGCCGAGACATCGCGCGAAATCTACGGTTGGGAGAACATTGAACTCATCAGTGATCGCCCGTTCGACACCTGGATTGACGAGTTTCGAGATCTCAAGGCGACCTATCCGGATCAGGTGCTCATCGCATCGATCATGGAGGAATTCAATCGCGACGCCTGGATCGAGATCGTTGAGCGCACGCAAGCGACCGGCGTCGATGGTCTTGAACTAAACTTCTCGTGTCCGCACGGCCTGCCGGAACGCCGAATGGGCGCAGCTATGGGGCAGGATCCGGACGTGATCGCGGAAGTCTGTTCCTGGGTCAATGACGCTGCGACGATTCCTGTGTGGGCCAAGATGACGCCCAATATCACGCACATCGTCGATCCGGCTCGTGCGGCGCTTGCGGCCGGCTGCGATGGCATTTCAGCCATCAACACTATCCTGAGTGTGATGGGCATCAATCTCGATACGCTTCGCCCCGAACCAACCGTCGAAGGGTACAGCGTTCCCGGCGGTTACTCGAGTAAGGCCATCCGCCCGATCGCATTGCGCATGGTGATGGAACTTGCGACCATGATGCATGGTGGGAATCACGGTCAGCCCATCCCGTTGAACGGTCAACCAGCATCATCTGGCGAATTTCACGATCGCACGATCAGCGCGATTGGCGGCGTCGAAACTGGCCATGACGCCGCGGAGTACATGTTGCTTGGTGCGCACACCGTCCAGGTTTGCACTGGTGTGATGAAGCACGGTTATCAACTGATCCACACGCTGCGTGAACAATTGGACTCCTTCATGGCACGGCACGAATTCGAAACGATCGATGAGTTTCGCGGTGCGAGCCTGCCGTACTTCACCACACATGCGGAGCTTGTGCGATTACAGCGAGATGAACGAGCCGCGCGCCGGCAGCGCGCGGTCGTGCAGCAGGATGGTGACTGGGAAGGTGAGCGCTTTGTTGAACAAAGCGCAGCGCTGAGCGGCAACTGAAATTACGCGTGCGTGGCGTCCCGCTCGATCAACTGTCCACGCCCGATGGTTCCAACGAATCCGCCGTCGCGACACTGGACTTCGCCGCGCACGGTGACGACCTCTGATCGTCCCTGGACCGGCCAGCCTTCAAATGCGTTGTAGTCAACCTGTGAGAAGCTCCGCTCGACGGAGAACGTGTCGGTGTAGTGCGGATCGTACACCACGATGTCGGCATCGCTGCCGACGCGAATCGTGCCTTTGCGTGGATACATGCCGAAGAGCTTTGCCGCCTGTGTGCTGCATGCATCGACCATCGTGTGAAGATCAATCTGCCGTCCACACACGCCATGTGTATGGACAAGATCGATGCGTTCCTGCACGGACGGAATGCCGTTCGGGATCTTCGTGAAGTCATCGCGCCCCATGATCTTCTGGGATGCAGTGTCGAATGGGGCGTGATCCGTGCCGATCGTGCTGATCATCCGGCTGCGCACGCCGTGCCACAACATCTCCTGATGCCACTTCGCGCGAAGCGGCGGCGACATGACATATTTGGCGCCTTCAACATCGGGCCGCTCAGCGTATTCCGCATCGAGAACAAGATGTGGCGCAACCGCTTCCACCCAGACATTGACGCCTCGTTGACGCGCGTTCACGGCGGTACGCAACGCTTCATCGCACGATGTATGCACGCAGTACACATGTGCGCCGGTCAGTTCTGCGAATGTTGTCAGGTGATGTACGCCTTCGGCCTCAACGATGGTCGGGCGTGAACGCTCGTGCCATTCCGGTCCGGTCTTGCCCGCAGCGATCAGGCGACGCTGCATCGCGTCGATGGCATCGGCATTCTCGCAATGCGCGGTGACCATAGCGCCGCAATCGCGCGCAAGCATCATGACATCAAACAGGTGTGCATCGGGAAGGTTCAGGGCACCTTTGTAGGCCAGAAACACTTTGACCGACGGAATGCCGAACTCCTCAATGATCCGCCGAAACTGCGGACGCGCCGCCTCATCGAATCGCACCACGCCCATGTGGAATGAATAGTCGACTGAGGCGTTCCCATCAGCGTGATCACGCCACGCCGCGAATGCATCAAGTGGTTCATCCGTCGGGCCGGGACAGATCATCTCAATGAGCGTGGTTGTTCCGCCGGCGAGAGCGGCCATGCTGGCGGATGTCCAGTCATCCTTCGCATGCGTCCCCATGAATGGCAGATGAATATGCACATGTGGGTCTATGAACCCCGGAAAGACATACTTGCCGGTCGCGTCGATGACCTCAGTATCGGGCGCGAGCGAGTTGCGGTCGATGTCCGGCTCGATCCGAGTGATGGTTTCGTTGGCACAATAGATGTCTGCAACAACATCGTCGTGCGCGGTGATGATTCGTCCGTTCCTGATGAGCAGCGGCATTCCGGGCCTCGTGTGCGAGCTCAGCGATTGATGTCGGCGATAGACGTGTACGATTCCGGTCTGCGGTCACGATAGAACTGCCATGTGTTCCGGACGTCCTGAATGAGGTCGAGATCAAGGTCAGCAATCACGACTTCATCTTGATCCCGCGATGCTTGGACGATGAACTGGCCGCGCGGATCACAGAAGTACGACTGGCCGTAGAACTCCCCGATGTCCCACGGATGCTCGTGGCCGACGCGGTTGATTGCGCCGATGAAATACTGATTCGCAACCGCGTGCGCAGGTTGTTCGATGGTCCAGAGGTACTCGCTCAGGCCTGCCACCGTTGCACTGGGGTTGAACACGATCTCGGCGCCGTTGAGACCGAGTTCACGAGCGCCCTCGGGAAAATGGCGGTCGTAGCAGATGTACACACCGATCCGGCCGAATCGGGTCTGGAACACCGGATAGCCGAGATTGCCCGGCTTGAAGTAGAACTTCTCCCAGAATCCGGGATGCAGATGCGGGAGATGGTGCTTCCGGTACTTGCCGAGATACACGCCTTGCTCGTCGATGACTGCGGCAGTGTTGTAGTACACGCCGGTCATGTCGACCTCATAGACCGGGACAACCATGACCATGCCATGCTGCCGCGCTTTGTCCATCATCAGTTGGATCGATGGACCGTCCGGCACTGGTTCGGCGAGCTCATGCCAACGGACATGCTGCTCAGCACAGAAATACGGTGCGTTGAAGAGTTCCTGGAGGCAGCATACCTGCGCGCCATCGGCCGCTGCCGCATCCACTTGCGCCGCGGTCTTGTCGATCATGTCGGACTTGATGCGCCCGAGATCCGCAAACGATGTGTCGTACCCCGTTGGCAGGGACGTCTGAATGAGGGCAGCACGCGTGACTCGCGGCATGAGCATCTCCTTCGCTCCCGCATGGTAGCCCGTTCACGCATCAGGTCGACCGTCAGGGTCGAGCATCGCGGAAGTGAGCAGGCGGTGGAAGTGATGAACGCCTTGCTCTCGGCCGGGTGAATAGCGGCCGCCGGGATAAAGCCGTGATCGAAGGCCTCGCTGGACGGACTCGATAATCGCCTCGTCTTCCCGTTCCACCCGATCAAGATCTGCCCCCGCGCCCTGATCCAGACGCGAGGCATCCCAGACGTAACTCAGGAACGATACGCGCGTGCGGTCCACGGCAAGTGGCTGGACCACATTCACCGAGATGCCCCACGGATACACATTGAACATCGTGTTCGGGAACAACCAGAAGTAGAAGGCAGCCACACGTTCGCCAGCCATCGGATGATCCGTGGGTAACGTGAAGGCATCTTCGTCGGTCGCGGCGATGCCAAGTTGGAGGTTGGCAAAGGCAAAGAGCTCGGTGCGGTATTCGCCGTAGTCAATGGCGTCGGCGAGGCCGGGGTGAACGAAGGGGATGTGGAAGCCTTCGAGGTAGTTTTCAACGTACAGCGCCCAGTTGGCGCGCACGAGGTAATCGCGCGACCGAGATCGATCCAGCGTCGCGTTCTCGATTGGCAGGAAGCCGACGAGGCGATCGAGATCGTGCGTCAGCGCCTCGAACGCCAGGGAAGGTCGCATCGATGCGAACAGGAATTGGCGCCATGATGCAAGAGGGACGTGCGCGAGGTCATCCTCAGGTCGAGGAAAATCGCACGCATCATCAAACTCCGGCATGGACTTGAACGTGCCATCAAGGTTGAACCGTCGACCGTGGTAACGACACGTCAGCGTCCTGCCATTGCCGGCACCTTCGCAGACCAGTGCGCCACGATGTGTGCATACATTGGAGATGCAGTGGATCTGATCCTGTTCATCGCGCGTCAGAAGCAACGGTTCATCAACCGAGCCTTCCAGAAATGTCAAAGGTATGAATTGCTGCGGCACGCGGACCGGGGAGTCATCGCCAAGGAACTGCCACGACGACGGAAGGGTGACCTCGCGCTGATGCGAATGGACCTTCGGGTCCGTATACAACGCTCCGGTCGGGGTCGTCGCCCGTCGAATGTCGGCATCAGGCACGGGAAGTGGACTCATGCGTCCCACTGTAGCGAATTCAGGCCAGGATTCGCCAACGGAGTCAGCTCGCGAATCGCGAAGCACCCGCGCCGGGAATACGACGGTATATTGAGCCGTTCTTCATGTGAATGATGGTTCATACCACCGTGGGAGTTCCCCATGTCCGACGTCACGCTCAGCGACTGTGCCTCCCAATTGCAAGTGCTCTCGGAACAGTCACGACTGGAAGTCGTTCGGTTGCTGCTGGGCGGCCCGAGTCATGTCAAGGCACTCCAGGAAGCCATCGGCATCGAGCAGAGCCTCCTGTCGCACCATCTGCGCGTCCTTCGTGACGCAGGCGTGGTGGAGTCAGAACGCGATGGAAAATCGGTGCTGTATCGACTGTCGCCGGACCTGGAATCCAGACGACGCGGACATGTGATTGACTTTGGCTGCTGCCGGTTGACGTTTGATGACTGAGGCGAGGATGTGTGCATCGTGCGATCACGCGTGAGCAAGACAACTCTGATGCCGCTGGTCGTCATGATCATGTCGATCGTGGCGATCACGTTGATAGCCGGATGTGCCAACGTTGGCGATGCAGCGACAACCGCCGCGGCCGCCGATGACCTTGAAGGTCGGCTTGTCCTGACGGGGTCGAGCACCATGGCGCCGCTCGTCGGTGAGATTGCGAAACGATTCGAAGCCCGTCACGCCAACGTGCGCATCGACGTCCAGACGGGGGGTTCGTCGCGCGGCATTGCCGATGCCACGCGCGGCATCGCTGATATCGGGATGTCATCCCGCACGCTGGATCAACGTGAACGAGCGGGGATGGTCGAGACGCTTCTCGCTCGTGACGGTGTGTGCTTTATCGTGCATGCATCCAACCCGATTGCATCATTGACGCGCGATGAGTTGGTTGGCATCTACACCGGTCAGATTCAGAACTGGCGCGAGGTTGGCGGCTACGACGGGCCAATCACCGTGATCGATCGCGCTGCCGGTCGTTCAGAAACAACGTTGGTCGCAGCGTTCCTGGATTTTGAACCGGGATCGGTCGATGCCGATGTCATCGCCGGTGAGAATCAGCAGGGCATCAAGCTTGTCGCGGGTGATCCGAATGCGATCACGTATATGTCGGTCGGCACATCGGAGTATGAAGCGTCCAACGGGACTGCGATCGCGTTACTGCCGCTTGATGGCATTGCGGCGACTTCTGCATCCGTCGCAAGCGGGGCGTTTCCACTGAGTCGTCCGCTCGTGTTTGTGCATCGTACCGAACACTCAACGTTGCAAAGCGCATTCCTCGAGTTCGCGACATCGCACGAGGTCCATGACCTCGTGCAGGAGCAGTCGTTTGTTCCGATTGAACGCTGACACGATTCTGATCTGGACACTTCGCCTGTGCGCCCTGACGGCCGGCTTGATCGTCTTGTTGATCACTGCGTTCCTGCTTGTTGAATCGATCCCCGCATTCAGGTCAATTGGCTTCGTCAGATTCGTGAACGATGATGCCTGGCAACCTGCCAGCGATGCTGCGGACGGCTTGTTCTGGCTGGTACCGATGGTCCTGGGGTCACTGGTCGCCATGGCTGGTGCTGTGCTGATTGCCACGCCGTTGGGTATTGCGTCAGCGGCGTTCTGTCAGTTCTATGCCCCGCCACACATTGCGCGTGTGTATCGCCGTATTGTCGAATTGCTCGCGGGCATTCCATCGGTCGTGTACGGTCTGTGGGGACTCGTGGTCCTCGTGCCGATCATTCGAGCAGTCCATCCGCCGGGTCCGAGCCTGCTCGCCGCCGTGATCGTGTTGAGCATCATGATTCTCCCGACGATCGCTCTGATGGCTGATGCTGCATTCGCCAATGTGCCGGCACAGCAACTTCGGGCTGCGTCCGCGCTCGGGCTTTCGCGCTGGGCGACACTTCGAGGCGTCGTGCTACCGTCGTCACGGTCTGGCATCTTCACCGGTGTAATCCTCGAGACCGGACGCGCCATAGGCGAAACCATGGCGGTCCTGATGGTGGCGGGCAACATCGTGCAGTTGCCGGTCTCGCCGTTTGAAGGATGCAGGACGTTGACGTCGAACATCGCGCTCGAACTCGGTTATGCGTTAGGTGATCATCGAGCCGCTCTGTTTGTGAGCGGCCTCATTCTCATCGGCATGATCGCATCGCTCGTCGGGGCCGCAGAGTGGATCAGCAAGGGGCGGTTGTATGGGTAGCGCGCTCCAGACAACGCGCCGGGATCATCTGGCCGATCGCATGGTCATGCTCGCCTGCTGGGCGAGCGCGGCGGTGGTGACGGCGATGTTCATCTGGATCGTCGGCGATGTCGCTCGGCGAGGCATCTCACATATGTCGTGGTCGTTCCTGACCACGCTTCCACAGGATGCAGGCCGAAGCGGTGGGATCGCGCCGATGATCGTGTCGACGCTTCTCATCCTCGCCGTCTGCATGGTCGTTTCGATTCCCATCGGCGTTGGATCGGCGGTATTTCTGTCAGAGTTCACACGGTCCGGCGGACTGTTCGGGCGCTTCGTGCGGCGCAGCCTTGATGTGCTCGCCGGCGTACCGTCCATCGTCTTCGGGCTATTTGGCAACGCGTTCTTCTGCATATACCTCGACATGGGCTTCTCCATCCTGTCCGGCGGCTTGACGCTGGCGTGCATGGTCCTGCCGATCCTGATTCGATCAACCGAAGAAGGATTTCGATCGGTGCCGGAGTCGTATCGGCAGGGCGCGACGGCGGTCGGCCTTTCTCGCAGCGCTGCGCTGTGGCACATCCTGTTGCCAGCAGCGATGCCGGGCCTGGTCGTCGGTCTGGTGCTCGGCATCGGTCGCGCGCTCGCCGAGACCGCCGCACTCTTGTTTACGAGTGGATATGTCGATCGCATGCCGACTTCGCTGAGCGATTCTGGCCGGGCGATGTCGGTTCATATCTACGATCTTGCGATGAACGTGACGGGCGGCGATCCGAACGCGGCCGCGACTGCCCTGGTCCTGATCGTCGCGTTGCTCATGATCAATACGATTGCGTCGTGGACGGCTGAGCGCTGGCTCGGTCGACGGGTGATCACATGACGCACGCCACCACGACAGTTCCCACGTCGAGGCGCACACCAGATGCGCAGGTAGCGCCGACTCCGAGCATCTCCATGCGTGACGTCTGTGTGCAATATGGCCAACACGTCGCGCTCCGCGATGTGACGATGGAATTCGCGCACGGTCGAATCGCAGCGCTGGTCGGTCCGTCCGGCTGCGGCAAGACCACGCTGCTCACGGTGATGAACCGGCTGACCGACCTTATTCCGACGTGTCAGGTCAGCGGTTCATGCAGCTTCGGCGAGATGGACGTCATGAGTCGATCGATCGATCTGATCGCACTTCGGCGTCGTGTCGGGATGATCTTCCAGAAGCCGAATCCATTTCCGCTGTCAATCCGCAAGAATATTCTGTTGCCGTTGCGACAGCATGGTGTGCGTGATCGCGCGCGCGCGATGGAGATCATCGAGCAATCGCTGCGTGATGTCGGTCTATGGGACGAGATCAAGGATCGCCTTGATGCGCCCGCATCGCGTCTCTCGGGCGGGCAGCAGCAACGTCTGTGTCTCGCGCGTACGCTGGCACTCGAACCCGAAATCCTGTTGCTCGATGAACCGTGTAGCGCACTTGATCCACTGGCGAGCGGTCGCGTGGAAGACCTTATTGCCTCGTTGCGGAATCGTTTCACGGTCATCGTGGTCACGCATAATCTCGCACAGGCACGACGCATTGCAGATGATGTTGCGGTCTTCTGGGTCGCCGATGGTGCTGGACGAGTGATCGAGCATGGATCAACACAGCAGATCTTTGAATCGCCGCAGCATGAACTGACATCAGCGTACATCGCCGGCGTTCGAGGTTGACACTCAATCTCGAATGATGGCATGACAGCGCGTGCACGATGCCTTCAGTTGATGCAGTACGGCATCCAATGCTTCACGGTCCGTTGATGAGGTCGACAGTGCTGACTCAAGATCCACGGCGTGTTGATAACTCCTGATAGCGAGTCTGTTGAACTGAACCGGCGTCGCGTCGAACGCAACGTCCGCAGTCAGGAAACGTAACGATTCGGTCAATCGGCCTGCTTCAGCTGCCGCGACCAGATCGGGGTGATCGGCGGGAACGCGCCATTCTGCCGCCGCAATCAGCTCAAGATGGTGCATTGCATCCTCCGCCGTGATCATGGCCGACACAATGTCTGCAGGCTGGACCGACTCCGGGAATTGGCCATCAACACGATCCAGTGTTGCGTCGTCAACCGGCTGTGCAGTTCGAACCGCATTGAAGAGTCCTGAGTATGCAGGTGACGTGCCTGCGATCTCCATCCGTGTGAGCATCGCACCCGGCGTATGCATCGAGAGCATCACGGCGATGGTACCTGCGGCGCTCGCACTTCGATGACGGCCATGATGGCAATGCACGTAGATCGGACCGCGTTGAAGGTTGTCACGTGCTGCCCGGGCAAGCCGGTGACTGAGCTCGCGCGGAATGCCGTCGTATCCCATGGGCAGATGGATGTATCGAAGATCAACGTGCTGCGCTGCGGCAACGTCCGGCACCGCACCATCAACACTGATGATCGTCTGCACGCCCAGGGCGCGGATGGAGTCAAAGCCAGCCGGTGCATCAGGCGCTGAGCCGGAATAAATGCCATCAGCAAATTGCACCACGTTGTCGAGGCCTGGATAGGCGATGGGCTGGATTGGAGGCGCATGACCCGAACGGGTAGGCACGACTGCGACAGGTTCGATTGCAGGCCGATCAGGCTCAGAAGTACATGCATTGATCAGACACGCCGCGATCATCATGCCCGCGCAGAGCACGGTCGCCTGATGCGCGCTGATCCGCCGATCTATATCTGTCGCATGGAGCATGGCGTTCAGCGTACGATACAGTCAGGGCGAGTCCAACGTGGACCGATTGGAATCGTGAGTCCGAAAGGGCATCGGATGCGCATTGTGTTGCTCGGGACCGGAACACCGGGTCCGAACCCGAATCGTCGGCAAAGTGCTGTGGCGATCGACATCGGCGCAGATCGATTGCTCTTCGATGCGGGCTCCGGAGCCGTGCACCAGATGGCGTGTGCAGGACTGCTGCCCATTCGTGTCAATCCGATCTTTCTGACCCATCATCACTTTGACCATCTCGGCGATCTCTTTGACGTCCTTGCCGTGACGGCGATGTCCGGGCGTGAGAATCCGATGCGAATCATCGGGCCGCCCGGCACCACCGAGATTGTCCGTGGGTTGCTTGATGTGGTCTATGCGCGCGATATCCGATCGCGATATCTCGATGCGGCCATGTCACGCGCGCACGGCGTCGAACTTGAAGATCCGCACGCCATCCGTTTGGTGGATGTCGTCGAGACTGACGGGTCGCATGTGGAATCGGGCGATGGCTGGACGGTTCGAACGGCCGAAGTGTGCCACGGCGATATGACGGCCGACCCTGAGTTCAACTGGCGTTGCCTCGGGTATCGCATCGAGGCTGGTGAGAAGGTGGTTGCGATCAGCGGCGATACGGTGCCGTGTGATGGCCTGCGCACGCTCGCAGACGGTGCCGATGTTCTGATCCAGTGCTGCCATTGTCCGGAATCACGGGTCAACGAACCTGCGGTCGCGTTGCTGACGCGCGAGACGCTGCCAAGTGCCGGGCAGGTAGGTTCATTTGCGGCGACATGCAACGTTGGCCGAATTGTGCTGACCCACATCAGCATGCATGCCGATACGCCTGAGACGCTCGAAGCGATGCGCAGGGACGTGGCTGGCACTCATGACTGCGACGTCATCGTGGGGCAAGACTTGATGGTCATTGACGTGTGATGCGTAGCACGCGTGATGGCCAGCCGACATCATGAGTTCAGCGTGATGACGTCGCCCAAATCCGGGCGATCGCATTGAATGCCATACATGTCGGCGATTCGGGCAGCGAGTGCTGTCCGTGCCTCATCCTCACCGTGGGTCAGCACGACGCGAGGCGAAGTCGCTGCCAAGGGGTCAAGCCAGCGCAGCAATTCACTTTGCCCCGCATGAGCCGAAAAGCCGCTCAATGAAACGACCTTCGCACGCACGCGAATGTTCGAGCCGAGAATGCGGATAGTCTCGTCGCCGCGCACGATCTTTCGGCCCGTTGAACCCTGGGCCATGAATCCAACGGCCATAAACGTCACATGCTTGCGCCAGAGGTTGTGCTTGAGATGGTGGACAATGCGGCCGCCATCGCACATGCCTGCGCCGGCAATGATGACACACGCGTCGTGCTCATCATTGAGCGCTCGCGATTCAGCCGACGACGAAAGTGGTCTCAGGTTGCGGAGATCGATCTGAAATCGACGCTTGCGCGCGAGTTCAGTTGCTTCCTCATCGAAGAGGTGCTGGTGTTTGCGATAGAGTTCCGTCGCTTTGATCGCCATCGGGCTGTCGAGGTAAATGGGAAACGATGGCACGCGTTCCTCGCGCATCTGTTCGGCGATGTAGTACAGGAGCAACTGGGTTCGACCAATTGCGAACGCCGGGATCAGCACCTTCTCGCGATTCCAGATCGACTCACGGAGCGCATCAGTGAATGCAGTCTCGCTTTCATCGAAACTCGGATGATCATGGTCACCGTACGTTGATTCCAGAAACACCAGGTCTGCGCGCTCCAGCAGGACCGGATCGCGGAGAATCGGCGTATCCCATCGACCGATATCGCCGGAAAACACAATGATGCGATCAGCGTCATCATCACGAACATGCATCTCGACACTGGCCGATCCCAGAATGTGCCCGGCATCAACGAATCGAATGGAGACACCCGGCGCGATTTCGGTCAGCGTGTCATATCGCACCGGCCGTGCAAGAGGCTGGAGTGCTTCGACGTCGTCCTGCGTGTAGAACGGTTCAATCGGCGGTCGTCCCTCGCGTTCCCGCTCACGGTTCTCACGCCGAGCATCCGATTCCTGGATACGGCCGGCATCAGCAAGCACCAGTGAGGTGAAGTCAACCGTGGCCGGCGTGGCAAATATCGGGGCCGACAGGCCGTGACGAGCAAGTAGCGGAAGTCGGCCGGTATGGTCGAGGTGAGCATGGGTCACGACGACGGCATCGAGTCGCGTGGGATCAACCGGTCCGAGATCACGGTTTCGCTCATCCGTTGCGCCTCGTCCCTGAAACATGCCGAAGTCGACAAGCACTCGCGCGCGGTCCGTCTCAACGAGATAGCCGGAGCCTGTAACTTCGCCTCCACTTGCACCACATACAGTGACGTTCACGAGGATTCCTTTCTGTCCGCATCCCACGGCGTGCGCTGTGGTGTGGTCGAGAGATAGCCGGCCTTACCGAGGATCGTCATGAGGTTCACGATCGGATTCTTGACCTGTGCAGAGCCGCGGACGGCGGCATACTCATGGCCAATTCCCACGAGGAAGTCGAGGCACTCTCGGAGCAGAATCACGTGTGTGTGCGACGGCTCACGATCGCTGCGTCGGCCACCGAACGCAATGACACGAATTCGTATGTTGCGATCCTTGATGCGAACGTGGCCACGTTCGATGAGTTCTTTGGCAATCCGGTTGGCTCGATCGGGCTTGATGTACGAAATACGTCGCAACGCCGCGATCATGGTTGCATGTTGTCGCGCGCCACGATTCAATTCAGCCCGACCTTCCTTGACCTCACCGATGATGACGTCCGTGACGTCGTCAGCATCCGCGTCGATCAAGCGAGGATCCGGATCAAAGAGCCTGGGCGCTTCGGCCGTCTGATGGGCATCGACCGGCGGCACGATCATGCCCGCGCCGGGCATGCGAATCGCCAGAATGTCGATATCGGTGATCGCCCGGTATCCGCCGCCTTCAACCTCCTGGACGATCGGATACTCAACGGCGGTGAGGTACCCATTGGTGTGCAGGTAGGACTCGACGAGCGCGACGGCAGTATCCACGAGATGCTCCTTTAGGCAGCGTTGATAGTGTATCGCTGTGTCGCACACGCTGGTATGGCGGATCGACGGATGATTGCGCGTGCGATACGCTGCAGGAATGGGATCCATGTCCATCCGAGCAAGCCTCGTTCGCGATATTACATTCCTGGTCCTTGTACTCGGTCTCGCGATATTCGTGGCAACGTTCATTGGTGCCCGTCGAGCGGTGCGTTCGCTTTCTGAATCCCTGGTCAACCAGACCCTGTTAACGGTTGAAGCGCAGCTGGATCTGTTCTTCAAAGAGGCTGAGCAGCAACTGAGTATCGCTCGCGCGCAGGCCGAAGCTGGCGCGTTTGATCTGTCGCCCGCCGAGCAATCGAACATGGACGATGCGACCCGGTTCCGTGCGGAGCGCGATCAACGCAACGATCTGTTTCACCCGATCATCGAGCAATCGCCGCAGTTGTCTTCGCTCATGCTGGCTGATATGGCTGGACATGAGCACATGCTTCTGTCAACTGGTAACACATGGCGCAATCGCATCACGCTTGACGATCGGGTTGCGCGCTGGCTCGAATGGTCGGACGATTCGGAACCGGCGGAATCCGAAGGCACGGCGGCGTACGATCCGCGTTCCCGCCCGTGGTTTGTCGGTGCGATCGAAAGTGATGATGGGGCGGTGCACTGGACTGAGCCGTATACGTTCTTCACGACGAAGGAACCGGGGATCACCGCATCGACGGCATTCACTGATCAGCATGGAATGCGTCGCGTTCTCGGCTTTGATGTCCTGCTGCGCGACATTACCGAGTTCTCTCGTCACGCTGGACCGGGCGAACGAGGTCTCGTCGCGGTGCTCTCGGCTGATCGGCGTCTCGTCGGTCTGCCGGGACTGCCGCAATTCGACAATCCGGACAAGCGAGCGGCGTCCTATCTGATGTCTGCGGTGAACCTCGAATCTCCGCTGATCAAGGATGCTGTGGCGGCGTATGCGCAGCTCGACGATCCGGAGGATGAGGTCTACCGATTTCGAAGTGGTGGCGAATGGTGGTGGGCGTGCGCTGAACCGTATCCGTTGTCTGGCGATCAAACCCTCCGGGTCGCGATCCTTATCCCGGAGGCTGAGTTGATCGGAAGCCTTCAGGCGCTTCGTTCCATCATCATTCTGTTGGTGGTTCTGGTCCTCGGGTTCGGTATCTGGCGTGCGTATCGCGTGGCAAATCGTTTCGTGACTCCGATTGAGGCTTTAGTGGCTCAGACAGAGCGGATCAGCGCGGGTGATCTCAACTCCGCCGATCCGATCGTCTCGCCGGTCACGGAAGTGCAACGGTTGGTGCGTGCGCAGGATCAGATGAAGGAAGGCATTCGAGCGCGCAACCGACTTCAGAAAGTTGAGCGTGATTTGGATCTCGCGCGCGAGATTCAGTACGGCCTCTTGCCGCAAAGTGCACCCGTTGTGGCCGGCTTTGACATCGCGGGATGGAATCAACCTGCGGATGAAACCGGCGGCGATTTCTTCGACTGGATCGAATTGCCTGACGGGACGATCGGCTTCACGCTTGCGGATGTCACCGGACACGGGATCGGCCCTGCGTTGATCGTCGCCGTGTACCGAGCGTATATCAGGGCGTCGACATCGTTTGGCAGTACGAACGTTGCCGATGGACTCCGGTTCGTGAACGATCTGCTGTATGCCGACATTCCTGATGATCGATTCATCACGGCGGTTGTAGGCATGCTCGACCCGGATGCGGCGGTGATTTCAATGGTCTCCGCAGGCCATGGTCCCTTGCTGTACTACGAAGCCGCGACAGGTGCGGTAAGGAGTTGGGATGCGGATGCGGTGCCGTTGGGGATCATGGCGGGCATCGATATTGAATCGCCGCGACAGATCAGCTGCGCGGCGGGTGACATGCTTGTGCTCGTGACCGATGGCTTCTTCGAATGGGCCGACGCGGAAGGCACGATGTACGGCTTGCGCCGGCTGGAACAGTTCCTTGCCGACCATGCATCGCTCGCGTCGTCGGCATTCATCGAAGCTTTGTATGCAGATGTACTTCGTCACGTTGCCGGGACTGTTCAAAGCGACGACCTGACGGCATTGGTCATCAAGGCAACGCCGCATGATGAGAACGCCTGACGGTACACTACGGCAGTGAACATCGCGATCTGGACGTCATTTCGTCAACGATTGCTGATCGGGCTGCTGCTCATCAGCATGAGCGTCGCGCTCGGTGCAGCCGCGGTGTTGTTCATTGTGTTTGAAGAGAATGAACGCGAAGAGGCGCAGGCCTGGATGCAGGCAACGATCGTACAGGTCGCCAATCTCATTGATGCTGACCGCTATCGCTTGAATGAAGTTCATGCCGAGCGAACCGCCGCCGATGTCGAATCGCTTCGCGAGATCCTGGTGTCGGCGCGGACGGCATTGGTCCGAGAGCTGGATACTGCAGTTGGCGAACCAGTCGCCGATGAGACTATCGTCAACCTCGCGGTGATGGTCCCGTCCGACTCGGATGACCGTGCACTGACCGTGGCGGCAATCAATCGAGGGGAGATCGGGCAATATCACGACATGAGCGTGTCGGATGAACGTCGCGCCGGTTGGCAGAAATTGTCGGTGGAAGGACGCGCCCGGGTGTATTCGCCGCGCAAAGTCATGCGGGCGTATGTTCCCATTCGTGATGCAGCAGGCAATCCAGTTGGTGTTGTGCGCCTGGATGCCGATCAACGGTACTTTAATGCCCTCATCATCTGGGCATTCATTGCAGCGCTACTCGTCTTCTTCGGTGGTGCCGTGATATCACTGATATTCACGTGGCGGTTCTCAAGGGCAATGGCACGACCATTGGAATCGCTGATGACAGGCATGGAAGCAGTCGCCGCAGGCACACTCGACACGGAGATCGAGCTGCCCGGTACCGGTGATGAGTTCGACCGCGTGAGCCAGCGCTTCAATCAGATGGTGGTGGATCTTCGCGATCGTGCTCGATTGAAACGTGACATGGGAACCGCTGCGGCGATTCAGCAGCACTTGCTGCCGCACGACCAGCCATCCGTCGAGGGATACGACGTGTTCGGCGGCGCTCGATACTGTGATGAATCCGGCGGCGACTATTTTGACTTCTTCCAGATTGATGATGCTGGCAGTGTTGCGGTCCAGGAACAAGTCACGCGATTCGGTTTCGTTGTGGCTGATGTGTCAGGACATGGTCT
Source organism: Planctomycetota bacterium (assembly GCA_039029515.1). Classification (GTDB taxonomy): domain Bacteria; phylum Planctomycetota; class Phycisphaerae; order Phycisphaerales; family SM1A02; genus JBCCFX01. The sequence goes on from JBCCFX010000001.1 coordinate 47,593, forward strand.
GGGTGCGGCATTACGGATGACTGCGATGCGCGCTGTGCTCCTGTCGTCGATGCATACGATGCGTGAGCATTTCATTCGTGCGATCCAGGATGTGAACGATCAACTGGTGCGCGATAGTCAGACGGGTTCGTTCGTGACAGCATTTGCCGCGGGCATTGATCTCCAGCACCACACGATGAAATGGACGAGCGCTGGGCATGATCCCGCACTCGTGATCCGGCATGGCGTGAACGACGTTGAACGTCTCAACGCTACGAGCATTCCTCTGGGCATCGGTTCGGACGCGATTGCATTGGGTGATGAGATCCTGTTGCACCCTGGAGATACGGTCGTGGTCGGGACCGATGGTGTCTCGCAATGCCGGGACCGAAGCGGTCGATTCTTCGGATTCGAGCGTATGGCCGCCATCGTGCGCGAGCATCCTCATGCATCGGCAGAGGCCATTTGGCATCGGATCATGGATGCGGTGATCGAGCATCTTGATGGTGAGCCGCACGACGATGACATGACGCTGGTGGTTGTCCGGCGCCAGGTTGGTCGGGATACCTGAAACGGTGATTTGGCAGAAGTTCTGACATCGGACTTGACCCAAAGTTAGCACATACTACTTTGCAGGTATGCATCGTCGGGTCTTCAAAGGGAAGGTTCGTGGCGGCATGACGGTGCGCGAGGTTTGTGGGAACACGGCCATGACATGTCCTGCGCCAACATCGATTGCATCTGATCGCCGGCCCGTCCGAGCTCGGCATACAAACTGGGCGCGACGGCTGGCACAATCGTGTGTTCGCCGGGGCGTGACGCCGAATGCGGTCTCCATCACAAGTTGTGTGTGGGCAGGTATCGGGGCCATCCTGTTCGTGTGGTCGGCACATCTCTCATCGCGTGATGCGGCCATGCTGTTCTTCACCATGCCTGCCTGGATCGGACTTCGCGGCCTGTGCAACCTGTTGGATGGCATGATTGCAGTTGAAGGCGGGCTGCAGACTCGTTCTGGCGCAATATTCAATGAGTTTCCGGATCGCATTGCCGACTCACTGTTCTTCCTGGGAGCAGGCATGGCAGCGCGTGGCGAGTTTTCGGGCGTTCATCTCGGGTGGGCTGCAGCGCTGATGGCTGCGATTGTCGCGTACGTCCGCGTTCTTGGTGCATCGGCCGGCGCTCGGCATGACTTCAGAGGTCCGATGGCCAAAACGCATCGCATGGCGATCCTCGCCATCGGATGTGTTGCAGCGGGTGTGGAATTGATTGTGATCGAGAGCAGTCACTCGATTCGCGTGACGCTGGGTGTCATCGTCCTGGGGTGCCTGATCACAATCGGACGTCGATTGCGCGGCATCGTGCGGTCACTGGACGGCGGTGCCTGATGCGGTGGGTGTGCGCGATGCTCGTCAGGCTGCTGGTCGGCGGCACGTCACGTGGGCATGTGGCCTGCGATGAAGACCGACCGCGCGTCTACTACGCGAATCACACGAGCAATCTCGATGCCATCGTGGTGTGGTCGGCACTCCCGATCCACTGCCGGTCTCGATGCAGATTTGTTGCGGCGCGCGATTATTGGGGGCGCGATCCGATCCGCCGATGGCTTTCATGCCGTGTGTTTCGGGCCGTTCTGATCAACCGCCGCCGACCTTGCAAGGGCGATTATCCGTTGGCACCCATGCTCGACTGTCTCGAGCAAGGCGAGTCGATCGTCATCTTTCCCGAAGGTACACGGAGTGCTGATGGTGACACGGGCGAGTTTCGACCTGGACTCTGGCATCTTGCGAAGCGTTCAGAAGACGTGCAGTTCATTCCCGTCTGGATCGAGAACCTCAGCCGCGTGTTGCCGAAAGGTGAGTTCCTTCCTGTACCGGTCTTGAGTGCCGTGACGTTCGGCGAACCCATTCACATGCAGCCGAACGAATCTCGCGAGGCATTCCTGCACCGGACTCGAGAGGCTCTGGTGACGCTGCGAGGAAACGCGGCATGATGGACCCTCGTATGTTGACGTTGCTCGGGGTGGTCACCATCGCGCTGATCGCCGGATCTGCCATTGGTGAGTTGATGCGGTTCACGGCGCGATCTGATCGCGGGCGCGCGTTTGGCGACAATCTGCGGTCGCGCATGCTCAGTTGGTGGATCATGGCCGCCATCTTCATCATCTCGATTCTGATCGGTGGAACGACGACGGTCATCCTGTTCGCGCTGAGTTCATTCCTGGCGTTTCGGGAGTTCATCACACTTTCGGCGACGCGACGTGGCGATCACCGTGCGCTGTTCTGGGCGTTCTTCGTGATCATTCCTTTGCAGTACATCTTCGTCGCACGAGCGAACCACGAGATGTTCACGATCCTGATCCCTGTATTTGCATTTCTTATGATCCCCGCGCGCATTGCCGCCGCCGGCGACACCGGTGAATTTGTGGGGCGCATGAGCAGGATTCAATGGGGGTTGATGGTATGCGTGTATTTCGTCAGCCATGTTCCTGCGTTGCTGACGCTGGAGATCGCGGGTTATGACGGCAGTAATGCCATCCTGTTGTTCTTCTTCATTCTCATCGTGCAAATGAATGACGTGATGCAGTATGTCGTCGGGAGTCTGATTGGACGGACTCCCATCGCACCAACGGTCAGTCCGAACAAAACCGTCGAGGGCATGATCGGTGGGGTTGTGTCTTCCGCCGCAATAGGTGCAGCGCTGGCGTGGGCGACGCCATTCAGCGTCATACCCGCAGCGTGTCTCGCCATGGCGATTGCCTGGATGGGATTCCTCGGCGATATCAAGATGTCTGCAGTCAAACGGGACATCGGCGTCAAGGACTACGCGGCAACGCTGCCAGGTCATGGTGGTGTGCTTGATCGATTGGATTCCCTGACGTTCGCGGCACCGTTGTTCTTCCATGTCGTTCGCTACTTCTACGTGATGTGAGGCGCCCATCCGTGGAACATATCGATGGCGATGCATCGCACGCATGGCATATGAAGACGAGCGTACAATGCAGGAATGCCAGACCTATTCACACCGCTCGAACTCCGTGGCGTCACGCTGCGCAACCGCATTGCCATGTCACCGATGTGCCAGTACTCAAGCGAGGATGGGTACGCCACAGACTGGCATCTCGTTCACCATGGCGCGCGTGCTGTCGGTGGCGCAGGACTGTTGATTGCCGAGGCAACCGGCGTGGTGCCGGAAGGTCGCATTACGCCCAACTGTCTCGGTGTGTGGAAGGATGAACACATTCCAGCGTTGCGGCGCGTGACCGATTTCATTAAGGCGCACGGATCAGTCGCGGGTATTCAGCTCGCGCACGCAGGGGTGAAAGCCTCGCGGTATCGACCATGGCATCCGACATCGAACGCATACGTTCCAGTTGAAGAGGGCGGCTGGATGCCTGTCGGACCAACGGCGGAACGGTACGGTCGAGATGGTCCGGTACCACACGAATTGACGGTGCCCGAGATTCGTGGAATCAGCGAATCGTTTGTGGCGGCGGCCAAACGATCCGTTGCTGCGGGCTTTGAAGTCATCGAATTGCACTTCGCACATGGGTATCTCGGTCATAGCTTCCTGTCGCCGCTTATGAACAAGCGGACTGATGCGTATGGCGGCCCGTTTGATCATCGCGTCAGTTTTCTGGTTGATACGGCTCGGAAAGTGCGCATGGGACTGCCGGACGACGTGCCGTTGCTCGTTCGGCTGTCATGCACCGATTGGGTCGAAGACGGTTGGACGATTGAGAATTCCGTCGAGGCCTCACGCTTGCTGCGCGGCGTCGGCGTGGATCTCGTCGATTGCTCGACCGGCGGCGCGACTCGGAATGCAAGCATTCCAGTTGGCCCCGGATATCAGGTTCCATTCGCGGAGCAGATTCGTCGTGAATCCGGCATGCCGACGGGCGCGGTGGGGATGATCACGGAGCCGGACCAGGCGGATGCGATCATTCGCGATGAACGCGCGGACCTCGTGCTGCTCGGGCGGCAGTTGCTGCGTGAGCCGTATTGGCCACAGCGTGCATGGAACGAATTGCAGCCGAATGTGCCGCCCGTCATAGCGCGAGAGTACAAATGGGCGTTACGCGAGACGCGTCGGCGCCGTTGAGGCTGCCGATGGTGCACGCCGTCATCCCCAGAGGTGCCGGTCTTTCTCCAGCACGAGTGATGGTGTGCCGACGATCAACGGATCCGGGCCATGGACGACCTTGCGGTTCTTGTCGGGGTATTCGAGGCTCGACAGGAAGTGCTGCATGCAGTTCAGGCGTGCGCGCTTCTTATCATCTGATTTGATGATGGTCCACGGCGCATCGGCACTGTCCGTATAGAAGAACATCGCTTCCTTGGCTTCGGTGTAGTCGGCCCATTTGTCACGCGATTGCGCATCGATCGGGCTGAGCTTCCATTGCTTGAGCGGATCAGTCTCGCGGGCATCAAAGCGGCGATCCTGCTCTTGCTTGGTGACTGAGAACCAGTACTTGAACAGACGGATACCCGATCGAGCGAGCATGCGTTCGATCTCCGGGGCCTGACGCATGAATTCGAGATACTCGAGCGAACTGCAGAACCCCATGACACGCTCGACGCCGGCGCGGTTGTACCAGGAGCGATCGAAGAAGACCATCTCGCCCGTCGTCGGCAGATGGCGAATGTAGCGCTGGAAATACCACTGGCCACTTTCTCGGTCATTCGGCTTTTCCAGCGCGACGACGCGAGCAGCACGTGGATTGAGATGCTCCATGAACCGCTTGATGGTTCCACCCTTACCAGCGGCATCACGGCCTTCGAACAACACCACAATGCGTTGCCCGGTCTGCTTCACCCAGTTCTGCACTTTGAGCAGTTCGACCTGCAATTCTGCCTTGTGGAGGTCATAGACGGAAGTTCGAATCTTGGTCTTGTAGGGATAACGACCGGTTCGGAACAACTCGCGAATCTGCTCAGGGCTATGACGAAGTTCGCCGAAGATGTGCGATGGATTCGTCGGCGAGGGCTTGCGGCGCTTCGGGGACTTCTTTGCGACTGACGGCGCGCCGTTGTCCTCATGCATCGATGCATCAGGTGTGCTCATCGGTGGCTTGGGTTCGGTCATGTCATGGTGCTCCCGAGAGGTGCAGAATCGCATGGGGGCCTTCAAAGCCCTCTGAAAGTGTCGTCAATTGTCCGCCTTGACGCAGTGGGGAAGTGAACCCGTTTTGGCGAGGATCGCCTCGTGTGCGCGGCCTGGACGGTCGCAGGCGAATCGCCGGAGATCCTGCCTGCCATGACCGGAATTTGAATCCAGAGGTGTCCTGTCATAATGATCATGAGCAGGCGGTCAGGTTGCAGGGTGCCGATCGCGATTACCATGTCAGGCTGACACCCGGAGATCGCCATGCCACGACTCGGTCGACAGTTCATCATCATCATGACCATGCTGAGCCTGTGCTCGCCGCCAGCATTCGGCGTTCCATGGTCCGTGGTCGCCGGCACCATGTCGGTGACAAAGCACACGCAGGATGTGGCAGTGCAACGTGTTCGATCACTGGTGGTTCCGAAGAATGATGTCGTCGCGCGTCAGTTGCGTGCAACTGGCATGATGCCTGATGACGTCTCGGCGACACTTGCGGCACTCACGGACGCGGACCTCGCCGTCTTGAGTCGTCATCCCGCGATGATGCAGCGCGCTGGCAGTGCGGCGGAATGGCAGATCAGTCGCCGGCTGGTCGCCCTAGGCATGTCGAGTCACGATGCGCTGGTCATGGTGCAACAGCTGACACCCGCAGATTGCGCCGTCCTGTTCAAGCACCCGGCCATGATGCAGCGGGCGGGCGACATGACGCAGACGGAGAAGGCATTTCTGATCTGGGGCCTGATTATCGCTGGATTCATCGTCCTGGGGATCGTCGGCAACACGAGCGGGTTTGTCTCGATCTCATGAGGCAAAGACGCTGGCAATGGACGACGTGGTTCAGTGTGGCGTTCGTGCTCATGCTGGTCGGCTGCAATGCGCCGTTGCTCAGCGGGACGTCAGAAAGAACTCTCCGCGCGAGCGGCGAATGGCACCTCGTGGAATCGATCGATGTTCCGCGCGTTGAAGGGGTGTCTGGGTGCGGCGCTCAGGCGCTTGCGGCCGTCATGTCGTATCACGACGACAGCGTGAGCGCAACAACGCGAGCTCAAGCGTTGCCCTGGCAGGACGTCGGTGCAACGCCCGTGGATCTACTGCTCGGCGCACGATCACGTGGATTCAAAGCTTCGATCATGTCGGGTTCATGGGAAGCGCTCGATGCGTCAGTGCAATCATCGAAGCCGTTGCTGGTGATGTTTGATGTTTCTCCGCAAGTGCAGACGTTGACCAGTCGTGTGCCGACAACCACCGTCATGCATTGGGGTGTCGTAAACGGCCTGCGGCAGGATGGCACCGCCGTGTCGGTCGCTGGCGAAGATCAACGTCATCATGTGATCGACCGCGACGAGTTCATGGCGCGTTGGGGAACATCGGATCGGTGTGCTATTCTTGTCACCCGCACCGAAGACGTACCTTGAATGGTCAGGTCATGCGAATGTCTGGTGGTTCAGCGCAGCTGGCGTACATGTCGTCACCGCCAGAACGCCCACGGATTGCGCTGCGCGTTTGGCAGCCGGCCACAGCGTGAGCAGGTATTGGACGGCACTTCGGATGTCGTGATGTCATGACCGCAGGCGTTGCATTGCGAGCGCGGCCGTGTGTTCTGCATGATCCGGACGAGGGCAAACAATGCCCATGCAGTGAGCATCGCGGTGACGATGGCGGTGAGCGCGGTCATCGGCGTGCTGATCTCGCCTTCGCCATCTGGACGGCCAACCTGCCAGCGAAAGAGGCCGTAGCCGGTTCGTCGAAGCTCGCCTGCCGGTGATCGATGCTCGAACGGCATGACCCACAAGAGCATCAGCAAGCCGGGCCAGACAATGCCAAGCCAGAGCACGCCCAGGAATCGGGATCGAATTCGATTCGACATGATGCCACCTCAGGACCGATTTAAAGTGTACCTCGTCGGCGTGGTGCTATCGGACCCATCTCATGCACGTTCGAGCCGTGCGTGTATGCGCCGATCGTCATCCAATGCAATAAGGCACGGTCAGAGCCAGTTATCAGGGCAGAGCAGGCGATCCTTGGCCAATCGCCATGGCGGACGCTTGACCGAACTGGCTTCGATGCCGATCCTTATACGTATGACACGCCTCGTGCTGTCCATCCTGCTGTCCGTGATGATTGTGTGCCAATCCGCATTGGCAGGCCTGATCTTCTGCTCGGGCGGCGGCGCATTTCATATTGAGGCTTCATCAACACACGCGAGCGATCATCCGCACCATCATGGTTCATCCTGCGGTCACCATCATGGTTCATCCTATGGTCACCATCACGCAGATCACTCCCATTCGATCGTGGGTGATTCGGATTCAACCCAACCGTGTGAATGCACTGATGTGGAGTTCAGTGACGCTGAAGCGGTGCCGGGGACGCGCGATGTCGTGTCGCCGCAAGCGCTGAAGCTCTTCCCGCTCGGTGTGGATTTCCAACTCACCACCGAGTCATGTGTCCAGGCGCAGTTCGCGCCACCGCGATCGGCGGCAAGAGAACCCGCACAACATCACCTGGCTGTCCTGCGCGCTGTCCGCCTTCGCCTGTAGACCTTCAACTCGTGCACTGACGCACACGCGATGCTGTCGTTTCGACAGTCCGCTCGTGGTTTTCTTGCGCTTGTTGGAGAGCATCACTCATGAACCCGCGGCACATCTGGCCGGCTGCGACGTTTGCAATCGTCGTCATGACCGGCTGTCAGACATACGTTGAGCAGCCGCTCGACCTGGCATCGCATGCCACAGCATTCGATCATCGAATCGTTGATCTGGCGTCGATCCGATCGTACGCAGCACATCTCGATGACGATGAGGCAATCGTGCCTGCGTCATTCGCGTTCGATGATGGTTTGACCCTGGCGGAAGCTGAGGTCGTCGCGTTGTTCTACAACGCTCGTCTTCGTCGTGAACGGCTTGCAGTCGGCATCGCTCGGGCGACGATGGATCATGCCGGCCAGTGGGATGATCCGATCTTTGGCTTCGATGGCGCGGAGATCATGTCGCCATCCCAACCGTTCCAACTCGGGCTTCGGTTGGACTTCACCATTCCTGTCTCAGGCCGGCTGGACGTTGAGCGCGATCGAGCGACTTCGGCTCATGATGCCGCACTGCGTTCGGTTGCGCATGCCGAATGGACGGTCCGAATTACGGTGCGCGATGCATGGACCAACTGGACGCTTGCAGAACAGCATCTGGCATTGCACCGAGAGATGGTCGCGCAGATTGAATCCATCGCTGGCACAGCGGCTCGTCTCGAATCGGCGGGCGAGTTGAGTCGAGTGGAAGCGCGCCTCTTCCGGGTCGAACTGGCTGAGCGTCGAGTCGCCATGCTCGAGGCGGAGCATGCCGCTTACCGTTCGCGGATGCACGTCACCAATCTGATTGGTCTCCCGCCGAATGCCGAAGTGGATCTTGTGCCGAGCCTCGCTATGGCGACACCGCCGCCTGTCGACGATGAGTCTCGGCGCATTATCGAATGCAACACAGCGCTTGCAGTGCAGCGAGCGGCGTATCAGGTTGCTGAAGATACATTGCGTCTCGAAATGCGCAAGCAGTATCCGGACATCACATTCGGCGCTGGCTACGGCAGTGAGAACAACGACGATCGACTCCTGCTTGGAGTGTCTTTGCCGATACCGGTGTTCAATCGCAATCAAGCGGGGATTGCTGAAGCTGAAGCCATGCGGTCATATGCCCGCGCGCAGGCCGAAACGACCTATGAGCGTCTGTTGCACGAGATCGCACGAGCGCACGCTGACCGGAGCGCAGCACGCGCACAGTGGACGCGATTTGAATCGGATGTCATCCCCATGCTGGATGAGCAGGCAGCCGATGTGATCAGGATTGCCGAGCTCGGTGATGTCGACACGTTGATCTTGCTCACGACTGTGGAGCGACACTTTGAGGTGCGATCACGCTTGCTGGAGCTCAAGCGAGAAGAAGTTCGAGCTGCGCTCGAGGTCATCCGCCATCGAGGCCCGGATCAACCTCACCAGACGGCAACGCATTCGAGGGCTCCATCGGAGTCCGATGCCAGTACGACGAATGGAGCAGAACAATGACCGCACGACCCATGCTGCGGATGTTTGCGATCGGATTCATCATGGCGATGTGTTGTGTGGGGTGTCGTGATGACGGCGCTTCGAAAAGTGCCAGCGATGAGGCCGATCAGGCACATGAAGCGCCAACGAATCGCGTGGCGATTTCGCCATCGGTGCGATCGAATCTGGGCATCAGTTTCGTCAACGTGGAACGGCGCCGCATCGAACAGACGCTGCGCATGCCAGGGAAGTTCGAGTACCTGCCAACCGCGCGTCGCGAGTATCGAACGATGCTGCCCGGCCGCGTGGAGTTGAAGGTTGAGCAGTTCCAGCGTGTAAATGCCGGCGATGTGCTCTATACGATTGACTCGCCGGGTTGGCGACAGATGCAGCAGCAACTCGCTGCGGCAGAATCCATGATCCACCGTCTGACGACGCGGATATCGACGTTTGAACCGCTCATGGCGTCGCACGATCAGCACGAGGCCAACCTGCGCGACAGTGTTGCGGTCTGGACCGAACGCGTCGAACAATTGCGGTCCATCATGGATGCCGGCGGCGGTCGCGTCGGTCAATTTGCCGAAGCGCGGGCGACGCTTGCGTCGGCTCGTGCAGATCTCGCGAACGTCGAGGAAAAACACGCCGAGTTGATTGCGTCGCAGGCTGAAGCAATGGCCGAATTAGCATCGGCCAAGTCGACGCGGCAGTTCCTGCTTGATGCTGCATCTTCGATCGTAGGACATGATCGCACTGATCTCGAGGCGGTCGGGGCTGGTCCGGATGGCGACACGCCGGGATGGGCGCGCATTGATGCGATCGATGTGCGTGCATCGGAAGCAGGCATCATCGAACAGCTTGGGCTCACCAACGGTTCCTGGGCCGATGAGAAATCGACGGTGTTGACCGTCGTGCAGCCTGATCGGCTTCGGTTCCATGCATTGGGATTGCAGAGTGACCTCGGCGTGCTGCGCGATGGACTCGAGGCACGCATTGTGCCACCCGCACCGACGCGCTCTGGTCGAGGTGTGCCGCTCGATGACACCATGGTGGGCACGGTATCGCTTGGCTTGCGCGGCGATGCCAGCGACCGAACGGTCGATCTCTATGTCACACCAGCTGCATTGTCAGCGTGGGCGCGACCTGGCGTCTCAGCGCAGCTGGAGATTGTGACGGATTCAACCGCAACGCCAGAATTGGCGATTCCACTTGCCGCCGTGCAGCGTGACGGTCTCATGCCGGTGATCTTTCGTCGTGCGCCGGACAACCCCAATGAAGCAATTCGGATTGAAGCCGACCTTGGCAAGGATGACGGCCGATGGGTTGCATTGCTGAGCGGCGTTCGAGATGGCGATGAGATCGTGCTCGACGGCGCGTTTCAGCTCATGCTTGCCACCAGTGGTTCGGTTCAGAAGGGCGGTCACTTTCACGCGGATGGCACCTTCCACGCGGAGGATCATTAAGCCATGTTGAAGGGGCTGATTCGATTCTCATTGCAGTATTCCTCACTGGTCGTGCTCGCGGCCGTGCTGCTCGTTGCATTTGCGTGTTATCGCCTGCCGCAGATGAGCGTGGATGTCTTCCCGGAACTCAATGCACCGACCGTCGTGATCATGTCCGAGGCAGGCGGCCTCGCTGCGGACGAGGTTGAGCAGTACGTCACGTTTCCGATTGAGACCACGGTCAACGGCATGACCGGCGTGCGGCGTGTGCGAAGCGCGAGCGCGATCGGGCTGTCAATTGTCTGGGTGGATCTCGACTGGGGTGCGGACCTCTACGATGCACGTCAGCTCGTGGCGGAACGGCTGACAGCAGTGCGTGGTACCTTGCCGGATGATGTCACACCGTTCATCACACCGATCACGTCGATTGCCGGCGAGATCATGTTGATTTCCATTTCATCGCCTTCTGGTGAGGCGTCACCAATGGAGTTGCGTTCGTACGCGGAGTTTGATCTGCGGAACAAGCTTCTTGCCGTTCCTGGGGTTGCGCAGGCTGCTGCGATTGGCGGGGAACTCCCTGAGTATCAGGTCAATGTGAATCAAGATCTGTTGCGACTCTACGATCTGACAATTTCCGACATCGTTGAAGCGGCGGGTGGCTCGCACAGCACGGCAAGCGCAGGGTATCTCCCGAACGTGGACAGCCTTGAGATTCCGATTCGACAACAGAGCCGTGTCCGCTCGACTCGCGACATTGCCAGCACGATCATTCGGTACCACGACGGTGCACCGGTCACCATTGGGCAGGTGGCGGATGTTCAGCTCGGTCCCGCATTGAAACGCGGTACCGCATCGGAGGCTGCGTTGCCGGCTGTCATCATGTCAATCCAGAAATCGCCCGGCACCAATACGCTCGCATTGACGCGGCAACTGGATGAACTGTTTGATCAGATCGAAGGGGCAATGCCCGAAGGCATGGTGCTGAATCGTGATGTCGTTCGGCAGTCACACTTCATCAATCGCGCCATGACGAACGTGACGAAGGTGCTGCTTGAAGCAGTGTTGATTGTGACGGTCGTGCTTGTCCTGTTCCTGATGAATGCTCGAGCAACCGTCATTACGCTCACGGCGTTGCCTGTCTCGCTAGCCGTTGGTCTGCTTGTTATGGATGGCATGAACCTCGGGCTGAATGTGATGACGCTTGGTGGTCTGACGGTAGCGATCGGCGTGCTCGTGGATGATGCCATCATCGATGTCGAGAATGTTGTTCGGCGACTCCAGCAGCATCGCGCGGAAGGCGGCGCTTCACGTGCGATTACCGAGGTCGTCTTCAATGCGAGCAACGAGATTCGCCCGGCGATGGTCTTTGCGACCGTGATCATTGTCATGGTGTTCGTGCCGCTGCTGTTCCTTCAGGGGTTGGAAGGACGGTTCTTCCGCCCACTTGCAATCACCTACATGATTTCCATCCTTGCATCGCTTGTGGTTGCATTGACGCTGACGCCGGCGTTGTGCAGCATCATGATGCGAGGCCGACTCAGCGCATCCCGAGCGCACGACGACGCATGGTTGGTTCGCCGGATCAAAGGCATCTATGAACCATCATTGCGGCTGGCGCTCCGCATGCGGGGCATTGTGCTCGGTGCGGCTGGATTGGCTACGGTGCTCGCGTTGATGCTCGCGAGTACGTATGGCACATCGTTTCTCCCGAGTTTCAATGAAGGGACGTTCACAGTCTTCCTCATGGCACCGCCCGGGACGTCGCTCGTTGAGAGTGATCGGCTTGGCTATCAGATCGATTCCCGGCTCAGCGCCATTGAAGGCGTGCGCTCCGTGTCGCGGCGAACCGGACGAGCCGAACGCGATGAACATGCGGAGCCGGTCAGCAACTCGGAACTCGATGTCACCGTGAAAGCGGGAGTCGATCGCGATGCCGTCCGAACCGAGATCGATGCGGTGCTGGCGTCCATTCCAGGTATCACCACGATGGTCGGTCAACCAATTGAGCACCGGCTGAGCCATGTGTTGTCGGGAACGCCCGCGGCGATTGCCATCAACATCTTCGGGGAAGATCTCTCAGCGTTGCGGCGAACCGCAAAGGCCATCGAACAGGAGCTCAAGGCTGTGCCGGGTGCACGCGATGTGAATGCAAACCGTGAAGTATTGATCACGTCGTTGCCGGTTCGGTATCGTCATGCGGAGCTTGCTGCGGCGGGACTGAGTCCTGCGGCTGCGGCAGAACAGGTTCGTGAGGCGATGTACGGCGAGGTTGTTGATCGCGTTAATCAAGGTGTTCGGCAATACGATCTCGTCGTCCGTCTTGATCCGTCGCAGCGTCAATCCATCGCGCAGGTGCGCGACCTGATGTTGCGCGGGCAGGGCGGTGCAACGGTCCGGCTTCGTGATGTGGCGGACATCGGGCCGGAACGATCCAGTAATCTCATCACACGCGAGAACGCGCAGCGGAAAGCGGTGATCTCACTCAACGTGGCTGAGGATTCAAATCTTGGCGACCTTGTTGCCGCGGTCCGATCTCGCGTTGATCCCATTGTGCAGGACGCAGGATTGACAGTTGTGTATGGCGGTCAGTTCGAGGCACAGCAATCGGCGTCTCGCACCATCGTGGTCACGGGCTTGCTGGTGGCGATCCTGATGCTGATGCTGCTTCAGATTTCGACAGGTTCCTTCCGAGCTGCGCTGCTCGTCATGCTGAACATGCCACTTGCGCTGATCGGCGGGATCGTTGCCATCTTCCTGACGGAAGGCGCTGGCGCGATTGCGAACATGGGTTCACTCATCGGAATTGGAGAAGCGGCAGCCGCACCGGTGATCTCAATTGCCAGCATGGTGGGCTTCGTCACGCTGTTCGGCATTGCGGTGCGAAATGGCATTCTGCTCATCAATCACTACAACCACCTCATCAACGTCGATGGACGATCGATAGTCGACGCCGTCCTGCAGGGGTCCATGGAGCGCCTGGTACCGATCTTGATGACGGCGATTTCAGCGGCACTTGGACTTGCGCCGTTGGCACTGGCGGCGGGTGAGCCGGGGAGTGAACTTCTCGCACCGCTTGCGATCGTCACCCTCGGCGGCCTGCTGACATCGACCTTTCTGAATCTGATTGTTGTTCCTGCCGGTTTCATGCTCATCTTTGGTGGCGCGCGCAACGAAGATGGGACGACTCTGGCACCAGCCGAATCGACACAAGCCTGAATTGGCGCAATACTGCTTCGACTCGCTCATTCTGGAGACCAACCCCATGAACGCTATCCTTCGCATTGTCTGTACCTGCGGCTTGTTGGGGCTTCTGTCCCTCGTGGGCTGTCAGGAATCGCCCGACACTGGCGCCGCAACGAACAGCACAAGCCATGACCACGACCATGGTGATCACAGTCATGATCACGGCGATCATGACCACGATCACAGTGACCATGACCACGATCACGGTGACCATGACCATGGACATGGTGAAGCGACGACGCTTGGGTCGATCACGATTCACGAATCGACATTTGAAGTCATGCTTGCAGGCGAGGTGCAGCCCATGGAAGAGGTTCACCTCGATGTCATTCACACGGATGGACCGATGCCCGCGGCGGTGCGCCTCTGGATCGGCGATTCGTTCGGAACCGGCGCACTGAAGGTCAAGGTCGAGTTTGACAACAACGAAGCACATGTGCACGTCGAAGCACCGGTCGAGATTCTGGACAACACTGCGGTGTGGCTGGAGACCGAGGATTCGAGTCAGAATCGAAGCAGCAAGAGCATCCCATTGCCCGAAGCGTGATGGTGATGTTGACGAAGCGCCGTATAGAGGTGAGTTTCAATCATTGGATATGAATCAGGTGACGCCAATTGCCATTCGTGAGGATGACTTGACCTGCAACGCGGTGATCGCGCTGTTGGAGGTGCATCTCAAGGGTGTCGCCATGCACTCGCCGCCTGAGAGCATCCATGCGCTGGATCTGGATGGATTGCGCGCCCCGGACATGACGTTCTGGACAGCATGGCGAGGCGCGGATCTGGCCGGGTGCGGGGCGCTGCGCGAATTGGACGCGGAACATGGTGAGATCAAGTCGATGCGAACTGCGGAAGCGCATCTGCGGCGAGGCGTCGCGCGGGCGTTGCTGGCACATATGCTCGATGTGGCGAGAAGCCGCGCTTATGTCAAGGTGAGCCTTGAGACCGGCGCGCAGGATGGGTTTGCGCCAGCCCATGCGCTTTATCGTTCGTTCGGATTCAATCCATGCGGTCCATTCGGCTCGTACCGTGAGGACCCGAATAGTCTGTTCATGACAAGGCAGCTCGATGGTTGAGCATGTGGCGCGCTAGTGGCGCAGCCACTGAGCGTCAGAAACCAGACAGATACCGCCCGTGTCCTTCATAACGGTCTGCACTGCATCAAGAACAGCATCTGCAGTCTCATGAGGTACGGCGGCGATGATGATCACATTGCGAGAGAGATCGGTCAGTCCATCACCGCGGCGCTCACCGCGATCTCCTGTGCCTGTGATGTCGTGCATCACGGTATAGCCTGTCGCGCCGGCATCCTTCATTGCCGCAACGATGGTGCGCAGGTACACGCTCTCGATCACGATTTCCAGTCGCTTCACGGATTCCATAATCATGTCCACCAGGCGTCGATGATCATCATGTACACAGGGATGCCGATGATGACATTGAATGGGAATGTAATGCCAAGCGACATCGGGACAAAGAGCCCCGGATTTGCTTTTGGCAAACTGAGGCGCATAGCCGCCGGAACTGCGATATAGCTCGCGCTCCCGCAAAGGACCGCCATCAGCAGTGCATCGCCACGTCCAAGCCCGATCAGTCGAGCGAGTGCAATGCCAATGACCGCGTGCGCCACCGCGGCAAGCATCGCAAAAATCACCAGTCGCCATCCTGCGGAACGAAGGTCGCCGAGTCGACGCGCGGCGATCAGTCCCATGTCGAGCAGGAAGAGGCACAGAACACCGTTGAATGGTTGTTTGACGAATGGTGCGAGTGATTCTGCATCTTCGTGCGTCAGGCTTCCGATGATCAGACTGCCGAGCAGGAGCAGCACCGCGCCGTTGAGGAATGCTTCGTGGAGAAGCTTCGACCAGTCGATGGAGGCCTTCTTGCCCGTCGCCGCATCGCGGCTTGCGATGCGCGCCAGGATGATGCCGACCACGATTGCAGGTGATTCCATAATGGCCATGGCGGCGACCATGTAGCCACCGTACTCAAGGTCGCGTTGCGTCAGGAAGCTGACGGCGGTGATGAATGTGACCGCACTGATCGAACCGTACGTCGCGGCGATCGCTGCCGCATCCGGCACGCTGACCCAGCGCCGAACGATGGCAAAGCTCCAGATGGGCGTCAACGAAGCCATGAGCACGCACGCGCTGAGCGCGGTCAGGATCGCGATGGTAATCCCGCCTTCGCCGAGTTCCACGCCGCCTTTGTAGCCGATCGAAAACAGCAGATAGAGCGAGAGGAACTTGGAGATCGGTCCGGGGATATCGAGATCACTACGAACCCACACCGCGACAGCGCCCAGCGCAAAGAACAGCACCGGGGCGTTCAGCAGGTTGCTGAGGATGAGGCTCGGATCCATGTGAAGACCGCCACCGTAAATCTCTGGGACTCAGATGCTCGTGATCTGTGGGCGAAGGATACCGGCATTCGGTTCTACGCGGTATCGACCGACAGGACTCGCTGCGATCAGAGCGAATCCGATGGTCCATTGCTCACGTTACCAGCGTGTTACCATGGATCAACCGGTGCGGGATACTGTCTCCGTAGAGCTTCCGGGCAAGCCATGCACACCTCGGTGCAGGCAGTCGTCTTCAATTGGATGGGCTCCGATGCACGATCCCGGCGACAGGACAAGGTGAGCATTCATGGAACGTGATCATCGTCGATTTCAATGGCGTAACCCATGCCGCATCGCGCTGTTGGCGAGTGTGATGTCGGCGGCCACAGTCTTGTCGAATCCAGTCGGCTGGGCGCAGGACAATCTCCTCGCAGCAGAGGAACTCCAATCGGTGGTCCAGAGGGTTGGCACGCTCCTCTCGGAACACTATGTGTCGGCGGACGTCGGCATCAACACCAGTGTGGGCTTGACGGAGTTGCTGCGAGAAGGTGCCTTCGATCGCGTAACGGACCGTGAGGCACTTGCGCAGCGATTGACGGATGAACTCCGCGCGGCAACATCGGATGAGCATTTACTTGTACGCCTTCGATACAAGCAAGCAGCCGAAGAGAAGCCGATGGCCGCTGCACCGGAGCATCCGGTTCGCATGTTCGCACGGCGATTGGATCGCGCCAGACAAGCGAACTTCGGGTTTGAGAAGCTCGAACACTTCGAAGGGAACGTCGGCTACGTTGACTTTCGTTCGTTCGCGGGCGGGCCGGAGGCGCGCGAGACTGCCTCGGCGGCAATGAGCTTTCTCGCCTATTCGGACGCAATCATCTTCGATATGCGCGAGAACGGGGGCGGCGATCCGTACATGGTTCAGTTCATCTGCTCGTATCTGTTTGATGAGCCGACACATCTCAACAGTCTTTACTGGCGGCGCAACGAACGCACGGATGAGTTCTGGACACTCGATGATGTCCCGGGCGTGAAGATGCCGGATGTGCCGGTATTTGTGCTCACGAGTGCGAGGACGTTCTCGGGGGCCGAAGAGTTCAGCTACAACCTGCAGACACAGAAGCGTGCCACGCTTGTCGGCGAAGCCACGCGCGGCGGGGCGAATCCGGGCAACCTGTTTGCGATCAACGACGACATCGAGATCTTCATTCCAGTGGGGCGAGCGATCAATCCCGTCACCGGCACCAATTGGGAAGGTGTCGGTGTTGTGCCGCAAGTCGCGGTGCCGGCGGACGAAGCGCTTGACACCGCACTTGAGCTCGCGCGATCTGCGGCGGATACCTTTCGCGTCACAAAAGAGCAGCGGTGGACGTCATTCGCCGAGGCGCACGCCGTAGCGTTGCAACTCGCCGAGGACGGCCGGGCCGATGACGCTGTATCCGAGTTCTCTGCGACCCTCGCACGTGCATTTGATGCCGGTATGTTTGATGAGATGGGCATCACCGTCATCGGCTATGAATTCCTCATGGCTGAGCATCATGCACTGGCGATTGCCACGTTTAAGTTCCATGTTCAAAGATCGCCCGGCTCATTCAAAGCGCATGACAGCCTCGGGGAAGCGTACATGGCGGCTGACCGCAATGAACTGGCTGTCTATCACTATGAGCGGTCCTTGGAACTCAATCCGGGTAACCAGCGCGCACGTGATCAATTGAATGAGCTCCGTGGGCGGTCTTCATCGGACATCACGCCTTGACGGTAGGATCTCGGGTCTTCGTACAGGCCAGGTTCGTGTTGAGCACTCGTCCTGACAGACTACTTGTGGCGTTCACCCGGAGCAGCAAATCGTGGCAGCATTGACCATCGTCGCACATATCACCGCAAACCCGGATGCCGTTGAGCTCGTGCGGGAAGAACTCCAACGGCTTATCGCGACGACGCGCGCGGAAGATGGTTGTGTGCAGTACGACCTGCATCAGGACAATGACAATCCCGCGCATTTCATGTTCTTTGAGAACTGGACGTCGCGTGAACTGTGGCAGCAGCACATGAACAACCAGCACCTCAAGGATTACCTCGCGGCGACAGAGGGTGCTGTTGCGGACTTCACGCTCCATGAAATGACACAGATCGGGTAACCGGCTGCGGCGGGTTATGCGTGTCCGTTGGTTCGCGGTCGATATGTCAGGAACGTGCCGGTCGCTTCCCACAACGCTTCGAGCTGATCGATGCGCTCGCGGGCGCTGTCACCGAGTTCTCGCGCGACACGCGCAACGATCATTTCGGCGGCGACAACGGTTGGGGCAGAACTGTCGAACGGTCCAACCGCAGGAATGGTCAGTCCGCACCAGGTCTGGGCGAGTGATGCCAATGGTGACAGCGGGCCATCGGTGATCGCCACGATCGCCACGCCGAGATCTGCGAGCGTCCTCGCGGCGGTGATCGAACTTCTCCGGTATCGCTCGAAGTCGAAGATGACGGCGGTATCGGTTGCATCCGCGCCGCTGAGGTTGCGTCCCGTGGTGTGGTCCTCGACCAGGGTAACGTGAGGACGGATCATCGAGAGGCCACTCGACAGGGCATGGGCACCCGCTCGCGAAGTCTCGCCGGAGAGGATCCAGACGTTCCGAGCCTCAGCGATGGGCGTGGCGAGCGCGGTCAGGCGCTTTTCGTCGAGTGCTTCGAAGACGGCATCAACGGCGTCGGTGACCGATTGACGCGTCGGGGCCATCGAGCCGTGCGGACGGCGAATGCGGACGCTGGGGCGGATCAGACGCTCGGAAAGACCATTTCGAATCTCATGCTGCAGACCCCGAAAACCCTCAAATCCAAGCTTTGAGGCGAATCTGACGATGGAAGGAGGGCTGGTGCCAACCCGCTCGGCGAGGTCCGTAACCGTGCCGAATGCGACCAGTGATGGATCGTCCGTCACCGCGCGGGCAATTCGGCGTTCCGTCGGCGTCAGCCGATCGTTCACGGGGGCGATCAGATCTTCGATAGACACCCTTGGACTCCGGTGGATGGCTTGTTACACTCTCCGTAGTCTACTGTACGATTTGTTACAAATCCACTGTTCGGCCCAAGGCCACTGACCCAACGGAGCTCGCTCGTGATCAAGCAAGGCTACGTACGCACTGACCGCGAAGAGGCATTTCTCAAAGGTGTTGAGGATGTCAAATACCAGCGCGAGATCATCAATGGCCTGAGTCCCTTCTTTGATAAGAAGGCGCCGGAGGACATGCTGTCCTTCTACAACGAAGATGAAGTCGTCAAGCTTCGCCAATTGAAGGGCACTGAGCGCGATGTCGAAAAGCGCATGCCGGTGAAGCTGACACGACACTATCACGAGCTGGCGCGCAAGAGCCCGTTCCTGCAGCGCATCGTGAAGGGCAATCCAACCGAGACCAACGATCTCGAAGGTTCGGAAGATCCTGGGTATCAGATGGACTACAGCCCCGTTGAAGGGCTGCTGCACAAGTATGAAATGGGTCTGATGTACGTGATCTCGACGTGCTCAGCGCATTGCCGCTTCTGCTATCGCGAAGAGTTGATCGCACGCAAGGAAATCGAAAGACAGGACGGCACTGTTGCCAAGAAAGGCCTGGCGACGATTCCGGACATCACGGCGTACATTCGTGAGCACAATGAGATCGTTGCTCGCAACGGTGGCGTGCATCCCGAAAGTGGACGCGAAAAGCTGCGCGAGATTCTGCTCTCCGGCGGCGATGCCATGGTCTTGACGAACTCAAAGATTGCGGCGTGGCTCGCTGCGTTGGCGGAAGCCGGCGTCGAGTCGATTCGCATCGGTACGAAGGAAATGGCGTTCTATCCGAAGCGCTTCGATGCACCGTTCCTTGCGATGCTTGACCGATTCCACGAAACGTATCCGCAGGTCGGCTTGCACATGATGGTTCACTTCAACCATCCGGATGAATTCCTCGCCAAAGACGAGGAAGGCAATTACATCGTGGATGGGCAGGGATTCAAACAATGGGTGCCGGATACAGACAAGGCGATGCGTGGCCTCGTGTCGCGCGGCTGGCTCACGGTTGAAAACCAGTCACCGATCATTCGAAACATCAACGACGATTCAAGCGCACTTCGCATCATGCAGCGCGAATTGAAGCGAGCAGGCGCTGAGAATCATTACTTCTTCTGTGGGCGCGATATTGTCGCGTACAAGTCGTTCAACGTGCCGATCGAAACGGCATGGCAAACGCTCAATGAATCACAGAAGGGTTTGTCAGGCATTGAAAACCACGCCCGGCTTTCGATCACGCATTACAAGGGTAAGACCGAAGTGAATGCCGTGACCAACGAGCCGATTCCGGGTCTCGCCGGCAGTGAAAACGGCGTGGTGATCTTCAAGATTCTGCGCAACGCGGGTAGTGCACCTGATCGCGGCAAGGTCTGCATTGTGGGTCGCAATCCGGAAGCGATCTGGTTCAACGACTATGAAGATCGCGTGCTCTTTGATGAAGCCGGCCTGTTCGACTACACGCGCGTGGCGAAGACAGGTGAAGCGCCCGTGAAGGCAACCACATGATCGACAAGCGCATCGGGAGTCCGGCCGAGGCAGTGGCGGACGTCTTCGACGGCGCGACGGTGTTGATTGGTGGATTCGGCGAAGCCGGCAGTCCGATCGAGCTCATTCATGCGCTCATTGATCAGGGCGCTGAAGATCTCACGGTCATCAGCAACAACTGTGGCAGCGGTGAAGTCGGTCTTGCGGCGCTCCTCAAGGCGAAGCGGGTCACCAAGGTGATCTGCTCTTTCCCGCGCACCGCGAATTCCACGGTATTCCCGGAGCTGTATCGCAGCGGCTTCACCAAGCTCGAACTTGTCCCACAAGGGACACTCGCTGAACGCATTCGTGCAGGCGGCGCAGGCATCCCGGCGTTCTTTACGCCGACGGCCGTTGGCACACCGCTTGGTGAAGGCAAGGAGCAGCGTGAGTTCAATGGCCGGGCTTGCGTCCTTGAGCATGGGCTGACGGCTGACTTTGCCCTGATCAAGAGTCGGGTCGCGGACACGCATGGCAATCTGCTCTACAACAAAACGGCGCGGAACTTCGCGCCGCTCATGGCGATGGCAGGCGCGGTGACCATCGCACAGGTCGAACGCATTGTGTTGCCAGGCGAGGTGGATCCTGAAGCCGTCGTGACGCCGGGAATCTTCGTCGAACGGGTCGTCGAAGTTGTTGAACCGGCGCACGAATCAGATCTGATTGCCCAGGGAGTGACGTATCCATGACGTCGTCGGCACCAGTCGGATGGACGCGAGAACAGATGGCGCAGCGCGTGGCGCAGGACATCGCCGACGGTTCTTATGTCAATCTCGGCATCGGGATTCCCGAACTCGTTGCGAAGTTTGTTCCCGAGGGCCGTGAACTGATCTACCACACCGAGAACGGCCTGCTTGGCATGGGACCATCGCCGGAAGCCGGTCACGGTGATCCTGAGCTGATCAACGCCGGCAAGCGGCAGGTGACCGCGAATCCGGGCGCAGCGTACTTTCACCAGTCCGACGGACCAGTTTGCGAGATCACCCGACTGAG
>JBCCFX010000002.1:0-44887 GCA_039029515.1 Planctomycetota bacterium
ATACCGGACAGCCGATTCCTCGTGCCGAATCGCAAGACACACCTGCTGTACGGCCCCCACCGCACTGCACTCTGGAATCATCCTGACGACGGGCTCGTCGACCGCGATGCTGCGCGTCGCTGGCACGCCACTCCTGTCTTCGATGCAGGGCTACAAGAGTGCCGCATCTGGCTGATGGACTTCCTGGTCACGTTCGAAGCGATGCGGCGCGAGGTCGACACAATCCCATCGCCGTCGCGCATGTACTTCGACACCGAGCAGATCCCGTGGCCGGAGAGCGGATACCCGCACGATGGTGGCAACACGATGCCGGAGCTGTTCGAAGCGTGGCTGCGCGAGGGACATGCGTTCATGGCGCCTCCGTTCCCTGACGCTGCATGGCACAGCGGGCTGAATCATCGATTCGTGAACTACTGGAAGGGCGAAGTCTGGAGGCGTGCGCAAGCCACGCTCGGAAAGCTCTACGAGCAGATCAACCTGGTCTGGCCTGACTGCAAGTGCGGCAACTACATCACCAGCGAACGCTATGACGGGCAGCACCCTGCCCGCTTCGCACGCCACACTGACGACAAGCCGGAGCACCACTGGATGGAGTCGACGTCGGCGCGTGACGAGCCGCTCTCGCAGCCGGTGCTGTATCGCGGTTCAGCAGCGTTCAACCTCGACAAGGTCTCGAGCTGCATCCACAGCTTCGGGGGCAACGACCCGTCGATCTGCGAGCCGTACTTCGCGATGGACGGGCAGGGTTCACAGTACCTCCCCACCGCCGACGTGCTCGACATCCTGCGTCTGAAGCGCGTCGACACGGCGATCGCCTGGTCGAACCCCAACCCGAGCCTCGACGCCTGGAACCAGCTCGTTGACAACCTGGACGCCATTGCAGAGCGCGAGGCACGAGCAGCATGATCATGAGGACGCCACGGATGGCCAATACACCGAACGAAACCGAACTGAGTCGACTTCGACGTGAGAATCGCGAGTTGCAACGTCGCGTTGATCAGCTTGAGGATCGCTCAGCGACCGTCACGCCCCGCCAATACGAGACGTTGTTCCACGTGGAACGATGGACGCACCAGCACGGTGTACCGCCGACGTGCCGCGAGCTTGCACTTTCGATCGATGCCGCGCTGACGACGGCATTCGAACACGTCGAGGCGCTGATCAGGAAGGGCATGCTCTCGAAGGAACCGCGACAATCGCGCTCGCTGCAACTCACGCCGGCAGGAAAATCAATTTTGCATACCGAAAGTCACCCGAGCAAGGTCGCGTAGCGATTGATCTGTCGCCGATGTGCTTCATAGTGTGCGCTGGAAACGCACGTGCATGGAAGCACCACGATGACTACGCAATCTGAAAGCGCTCGAGGTGGGATCGATACCAAGATCCTCATCGCGCTCGTCGGCATCATCCTGACGATGGCAATCACGCTCGGTAGCGCAGTCGTCAGCAATGCTCGTCAGCAGGCAACGAACTCCGCTGATATCCGGGCGAACACCAGGCTGATCGACGAGCACAGCGAGAGCACGAACAAACGACTGGATCAGATCTACGACGAGGTCCGTGGCGTCCGCAGCGATGTCATGGACCTTGCTCGTAAGAGTGGCGACTAGGCCAGGAGGGCCGCAATGAACGACTCAAAGCCGTGGTACATGTCGAAAGGGACTGTGGCGCCCATCATCGGGATTCTGGTGATGGTGTTTGCCGTGTTCTTTCCAAGCGTCACGCAGGACGAGGCTCAGGCTGTCGGCGAGTCCATCGAGGTCGCTTGGTATCACATCGTGGCAACCGTCGCGATGATTGTTGGCCTGTACGGTCGTATCAAGGCGAAGAAGGCGGTGACGCTATGAGGCGGTGGCATCTCTGCGTCATCACTGCCGTTGCCCTGCTCGCGATCTTGCCTGGCTGTACTTCGTCGTCAGTCCGAGCCGATCTCACTGAGCAGCAGCAGGCAGACCTTGGCGTTGCGGAAGCAACGCGGCTGTTCAACTCGACGCGCCGCATGGTCATCATCGCGCATTCGGCAGGCCTGATATCCGACGAGGATCTCGTTGGTCTTGACCAGATCGAGAGTCCGGTTCGAGCAGCCATCGCCGAAGCGAACGAGAACCCCACCACCAGCACGCTGCGACTTGTCGATGTGGCGGTCGCTGAGTTCGAAAGGCAGTTCCATGACCGATCCGCTCGTCATCTCAGCAGCGATTAGCGGCGTACGTGAGATCATCAAGCTCATCGGCGACAACATAGAGACCGCCGAAGCCGAAGGTGTGATCACGGACGAACAGCGCCAACAGCTTCGCGATGAACTCGACGCCACGAACAACGAATGGGATGCACACGTAGCTGCTGCCAAGGCACGGCTCGCCGCGCAATCAGATGCCGCAAGCACCGACTGACAACACGGGCATGGACCTGCTGTACGCAGCCGCGGTCGCGGCAGCCACGTCCATCGTTCCGGTGATGGTCGTCGGCGATTCATATGGCAACCATCACCCCTACGACGACGCCGCGTTCAACGGTGAATCCGTGTGCACGGCCATTCGTCGCGGTTGGTCCGCGGCGCCGTTTGGCGCCGTGATCATGGGCGATACATTGCCCTGCTCAGGCATCTCGAACGCTGTCACGTCAGCATCGCCAGGTGGCGTCCGCGTCGCCGTTCACGTGAACTCAAACCAGACTGACATGCCGTCGAGCGTGATCGACTTCACCGATCAAGGCGGTGGAACGTACGGCGATCCCGACCGCTTGTGCTACGTCGACATGACGCGCATCGCATCTTGGGATTGGGATTCGACGTTCCAATATCGTCTCGCGTTTGGCCTCAGTCCCGAAACGGATTTCCCCGGCTACAAAGACGGACCGTGGTACGAAGGCAAGCAGCTCGAGATGCGGCTCATGCACCGCAGTCGCGACTCCATCGCGAACATCCTGCGCTTCCGCGGTTGGGCCGCACCGAAGGCGAGCTCAGACGGCGCATTCACCGGCGGCGGCTCTGCGCCCGGCACGCAGATGACAGCCGACACGGTGATCGACGCCGACGAAGTGCACACGACGTGGCAGATCGCTGAAGGCTCAAACTTCAGCTCGAACACCTGCCCCGTCGGTTCGTTCCCCGGCATGTCGATCTATCACGTCGGAGCTGACATCAGCGGTCACTCGCATGACTTTATCGAGTGGGGATTCGTCGACTCGCAAGCCACAGCAGGATTCGACTTCGTCGGTGCCGTTTCTGCGAACGGCATCAACCCGACGTATCTCGATGGTTCTGCCGGACAGCAAGCAGGACGTCCGTTCACTGACGCGATGATCGACGACATCCTCTCGCTGAAGAAATTCCCGAAGATCATCATCGTCTCGTTCATGGATGACGGCGGCGAAGGTAGTTCCGCCAACATCGCGGCATACAAGACGAAGTGCGCAACGCTCGTCGCGCGGTGGAATGCCGGGTACACGCGTGCAGGCCGTGATCTGCCTGTCATTTGGTGGATCGGACCGCACGGCGGCACGGCCAACCCAGAACCCGACGACAACTTCGGGCGCCAAGACGAAGTGCTGCACGAGCTCGCGACCGAGACCGCGAACATGTGCTACTCGTCGATGTACCGCCGTCGCGACTTGGTCGCTGGTCTCGGTGCAACCAACGTGCATCTCGATAGCCAGGCTGTTGCCGACGCATGGTGGGCGATCCTGCAAGCGGACATGGAATCCGGCCGCCCCACTTCATCTTCAAAGCCCTTCCGGGGACGTGACTTTCGTCGTCCAGGTCGACGTCGCGCAGCATGACGGAGTTCAGACATGCCTCGACCAGAATCAACACAATGGCAGCGCGTTGCGTCAGAGAACCTCAGCAACGCAGTCGTGCCGCCCGACGCACAAACGACGGATCGTCCGACACTGTTCATTCCCAACAGTCGAGTTGGCATGTCACTGCGCGTGGTCGGGACATCCGCCGAGGACGGCTCCATGGTCATGGGTATCTACGCGGTCGAGACGATCACGCGCCGCGCTATCGACGGCGCTGAGGTCACCGGCTCGCCGCTGTATATGACGGCTCTCATGGGCAGTCTGACATCGACGCTCGGTTCACTGACGGGCATCGACGGCTCCGTCGTGCCGAGCACTGAGCGATTCGCCGACGGGATGGTGTGGGGATCGGTCTCCGCGTACTGGACGAATCGCATTGCCGCGTACGGCGTTTCCGATCTCGTCCACAGCCCGGCGAACGACAGCATTGCCGAGATCATCTTCCCCGACCTGGGCAATCTCGCCGGCATCGCGCTCGCGCCGCTCATCGGCGGCGGTACCTGGAACATCCTCGTGAAATCGGACATCTGATTCATGACCAGCACATCAGCGACATTCGCCGTCGGCGACACGTACATCGATTCTTCCGGCCCGGACACGCGGTTCGCGGACATCACGCCGATGACGCTTGCCCGCTCGGGCGGACCCATGCCGATCGAGCAACGAATCCTGCTCGAGTTCGATACTGAGATCGGGCGAGAGAAGGTCATCGACGCAACGCTTCGTCTGTACCAGGCGGCGCAGACCGATTCCGACGTTGAGATTCGCATCAGCCGTGTCACGACAGACTTCGACGCATTGGATGCGACGTGGAACGCGCCGTGGGCGAATCCGGGCGGTGATATTGACCTGTCCGATGAAGCCAGTGTGACACTCACGCCGGCCGCAGCGGGTCAACGCACGATCGTAGATCTCGCATCGCTCATTCAGCCGCAGATCAACAACGGCGATGGAATGGTCCGCCTGATGATCCGAGTGATCGGCAGTGGATCAATGCTCATCCACGCAACAGAAGATCCGGACGAAGATCGCAGGCCGCGGCTCATCGTGCGATCAACACCAACAGGCAGCACAGACATCGTGAGCAGCAACATCGGCACGCCATCGCAGCTCAACGCAGACGTGGATGCACCGTCCGACATCGCAGCAGCCTCACGGACGCCCGAGGGAGTTGATTCGTCGATCAAGCCTGCCACCGATCCGGCACGGGTTGAAGTCAAGACACCAGAACGCGGGGACATCGTGTGAGCTGCTCAACCGCAGAGGCATTCTGGATCGGAACTGACGTGGTCGTCGCGTTCACGCTGAAGAACCTGCAGGGTCTCCCGGACAACGGGGCCACCCTCACAGCGACGCTCAGCGACAAGGACGGCAACACGATCGGATCGGCAATCACCGGCGTCGCACGAACTGACATCCCGAACGTCTACGACGTCGTCATCCCGTCGACGACTGCGCTCAACGAGGACGAGTCGTACACGCTCACCACTGAGATCACGGGTTCGGATACACGAAAGACCACGGTCCGACAGACTCGCGTCGCCAAGTATTTCACGCGGTAGCAAGGAAGCAGAGGGCCGCAAGGACGCGGCACACACGACATGGGACGCCACGCAAAGCTCACTCCCGAAGTTCAGGAGATCATCGTCAAGGCGGTGAGAGCCGGTATGTACGTGCGTCGCGCGTGTGACCTCGCAGGCATTGGCCGAACAACGATGCATCGGTGGACGGAGCAGGGCCAAGCCGACGAAGAGGCTGGTCGGGACTCCATGTACCGGGACTTCCGGAACGCCGTACGTGAAGCTGAGGCTCAACTGCAGCAGCAACTCCTCACGACTGCAATGGAGCAGATCACGGGATACGACACGGAAGAGGAGCGAGTAGCCGACGGACCAGACGGCGTCACCACGACGACGACGAAGCGGAAGATTCGGGATCACCGTTCGGTGTTCGAGCTGTTGCGTCGACGCTTCCCCCGTGAGTTCGAACCTGCACAGCAGCATGAGATCACCGGCGGCGGCGGAAAACCGATCGATGTTGGAATTTCGGTACGTGATTTCCAAGACGACCCCGAGGCATTGGAGGCGCTACGGAAGATCGCTGAACGACAGTCAGACCTGACAGAGCCATCCGTCGACACGACGTCGAATGGCCATCACAATGGGAACGGGCGTGCATCTTGAGTTGCCGCATGACATCTCGGATGCGTGGCGGCTCTTTCCGGACACGTACGCACACCGCATCAGTGGCGGAAGCTGGTACCCATACGCGTGGATCAAGTACGCGATGGGCATCGTGCATAGCGAGGTTCGCAAAGGCAACGCGAGGATCATCCTCAATGTCGGGTCGCGTCTCGGCAAGTCCGACGCGTTCAGCAAATACTTCCCGCTCCACCACCTCGAGGAAGATCCGTCTCGCAAGATCATGCTCGTCAGCTACGCCGCGGATCTCGCGCGAGAGCAATTCGGGCGGTGGCTTCGCAATGAAGTCGAAACCAACGACCTGGTGCGGCTTCAGCTTCGGAAAGATTCGACGGCGGTCGGGCGCTGGCACACACCGGAGGGCGGCGGCATGATCGCGGCAGGGATGGCCGGATCGCTCATCGGCGTCGGCTTCAACCTGTGCATCGTCGATGACCCGCACAAGAACTGGGCGGAAGCGCACAGCCATCGCCAGCGTGAAGCCGTCATCGAGTGGTTCTCGTCGACACTGATGTCTCGCAAGGAGCCGAATGCGTCAATCATCGTTGTGCATCAGCGATGGCATGAAGACGATCTCACGGGCCACCTGCTCGCTCAAGACGACACGGAGTGGATGCAGATCAGTCTTCCACTCATTGCCGAAGACGATGATCCGCTCGGCCGCGAGATCGGCGATCCGCTGTGCCCTGAGCGCTTCGACCGCGAAGCCTGTGATCGGATTCGTCGGGACATGCCTGGCAATGTGTTCGACGCCATGTTCCAGCAGCGGCCACGTTCAGGCGGCTCGAACCTCGCATATCCGAACTTCAGCGAGCGTAACGTCGAAGATAGCGTTGAGCTTCGAGACGACCTTCCTCTCGTTCTTGCCCTGGATTTCAACATCAATCCGGGCATGCACGGCCTGATCGGTCAGTACGATCCGCTCGAGGATGAGTTCCTGATCGCACATGAGCTGCATGAGTTCGCCATGTCGATCGTGCGCCCGCCGGGTGAAGATGGTCCATCACTGATCACGGCCTTCGATCGCTGGATCACATCACAGGGCGGCTTCCGCTGGCCAGAACTTCGAGTGTATGGCGATCCGTCCGGACGCAACCGAACTGACACCACCGGGATGAACCGGTTTCAGGTGCTCGGCAAGGGACTGCAATCGCTTGGCATCCCGTTCTCTCTGCGCGTCAAGGCAAGCCATCCCGCAGTCGTGTCGCGGCTCAGCGCTGTCAACGACGCACTGTGCGATGTGCAGGGGCGACGACACGCTCGTATCGCGCGGTGCTGTGAGCGGCTGAGGTACGACCTGAAGAACAACAAGCTCGTCGAGGACGGCTCGGACATCGATAAGACCAAGCGTGAATGGACACACGCGGGCGATGCGTTCGGCTACCTCGTGGAGTACGAGCGGCAAGTGCGCATCGAAGTCGATGCGTCGCTCGGCCAATTCAACGTGTAAGGAATCAAGGATGACCACAACGAAGAAGATGAACGCACACGAACTACTCGATGCGATGCGTGCTGCTGGTACGGGTCGCCAGAAGATCGACATCGCAGCAATGCACATCAAGCCGAAGATGTCGGCAACCAAGCTGATCGATGTGATGCGTGAAGGCGGACACTGGTCTGAAGCAACCGTCGAGAAGGCGACCGGCATCTTGAACGGCGGATTCGTCCCTCCCTTCGAGGTGCCCGGAGAGACGCTTGCACTCGCGTCCGATTCGGTCAACGAGTTGCTGCTCGAGCAGGTCACGGCCGGCAACGACTTCGCGTGCGGCGTTGCTCAGACGCTCGTCGCGATGTGGGACCACAGCTCGTTGATGACCGACAAGGTCGTGCAGGCTTGCGAGATGGGCGGAATCAACACGGCCGACCTCGACGCGTCCCACGATCGATGTGTCGATCTCATCAACGACCTGCGCGCCGTCCTGCCGGAGACCGACGATGCGAACCAGACGACAGCCAACGGTGACGCTCAGTCGGGTGATGCCGATCAGCATGACGACAAGGGCGATGCCACCGATGCGAAGGGAGGCGACGATGCTGGCAAGTGAAGCGAAATCAGCGGCGTTCCTCGCAGACCTCGGGCGCGTCTGCAAGACGCACGGGCTCATCCTCGAGAACCGTGGTGGCGGTCCGCTCGTGTTCGCTGCGGACGCCAACGCGATCAACCGACGTGTCCATGAGATTCGAATGCGTCACGCGGCGATGCTCGCCAAACAGGACGATCCGGCCGTCGAAGTCGTCGAGCCGGTGAAGCCGACTGAGGAGACACCGGAAACGGCAATGAGCGCATCGCCGATGGATAAGCCTGACGAGGACTGATCGTGTCACGCATGGTGCCAACTCGAAGAACGGTTCACCTGAACCGATCGTCTGCGCCTGAACCGGCAGGTGAAGTCATGCCTGCGCCCGGCGAGAAGACCGGCATTCAGTCGATTGCTGATGTCGGATTCTCGCTGACGGGCGGCGGGCTCGGTGTGGCTCCAGATCGCGGCACATTCGACACGTATCGGAAGATGCGGGCCAATCCGACGCTGGCGTTGGTCAACGTCATCGAGACGGCACCGATTCGCTCCACAACATGGAGCATCGATGGCGTCGGTGACACGGATGAGAATGTCGTCGAGTTCGTGCGTGCTGTCATCGATCCGATGATGCAGAGCATCGTGCGTGAATGCGTGCGATCGCTCGACTTCGGCTTCACGCCGTTCGAGAAGGTCTGGGAAATCCGTCGCGTCAACGGTCGGCTGGCCCTTGCCTATCGCAAGATGAAGCCGTTGCTCGTCGACATCAGCGAACCGCTCATCGACAAGGAAGACGGTGGATTCCGCGGCATCAAGAATGGCGATGTGCAGCTTCCGGCCGAGAACGCATTCTGGTTCGCGTTCAGCGGCGAGCCTGGCCACGAGTGGTACGGCCGATCGAAGTTCGAGAACCTTCGCGAGTGTGGCGTGTGGAATCGATGGCGCCGAACCCTCGATCGCATGGACAAGTACGCCAGCCGTGCCGCGGGTGCCAAGCCGCTGATTCAGTACCCCGAGGGTGAAGGCAAGGACAAGCACGGCAACACGAAGACGACGTTCGAGATCGCACAGACGCTGCTGAAGATGATCGACCAGGGCCACGGCGTAACGATGCCGAACACCCTGGCGAAGTTCGCGACGGAACTGGCGAACCGTGGCGTACCGATCGACAAGCTGCGTGCATGGGTCATTGACTTCATGGAGCCGAATGGCCAGTACGGCAACGACTTCACGAACATGCTCATGTACTACGACAAGCTGCTCGCGCGTGGTCGCCTGGTGCCGGAGCGTGCTGCGTTCGAGGGTGAGCACGGGACGAAGGCTGATTCAGAGACGCACTCCGATGTCGTGATTGAGTCTGCGGAGATGTTCAACGCCGATCTCGCGCAGTGCATCAACGACTTCGCGATCGATCCCCTGCTGCTCTACAACTTCGGTGAAGAGGCCGTCGGCTCGGTGAAGATCCAGGCCGAACCGCTCATCGATGAGAAGCGTCAGATCATCAAGGAGATGACGCTCGCTGCGATGACATCGCCGACCAACGTTGTGCGTGCATCGCAAATCCTCGATCTCGAAGGCGCGCTCGAGAAGCTCGGCGTCCCGACGCGCGACGTTGCAGACCTGCCGCCAGACCCGATCGAGCCTGATCCACTGGATGAAGACGAACCGCTCACGACCGCCGCGCTGAGCATGATTGCGAAACGCGCGTCCCGACGACGAAAGACTGCCTGATGCCCACAGCCGCCGACATCCGCCGTGCCGACGAGCGGAGCGATGAGGCTGACGCTCTGGGCCTGACTCGCGTCGGACGCACCGCACGCATGATGCTCGATGTGCAGCGCAAGCTGATCGCTGACACCGAAGCTGGCCGCCGCCCGTCACTGCCGCGCGACCTGCAATCACGATTCGAAGCGGACATGGCAGACACGCTGGTTGCCGGCCACCTGCTCGGGCGTGCTGATGTGTTCGAGGAAGCCGAACGCGCGGTGAAGCGAAGCCGCCAGAACCGTCTGGCTCTCGACCGCATCGACCAGGTCACCAGCGGCATCGAAGCACGGTTCGAGCTGAACGATCGAGATGTCGATGCACTTCGCCGGCAATACGGAGAGCGAGCGAAGTCGATCTTCCAGCAGCTCCAATCGCTGATCCTCCCCGCTGTCGCCGCGCTATCTGAGTCGATCACGGTGGCCGAGACCGTTCCAGTTGCCGTCGCTCGATTGCGAACAGCGTTCCGGAGTGCTGGTGTTGTGCCAGGTTCGACGTCGGCGCTCGAGACGCTGTACCGCACCAACACGCGGCTTGCGTGGTCCGCGGGCGAAGACAATGCCGATCAGGATGCCGCGATCCGCGAGATCCTCTGGGGCTACACGTATCGCACCGTCGGCGATGATCGCGTGCGCCCGAATCACGCGGCGATGGACAACATCACGCTTCCGGTCGACGATCCTTTCTGGAACGAGAATCGTCCGCCCAACGGGTACAACTGTCGTTGCATCCTCATCCGCGTGTTCAATGACGATCCGGTCATCAACGTCGTGCAACCTGAGCCGGTCGATGTGGACGGCATCATCGTGCAGCCGCAGGCTGATCCAGGATTCCAGTACAACCCTGGCCGGTTCAACCGTGACGTGCTGAACATGCGACAGGCGCGCGCAGCGTCGATGTCATTCCCGCCGAACGTACGCGGGCGGTTCCGAACACTGCTGGCGCTTCACCGCCGCGGCGGATCCGCACGCCTTGCAGACCTTGCGTCTGACATCGGACGTGCGAAATCCACCGTGACGAGCCATATCAGCAACCTCGTGGACGACGGTCTCGTCGAACACGATGCTGCGTCGTGGGGATGCACGATTACCCGTCGGGGGGCTGATCTCGCTGATCAGAATCCTCGCCGCGATTGCGGCTGCCAGTGAACAGCGAGTCCCAGATCGCAGCGATCACAAGTGCTGCGAGGATCAGGCAATACCCGATTCCGCTGAAGCACGAGGGATCGCGCACACCTGCGAAGAGGGCGAGTCCGGCAAGTTTATTGAGGGACAATGGGTTTTCGAAGAACGCTTGGATCGCGCTGGCCATTATTATGGTCCTTGTATGGATCCGCAGCGCGTGACTCGTAATCGAACGCTTCGGATCGAACTACCGGCCGGCCGATGAACTTCATCGCCGGTCGATTTCTATTAGATCATGTACACAGACGTTCCCGCGCGTTTTCGCGCGGACTCTGGCATGACAGGGTTTTGTGTTTCTTGGGGGGTGCTGACGATCGGCGACAAGTGATGATGGAGCCGGTCCGGGCAAACGCGGAGACCCGTCAAGGTCAGGGGGTTGATCGCGTAAATGTCGTCAGCGGGGCAAATCCTTTCCTTGATTCAGACGCCACCATTGGCGTCACGTCTCCCTTGTGATTGCATGCCGAAGATGGAACCGGATTCTCCTTGTGCTCCGGTATTCTCGGTGCCAAGTTCAACGGTTGTCAAGCAGACTTCAGCTCTTCCGCACCGCAATTTGTTATGCACTCCTGCATTGGTCGGTGGCCTGTTCGACTGGAACAGGATCGAACCAGAATCGAACCTTCGGATATTCGCCCGTGACACGGCCGATTCGCGGCCGATACTCCGGGCGTGAAGATCGACACCATCATCTCGCTCGACCGGCACGGCCTGAAGGCTGTCGGTGATCGCCGCAAGGATGACAACGGCTCGCCCGTGCAGTCATTCGAGGCGGTGCTTCTGCGCGAGGAGAAGCTGACTCATCCCAACGACGGTTGGACGCTGGACGTCACTGGCGAACGGATGGAGCAGTACCGCGACCGGGCGAACCGCATGCTCGGTGCGAGAATGCAAATTCCGGTCGTTGACGAGCACTTCGCAACGTCCGCGAAGAGCACGATGGGCTACATGAAGGGCATCGACGTTCGCGACGGATCGCTCGTCGCCAGGCTCGACATGGTTGGTGAAGATGCGATCGCCGCGGCGAATCGGAATTTCGTCAGCGTCGAGATCGAGCCGGACGTCGCAGACAGCTCGGGCACTGAGTTCGGTGAGGCGATCACGCGGATCGCTTTGACACCTGAACCGGTGGTCCGAGGTCAAGACAGAATCGCCGCATCACGCACCGCCAAGGGTCGCGACGTGCGGATTCTCCCACTGAGCACGAAGGGATCGGATATGGACATCCTGAAGAAGATCGGCGAGGCCGCGGGCATCGACGGACTGACCGAAGAAAACGCGGTCGAGAAGCTGACGCCGGTCATTGCTGGCTCGAAGAAGGCGAGCGATCTGGAGTCGCAGCTCAAGGATCGCGACGACACGATCGAATCGTTGAAGGCCAAGGTCGAAGCTGGCCCGAAGAACGACAAGCCTGAGGTTGACGAAGACGCTGTCGAAGACCGCGCCGAAGACCTTCAGGATCGTCTCGACAGCCTCGTGACCGATGGCCAGATCGATCCGGCGACGAGTGAAAAGCTCGCCGCATCGCTGCTCGGCAAGAAGGGAAGCCGCAACACCATCGCGCTCAGCACGCGTGCAGCAAAGCATGCTGGCCTGACCGCGCCGTACGCACGTGACATCATCCAGGCGCTCGAAGGCAACAAGGCCACGCCGAAGACCGGTACGCAGACCGGGAATCAGAACGTGATGGCACTCAGTCGCCAGACGCCTGGTGGCGAAAGCGGTGCTGACCCTGACATGAAGGCTCGCATCGCTGCGCAGACCGGCACCACTGCTTGAACGAACGCGGACCATGACCGCAGATCAACGGATCGGAGCAAACCATGAGTATGAATCCAGTCGTCGGAACGCCGGGCATCAAGTCGGGCAGCGAAGCTGTTCAGCGCATCGTCCGCAAGTCGGACCAAGGCGTTCGATGGGCCAACGGATATCAGATCATCGACGGCGCGAATGCGCGGGACACCGGGAACACCGGCGATACCGATGTGCTCCGTGCCGGCATGGTGATGGGCAAGATCACGAGCGGCGGCAAGTACGCTCCGAGCTTCCTCGGTGCACTGGCCGCGCTGCACGATACGGCGGTCGTGACGACCACCATGACGGTTCCCGCGGCCGTGGCGGCCGAGATCGTCCGTCGCATCGGTTCGTCCGGCACGTTCAAGATCACCGGTCCGCCGACTGCGGCCGGTACGGTCGCCACCGAGACGGTGACGTTCTCGGCGGTCAACACGTCGACTGGTGCGATCACGATCACGGCGACCAGCGCCGACTTCGTTGCCGGCTCGTTCATTCAGCCGACTGACGGTTCCGAGACGCCGAAGTGCCTGGTCGATGACGGCTACGGCATTCAGGTGACGGACCACGACAATCTCGACACCGACGTCGAGTTCCCGAAGCCGCTCATCGGCGGCATGCTCGACTCGTCCCAGATCATCGACTGGCCGTCCGACACGTCGCTTCAGGCGTGGCTGGTTGGCCAGCTCAACGCCGATGGACTCGGCACGTTTACGTTTGATCACCTTCTGTGATCTTGATTTCGCAACGCTCCGCTGACGCGCCACGACCCCAACGCCGAACGGAGTATTGACGATGGCGAAGACATTGCAGCAGATCATCGGCGGTCGCAATCTGACCGGCCTCATTCAAGGTGTGACGCCCGGGTTGAACTCGGGCAAGCTGCCCCCTGCACTGTTCGCGAACCCCGTTCGACGGACCGTCAAGGGCAACACCGCAAAGTACAAGCAGGTGAACGGCACGCGCAAGACAGCGCGAATCCAGCAGTACGGCTCGCCATCTGAGAAGCGTTCGCTCTCCGGCGTGCAGGACAAGCCCGTTGTGCTGCTGCACACGTTTGAGCACATCAACCACGCAGCGTCTGTGCTGATCAATCTGCAGAGCACCAACGGCGATGATCAGCGGATGGGTCAAGAAGAGGTCGATCGACAGACGACCGAGTTCGCCCAGTTGTTCACCAACCTGCGACTCGCGGCGATGTTCTCTGCATTCGGTCTCGGCGCGATCCACTTCGACAGCGATGGCAACATGCTGCCGAGCGCGACGGGTGCTGCGGTCACCGTGGACTTCGAGATCCCCGCTGGCAATAAGGATCAGCTCAATGTGCTCGGTGCTGGCAACATCATCGATGCGTCGTGGGCGACCGCAACCACCGCGATCATCCGTCACGTGCAGAAGATTCAGGAAGCCGCGATCAAGAAGACCGGCTACCCGATCGTCCACGCCATCTATGGCGCGAACATCCTGGACTACCTGCTGAACAACAACCAGACCAAGGAACTGATCAACCGCAGCCAGAACAACAACGCAGGCGCATCCCGCGCGTCCATCCCGGACGGGTTCATGGGTCTGACCTGGTGGCCTGGCTACGAAGGCATGTTCTTCGAGGATCAGAACGGCACCGCGCAGTCACTGATCGGCGATGACACGATCGTGTTCCTTCCGGAACCGGATCGCACGTGGTTCGAGGTCCTGGAAGGCACGTTCGCGGTGCCGCAGAACCTGAATATCACGTCCGACGGGGGCGCTGCACTCGCAAGTCTCGCTGAGGTGGCTGGCCCGTTCTCGTACGCGGAGACACAGACTGATCCGGTCAGCGTCAAGCAGATGGCAGGCGACACGTTCCTGCCGGTCATCAAGGTGCCGAACGCCGTGATGATCGCCGACGTGGCGCCGTAATCACGACAGGTCGTGGCGCAACAGCGCTCTTCCGGGCGGGTTTGACGCCCGCCCGGATTTTTCATTGAGGATCGACCGTGGGCACGTACATCACCAGATCTGACATCGAGGTCGAGTTCGGCGTGAACAACGTCGCGATCTGGTCCAATCTGGACAACGATGATGCCCAGGTCAACGACGACCGCGTCGACGCATCGATCGCGTACGCCGAGCAGCAGGTCGACGATCTGTTCCGTGACGGTCGATATGCCATTCCGCTGCGTGGGACGGCCGGCGATTTGAACCAGGTGAAACGATGGGCTGCGGTCCTCGCTGGGCACTGGCTTGTCAATCGTCGTGCTGTGTACATGAAGCTCGATCAGAACGAGCTGACCGGCATCGAACAGATGCGAGAGGACGTCTTCGATGACATCGCTCGCTACACCAGTGGCCAGGCGAAACTCGCCGCAGAACTCGTGAACTCACAGCCGGATACTCCGCAGGTGGTGGGCTGATGGCCACGTTCTTCCATGTCAACGGGCTGAAGGGTATGAAGCGGCAACTCGCCGCTGGCCTTCGTACTGGCGGCTCTGGCTCACCGGTGCGCGCGATGCTGCGCCAGTGGGGCACGCGATACGCTCGCCAGGTGCGATCAGACTTCGACCGCAACAGTAAAGGCGGTGGCGATTGGCAACGGCTGCGGCCGTCAACGGTGCGAGGCCGTCGTAAGGGCGGAGCGCGTCGCGGCGGTGTCACTCGTGTTCGCGGCAAACGTCAGCGGCGATCTGCGATTCTCGTAGACACGGGCCTGCTGAAGGCTGGTCTGCGCCGCGGTCAGCCGGGAAACCTGTTCCGCGATGTGCCTCGCGGCATTCGCGTGGGCTTCACTGAGAATCGGCATCCTGGCGGCAAGTCGTATGCGCAGATCGCTGACTATCACCATCGCGGTGCCGGCCGACTCCCCCGCCGCCGCATATTCCGCAAGCCGGACTCAACGACGGCACAGGGCATGAAGCGCGATGCGCGCGGCGCACTCCGTCGCATGATGCGGGAGAACGCGTCATGAGTGCCGCAATGACGTTCGATGTCGATCCGCTGACCGAGGTCTACAACGCCCTGGTCGACGTCATCCGGAAATCGCCACACGTGCAGAAGCACGTGGAGGCAGGCAACATCGTCTCGTTCGGTGATGAGCGGTCTTCTGCCAAGCGATCGAATCTAGCGAAGGTCGACGCAGACATGCCTGAGCTGACGATTGCACCGTCTGGCGGCATTCACGAGATGCGTGTCACGAACAAGAGTGCGATGCACGTCGAGCGATACAACGTGTTCATTCGAACCGGCAGCCGAGTAGCGCCAGAGCAGATGTATCCGGTGCGCTTCGCGCTGTACCGCGCGATCGCCGCGATCGACAACTTTGGCCTCGACTACGTGATGGCGATCGGCTCAGAACCGATCGAGTTCGAGTCGGAGCCGCCTGGGAACAACGAAGACGATGGGCCTGAAGGCTGGCAAGGCCTGATGGCAATCAACGTGCAGATGCACCTGGACCGCAAAAGCATGGCAGCGGAGGCAGTCTGATATGGCACTGAGCGGATCAATCAATCTCGGCGTCGACATGAAGCTCACGGGCACCAGCGGGTTGGCTGCTGACCTGGACTCGCTGACCAACGCCAACCTCGCGCTGGCACTGACGCTGACCGACGGCTCGGGCGCAAACCAAGCACAGACGATGTGGCACGACCGTCGCACGCTCGCTGCGGGCGCGTCGGAGGATCTCGATCTCGCAGGTGGCCTGACCAACGGTCTCGGCGAAACGATCACGTTCACGAACGTTCGCGCGCTGATCATCAAGAACAACGACACGGTGAACACGACGCTTGGTGTGGGTAACGCCTCCACGAATGCGGTGTCGACGATCTTCGGCAATGTGTCGGACCTGATTGTCGTGCGACCCGAAGGGGTCTTCGCGCTGTACTGCGGCAACGACACCAACCCGTATGCCATCACGGCCGGGTCGGCTGACATCCTGCAGATCGCTCGTGGACTCGGGAGTCCATCGGACACGACGTACGACATCATCATCATCGGTACCACGAGCTGACGGAGGCAGACGCATGGCATTCAGCCGAGGCAGTTTCACAGTTCAACTCGAGGGCATCCTCACCAACGCCGGCGATCTCTCAACGCCGCGAAGCACGGTCAATGTCTCGCAGGCTCAGGAGCTTGCGTCGGGAACCGGCGCGAACCAGGCGGACGGCGTGTGGTCGGACCTCATCTCCGT
This sequence comes from Planctomycetota bacterium, assembly GCA_039029515.1. Classification (GTDB taxonomy): domain Bacteria; phylum Planctomycetota; class Phycisphaerae; order Phycisphaerales; family SM1A02; genus JBCCFX01. The sequence goes on from JBCCFX010000002.1 coordinate 16,925, forward strand.
CGGCGCCGGCTCGTCGTCTGACATCAACCTCATTGGCGGCCTGACCGATCCGTTCGGTAATGCGATCGCAGCAATGGCCGAGATCGCCGCGATCTACGTCCGCAACCAGGACACGCTCACCGCGATTGAGGTTGGCGGCGCTGTATCGAATGCAGTCGCCTCGCTGTTCGGCAATACCTCTGACACGCTCGTCATTCCGCCAGGTGGTCTCGCGTTGCTCGCGGCACCTGGTGCAAGCGCGTACTCAATCACTTCATCGACCGACGTGCTGCGGATCACGCGCGCGGCGGGCAGCCCGACCGATACGGATGTCGAGGTCGGCATCATCTTCCGCACTTCATAAAGGGCGAATCCGATGGCTGACGTTCATGGAAAGAACTTCAACGCCAAGTTCAATGGCGCTGACATCTGCTCGGTCGAGAGCTGGACGGTCAACGAGGGTGGCGACACCGCTCGGTATGCGACGAACAAGTCGGGCGGCATCTACACGCGCGCCGATGGCCTGGATGACTACACGGCGACGATCAACGCGGTCCAGGATGACACGACGCCACTCGACAGCATTCTGTCGAAGGGTTCGACCGGCAGTTTTGAGTTCTTCGAGAACGGCACGCTCAAATGGGCGTTTACCGGCATCGTCGAGAGCGTTTCGGTCAACGCGTCGCCGGGCGACATGGTCAAGTACACCATCAACGTCGCGGCCACCGCTGCACCGACCACCAAGCCGAGCACGTCCTGACCTGAGGAAACGCCATGACCACTGATATTGCTCAGGCGACCGCTGCACCACGTCCGTTCAAGATGGACGGCAAGACGTACCTGATGACGCCGATGGACTTCCGTTCGTTCGGCGAGCTCGACAACTGGATTCGTGTGCGTGGGCAGGAACTGCTCATGCCCGGCCCGGATGTCAAGGGCGACGATCGCAGGATCGCCGTCGAGTACGCCATGCGTACGGCTGCACAGATGAAGTACGCATTGAGCCCGGCAGACTTCTCTGATGCGGCTGAGATGTCGCGTCGCATTCAGGCCTCGATTCCGTGCATCACGTACATGCTGTGGCTGACAGTTCGGCCTGAGCATGATGACGTCACGCTTGAAGAGTGGACTGATGCCATCGGTCGATACCGCGACCCCGGCGAGCTGATGGAGATCTTCCATTCTCTGAACTCACCGGACGACGCGGAGCGATCCGAGAAAGACAGCGCCGAGGGAAACGACGACAAGGCGGAGGAAGTTTCGCAGTCCTGATGTTCATGATGGCTCGCGAGTTCGGCTACACGCCACAGCAGATCGCGGGCATGACGCCGAGGCAAGCACTCATGCTGCTCGAATCACATTGCGGGACCGGCGAGATGTCACTCGATGAGGCGATCGCCAACGGGCTCGCGCCGACAGTGCAAGATCCGGACTGGCGAGAGAAGATGGCGGCGCGCCGGGCAGGCGGTGCCTGATGTCGATCTTCCGTCTTGGCCGCGGCTTCGTCGAGCTCGATCTTTCTTCGGAAGGGTTCGAGGCGGGCATCAATCGCATCGCCGACATGTCGAACCGGATTCAGGCCCGGCTCGAAGAACTGTCGCAAACGGCAAGGCGAACACTGGTTGTCGGCGGCGTTGGCGTCGCCGGCGCGCTGAAGCTTGCAGCGGATCAAGAAGAGGCTGAGCGCAAGCTCACGGCGGCGCTTAAGGCGACCGGTCAAGCGAGGATTGCAGACGCTGAAACGCTCAAGGCTCAAGCTGCGGCACTGCAGGATACGACTCGGTTCAGCGACCAAGCGATCATCAACCTGCAGGCGATGGCGATCAACATGGGCGCGACGGCGGAAGCCGCTGACCAGGCAACAAAGGATGCAATCGGACTTTCCAACGCGCTCGGTTCCGACCTGAACCCAACGATGTTGCGAATGACCCTGCTCGCACGCGAGGGCTCAACCGAGATGTTGAATCGCTATGTACCTGCGATCCGCGAAGCGCAGACGGAGCAAGAAAAGCTCGCGGCCTTTCAACAACTCGTTGCGCGGGGGCTAGAGCAGGAGATTGCGCTGGTCGACACCGCGACAGGGCAGTGGATTCAGGTCAAGAATCTCCTTGGCGAGGCCGGCGAGGAAATCGGCAGTTCAATCCTACCAGAGCTCAAGGACCTTCTTTCTACACTCAAAGAACAGGTGCCAGAGTGGATTGAATACATCAAACAAAACCGCGAAGCGATCGCAGTGAATATCGAGTTCGCTGCAAAGACGCTCGCGCTCCTCGCTGTCCTTCCGCGCGTCATCGCTGCTCTGAAGACAATCGGATTGCTGTTGAAAGCAGCCACAACGTCTGCGCTTGCTCTTGTATCGGCAATTGGCGGCCTCGTCGTGATCGGATTGGCCGAAGCACTCCGGCAGACGGAGATCGAGATCCGTCGTATGGAGAACGCGCTGCGTGATTCCGTCGACGCGACGAATGACTTCGCCGAGGCGACCAAGCGATTGCGAGAGGAGGCATCCGCCGGCGGGCAGCTCACCGCAGCACGCGATGCATTGTCGGCGCTCAATCGTGACGTCGTGAACCAGGAAGAGCGGATTGCAGAGGTGCGCCGCCGACTTGCTTCGCGGACTGAACTTAGTCTCGGTGGACTACGTTCGGGGGTTCTCGATGTGCTCGGCGTTGAAACCTACGAGCAGCTTCGGACCGAAGAGGCGCAGATCGCCGCGCTGCTCGAGAAGCAGATCGAACTTCGAGAAAAGCTGCGAAAGGAGATCGAGCTCCTCGAAGGCCCGGCGTTTCAGGAGGAATTTGCGAAGACGATTGCAGAAGGCGAGCGGCTCGTCGAACAGAATGCTGCGGCGATTCGCGAACAGCAAGCGCGACAGAAGGAAATCGATGATGCAGCCGCGGCAGTAGAAGCTGAAAAGCAGAGGCTTGCCGCCGAACGACTTGAGCGAGATCGCCGCCAGTTCGAGAAGACACTTCGTCAATTCGGCGCGAGTGATAAAGATCGCCAGCTCTTCAATCTGGAAGACGATCGCGACCGGCTTCTCGCGCAGGCGAGAGAACTCGGCCTCGGTGATGATGTCGTCGACGACATTCAGCAGCGATTCGCGGCTCAGCTCGAAGAGCTTGGCAAAGGCGTAGAGGCTATTGCCAAGGCAGGCAGCATTCTCACGCCCGAATCACTGTTTCGACGCGTACAGACGGCAGCTCTATCGGTGACCGATCCAGCAACAAGTACCGCGAAGAACACAAGCAAGATCTCTAAGGGTGTCGACGACATCAAGGAGAAGCTCGCTGAACTCATCGATTCCAGATCCGGAATCAACAGTGGATTCCAGGCGAGGTTCGACTGATGCCCAGCACGCCGGCAGTCATCACGGTTCCGTTTGAAGAGAAGCACGGCTCACCCACCGAGTCATGGCGCACTGAAGGTGCGTCATCGTTCACGTTCGGTTCCGGCACGTTCTCGGCGCGCCGCGCGCTCATCTGCGATTGGGCGCAGCGCAATCTGCTCGCGCAGCAGCTCACCGGATCGTTCGCCACGAGCGGCAACCTGATCATCGTGAAGCAACCTGCGCGATACCCTGATTTTGCGCTCGCGTTCGTGACGTCGGTTGATGTTCGCGGATTCGGCAAGTCCAGCGACGGTGGCAATGATCAGATCGCCTATCCGCAGGCTGAGCTGTCCGTCACGTACGAGATCCCACAGTTTCAGTTCTCATCGGACCTCGGAGACCAGGTACTGGTAGAAGAAAGCCTTGATGCGTTCGGTGAGTACCTGACGCTCCCCCATCGCAAGCTGTTCTGGGACGCTTCGCAGAACGACCCGCTCAACATCGATGAAGCTCCAGGCAAACTCGTGCAGGGCGCGAACTGGAATTTCAGCATCCTGCAGGTACCCGCGCTTCCGGCAGGTCTTTTCGCGCTGACTGGCAAGGTCAACCAGGCGGACGTCATCAGTCAGACACTCGGTCTGACATTCGCGGCGGGCACCCTGCTGTGTGGGAACATCAACCCGAGCCGCGTGATCACGACGGACGGAGCCGGCGCATGGAAGCTCCCGATCTCGCTGCAGTACAAGCCGGACGGATGGAACAAGTTCTATCGCGGTGGTGATCTCACAACGCCACAGTCAATCTACGACTCGAGCGGCACTGAGCTCGTCGCTGCCAACGGCGTGTACGTCCAGGCTGACTTCACGACTATTCCGGGGCTGACGGCGGCATGAGCGTTGACCCGCGCATCCAGCGCCTCGGCGACGTCAAGCGCGGGGAAGCGATCACCGCTCGCGACGAGAACCTTGTGCGCTCCGGGCTCCGCAAGGCGCTGAGCATCAGCGGACCGAATGTCGTCCACACGGCTGATGGCATCTTCATCCGATCACCGGCCAATCAGCATGACCGGTTCTTCGCGATCACAGGGACACCGGCGTCTGCTGGATCGAATCAATGGCGCTACCCGTTCGATGAAGTGCACAAGAAGTCCGATGGCTACGGCGGCTGGTCGATCATTACGAACGGTCGATCGGACACCGTGTTCGGCAATGCCTACAACCTCGCCGAAGTGAACAACCCGACGACGACGGGCATACTCCGGAATGGCGTCGACCTGGACAATCTCGTCGGCACATTCGCGCTTCAGGCGATCCCGGCGGATTCGATCGTCGAGATCATGCTCATCCCGGTGACGACAACAACAGCCGTCGAAGCGTGGATCATCAACCGCATCACTTCTGTTGACGGGACGTGTCCGTGAGCCTGCATCGTGCATGCTGCTGCGACGGCGGAGACATGTGGTACAAGGCTCAGCGGTGCGCGTGCGACGAATCGAATCCCGAGTTCGTCGCCATCGCCGATGAGATCGTTGACGACCTTGGTCCGTCGCTGGTGTTCAAGTTCAACGGTGTGTGCTACGAAGTCTCGACGTCGTCGGAGCTCATCAGTGATACGACGGGCCTTGACGTCATCAACAACACGTTCAACCTGACGTTCTTCGACACGTGCACGGATTGCTGCGCGCCGCCTGATCCGGCCGACTGTGGCGACCTCAATGATCTCGGCGAGACGTGTTCGACCTCGTATCTCGTGAATTTCAGTTTCGACATTCAGCCAGCAGGTACGACGCCGCCGCTCGCGAATGATTGCAACACGGTTAGCGTCTCTGGTTCGATCCTCGTAACTCAGACCACGGTCGGCGGCTTTCGGTGGGAGAATGAGCGAACGAATACAACTGTGGCCGGCACGGCGACATGCACGATCCAGAATGGGCGCGTGTACGTTCCAAGCTGCACGATCAAGTGCGATGAGATTCCGGGCGGCGGCGGTCACACGTGGGAAATCGTCTTCCCGATTCACACGAACTCGTTCGTCAGCGGAACCGAGCGTTTCGAGATGGGCTTCCGGGCGACGGCGGCAGCGACGGGCACGATGTTCTGTCCGTCAGAGTTCAGCTATGCGCAGTCATTCCAGAACAACGGCGGCGGCTTTGACGGCACGATCGTCAGCAACTTCTCGGTCAGTGTGTCATGAATTGCGCACACATGCACGATGGTGAGTGCGAACTCAATCTGTCGTCACACGGCAAGCGGCCGAGTCCCGGCTCGTGCTCGGTCTGCACCGAACGCACCGAGCTGACACTTGATCGAGCACCGATCACGCCTGGCCGCGTTGCGTCATACGTTCGAGCTGAGGCATCGCGTGTCGTTGGCTCAAAGCTCACGGCTGAGCAGATTGAAGCACGTGCCGCCGCATGCCGCGGGTGCAACGTGAACCTGAAGCGTGAGGCCAACGGGCTTGGCTGGTGTGCCGAGTGTGGGTGCGGTGGACGCAAGCGAGCACACCTGGCCACGAAGATCACGATGCCGAAGGCAAGGTGTCCGCGAAATCTGTGGCCCAAGCTCATCCAATAGAAGAAAAAGGCCTCTGAGTTCTCATATCGCGATCGTAAGCAAAGATTTCTTCGCGATCGCTTAGGTGCACTCTGGCGGCAACCGTATCACCGCTTGGTCTTCGGGCGGTACAGTTTTGACACGACCGATGGGTCGAATCGATCCATCGGCTTCTGTGCCTTGGACATTTGGAGCCTTGAACGAACAGGGACGCGAATAGCGTCGACGATCCCCATGATTACTAGGCCGGCACCAACATACAGAAGAACACTCGCCTCAAAGTCCCAGAAGCCTTGGCAAAACCAAACCGTGGTGATACCAACCACTAGCCCCTGCGACGCATCGACAACTCTAGTGACGGCAAAGTGGAATAATGTCACTGCAAGACTGCGCTCTGCAATCTCATCTGGCATTGAATGAGCCCACGCCTCTACCTTGCGCATCCGGGTCCACGTCCACAACAGCGAAAAAACCGTAACAGCCGCAGTCATCAGTAAGAAAAGCGAGATGAGTGTCACGAAGGCACTGGCGAATGTTGCCGCATCCCCCGCCATCCTCGACCCAGCTTCGAAGCACACGCCAAACGCACCGGCAACGATAGTTAGTGCGAACTTATGTCGCTCAGGGAAGTATGTTGCTGTGGTGAATTTGAACCAGTCGAGGATTCCTCGTTGGTACTTTCGGTGAAAACGAGCGCCTTCTAGCTTGAAGTCTCCGGTTCGTAGACCTTCTCCAATGACGAGCGCCCATGCTGACGATCGATATGGTTTGAACTTCATGCGTCACCTGGCTTTCGTAGACGACTGCGAGTCTTTCCACACCGTTAGAAAAACTCTCGAAGCTTCTTCGGCAGTCTCTGCCATTGATATCGGGATTATAAGCAGCCTCAGTTGCACATTCTCCCTCCAACACTGTCGCAGCATATAGAGCGGATGCAAGCAGAGTCCGTCCAGAATCGTGCCGCAGGCGATTGCCCAAGCCCGATTGGTGATAATTCCCCAAACAAGTACTCCTGTGCCCACAAGCACTAGAAGCACGATTAGAGCGACGTAAGTATAGAAGACATCTCGATTCTCGCTTATCGCGATCTCAACCACATCTTTGGCAGTCAATGCTTGCGATTCACCCGGCCGGTCGTCCACCAGATCGTCCCCCATTTCACACCGGCTCCGCGTGCATCGTGCCGGTCATGCCCTTCTGCTTCGCGGTGAACAGCGCGTGCTCTTCGTCGAACGCGTGCACCTTCACCGTCGTTTGAAAACCGCTCTCCGCATCGGTGCCGGTTACGTTCCAGTCGTGCGGATCACCCTTCTTCGCGGGCTTCGGCTTCTTCTTGGGCTTCGCAGGCTCATCCTGCATTCGTGACCGATTTCGTTTCGATTCGATCTCGGATGCAGGAACCGAATGAGCGCCGATTGATTCGAGACGGCCAATGACATCAGCCTGAGCGAACAGGATCACGGCGAACACGACACCCGTGAACAAGCCTGCCACTGCAAGGACTGCCCATGCCGCGGCGACGCTCGGATTGTCGCTGGAACCAACCGCCAGCGCGCCGAACACCAGGACGTCAATCACGGTGACCAGGACGACGAGCCTGCCAACACCGTTGACAGTCGATTTCTTCATTGTTGCACCCCACTGAACATCGCCATCGACCCTACCCCCACCGTCGCAGGCTCACAAGTCCCGCCGGCGGTATGTTCGGCCATGTTCAAAAATGGGATGCGGTGAGGCGATCACGATCCTCCAGCGCGGAAGAGCCCGGCGACACCACCGAGAATACCACACAGTCGAGTCGGTATGGTGACAGCCGCCGCAATCGCAATCTGCATTGCTGCCGCGTATCGAACGTGCCACTCCGAATACTCATTCGCCCTCATGCACTCGATGTCTTCGTAGAGATCGTGGAAGAATCCGCCGCGGAATCTAGCGGGAACGGATAACTCGACGAATCGCAGCAGGTAATCGGTCCGGCGTCGCGCCGGGATCGCTTCGGTGGATTCAGGTTCGCGGCGCCGAGCGTCAGCGTCACACTCGGCATTTCGTTCTCTTCGATAAGCAAGCTCAATTCGCGCGATTCGCACGAACTGTTTCACGGCCTCAACATCACGTTGGTGTAATCCAATTGGGGCATGAACAAGGCGTGTAGCCCAATAAACGAGCTCGTCAATCTCATCATAAAGCGCGTACTTCATCACCATGTTGATTTCATCTGGGCTCGAGATCAACTTATGAAATTCACTTCCGCAGAATTTCCGCTCAGGCACGGCGCACCCCCTGCATCCCGATCGCGATTGAAGCCGCGTCATACGCGCGTCGTCCTGCGGCCGTGATCTTGTAGTACGTCGGCCGGTTGCCGCGGCGACCAGGGATCGCTTCGCCTTCGCGCGACTTCAGGAAGCCCGCACGTTCCATTCGATCGAGTGTGACGTACAGCGACCCAAGCGGAATGCTGTCCCCCAGCTCGGCACATGCGTCGCGGATCTCACGGCCATAGAGCTCGCCTGAGATGAGCGTGCTCATGATCGTCATCTGGCGCATGTTCGGTCGTTTGAGCTTCTTCCTGGGCATCGACAGCCCTCCATGTAATCGATTTCGTTTGTAAGCATATCGGCGTCATGGAGTCCGGTCAAGGCGGCGCGACAGATTTCCACCGACGGCCGTCAGGCCTGGCCTTCAGTTCCACTTGGTTGGCGAATCAGGTGAACAGCCGCAGCGCAGTCAACCCGATGAGCACGAGGCTGCTCACACTGACGAGCATCTCGCCTTGGTATGCACCCGTTCGCTGCGCACGCTCTTCGTTGACAAACGCGACGGGAAAACCCGCCCGCCCAACATCGCCGCCAGTTGCGGGATACCGGCACGGAACGATCCAAGCGAGTTTCTTCAGCAGCTCATGCTTCTTGCTTGGCTGATCCATTGGCACGAATTGAACCAGATCCTCGGGCGATGGCTCGGTATGACTCCAGTCGAGAAGCACGCGCCATGCGGCTGCCACAGCAATTGCGGCATATGTCCGCTTCGTCAATTGCCAACGAATGAAGAAGTGAACCCAGGCCGACATGGCCAAGACTCCGAACGGACTGAGAATCAACAGGAGACTTGACCCCTGGTGCATCCATTCCGGTGGCCAATCCGTCGCCCAAATCGCAGACGTCAGCGCGATCTGCACAACGAGTCCCGCATGCGCCATACGTTCTTTTTGATGGTGGTACACATTCTGAGAATTGGCGAACTCAGAAAGCAATCGACAGATACGCGTGAATTGAGGCTCACCATCAACGTGCATCACTCATCTCCTGCGGGCCAGGTATCACCCCTCCCCCATCGCCTTCCTGACCCGGTCCTCGTCTGACGTGTCGACGAGGATGTACATTCTGCCCGTGTCCGGGCTGACGTCGTACTTCGTCACGAGCACGCCGAGCTTCGCTTCTGCGAGCTTGTGCAGTGCCGCCGACACGAGGTCCGTCGGGACGATGATTGCGACCTGCGACTCCATTCGACTCTCAAACGTCATCATCTGTGTCTGCTTCCTGGCATTCACTTGTTTCATCAACTGCAACTGAAGCGGCCTCCCCCATCGCCGCCCGCACTACCTTCTCATCCATTGTGTTGACGAGGATAAACGTCGAACCAGATCCGCGATAGCTGTGCGGCTTCACTGACAGCACTTCGATCCTCGCGTCTTTGAGCCTGCTCATCGCATCGTTCACTTGCGTCGTCCGCACGATGACAGCGCAGTGTGTACAGACGACGCATTCATAGTCCAGCACTTCCTTCTCGCCCTCCATGGCATTCACTTGTCGTCGTCGAGCAACCGTTCGTTGATGACGCGCGCCATCCATGCCTCCACGTCACCCAGTTCTCGTTGCAGCTTCCGTGTTGCACCACGAACGATCTGCTGCGTCTCTTCGATGCTGCGCGCCTTCACCGCGCGCCGGCCGATGCTCGCCGTGAACGACCTGTAGGCGTCTGCCATCGGCCCTTCCTCGACGAGCATCGCCACCGCCCCACAAAGAGCGTCGGCGTTGTTCAAAGAAGCCACCACAAGAGCAGCGCAACGACTAGGAATAGGCCTGCACCGACGAAGATCGTCTCGCCCTGCGTCATCGGCCACGGGTCTTTCCCACCGCACTGCTCGCACTTCTCAGCGCTCTGCGCAATCTTGTTCCCACACCCGTACTTGCACGGCCGAAGTGTTTCCATCACGCTGCCCTCCTCATCACCGATATCGCGCCACCTTGAATGGGAGCTCATCAACTGCACGAGTGCGTCGAGGCCGATCGGCGATTGCAATCGAGGCCACCGTACCCAACAAGCAAATTGCGAGCGCGGTCATCATCATGGATTTCCCCTGAAAGCGGCTGATCCTGATTCCCATCGTAAGGTGGCTACAGCGTGCAAAAAGAAAAGCGCGAACAGATGTTCGCGCTCTTTACAAGATGTTCGAATTTGGTGTTGCCGTTCAATCGAGCGCCTGAGATCGCGCGTCCGACTCATGCTGTTCAATCGATGCCATCCGGTCGGCGATCCCCTTCTTGAAGTCCCCCGGCCCCTTGTTGTCAAACAGATCCTTTGCTTCCGCTGCCCAAAGGTCTAGCTGATCCGTCCATGAGAACGTTTCCGGGCCTGGAGGGTTGGGAGTCAGAATTGGCGCACCGGTGATTCCTGAGAGCGCGAAAGTGGCTTGGGCGTCGATCGACTTCTGCTTAGTCGTTGCAAGCCCAGTGGAAACAGTGTTGTAGTCCGGATCGGTTGTCGGCAGACGCGCACTCTTTGTATCCAGCACGTCGTCAATTGCATCGATCTCTTCATTGATCTCATCGATAAGGTCACCAAGGTCAGCCATCTACGGTCTCCTTGTTCGCCTCGGCCTCTGCCATCTCGATGGCAGCTTCCCCGGCTTGCATGAAAAGTTCATACGCCTGCTCCGGCGTGAGATCACCGAACTCGGCGTATAGGTCCACCATCTTCATTCGGAAGAACATGCGTATCGGGTCGGAGTTTTCGCTCGCAAATTTGATCTCATCTCGCATTCGCGCGAGACGATCGCGGCGAACTTGCTCTAGACGCCGCGTCGCCTCGTCCATAGCGTCGCGTTCCTCACGTAGCTCGCGTTCGCGCCGAGCGATGTCCTCGGCAGCAATACGGCGCTCTTGCTCCAGATCTGCAATTCGTTCCATGTTTGCAGCAGAGTCAAACCTCGACTTGATCACAGGCGCCCAGAGGATCGAGCCAAGCACTATCGACAACGCGAGCAAGACGTATACCAATGATGTCCAGGGCATGCCCCGGGTTCGCATCCCACCTGACTCAAGTGCGAATGCCGCTCTCCTCCGATTTTGCCTTGCAATCGTCTGCTCAGATGGCGCATGCATGGTCGCATTGTCTTCGTGCGCATATAGCGCAATGAGATAGAGCGATTGATCACCCGACTCGCTCTCGCGAGCCTCAAACGCTGCGTGGTATGTGCCGACCTGCGTATTTGCCCTGCGAAGCTGCATGACAATGCGGCCACTGGATCCTTCACCGCGCGCGTTGCGGAGCATCTCTGACACAGAGACCCACTCGTCGCAATCCGGGAACAGATCCCAGAATGACTTGCCTGGGCGAATAGCAAAGTTCACCGACGCGGACGTATCGCACCACGCGATCGTTCCGTCTTCGAAGACGTGAGCCTTGTATACGCCGATTTCGCTGCGATCGTGGTGCCCCAGTAGCGTTGCAACCGAGGCGGCGAAATCAGTACCACTCACCATTTGGCGATAGTCGTCTGCCTCATTTGGTTTCATGTTCCCCCGCCCGGCCTTCGCGATCTTGAATCAGTGCCTCCAACAGCCTGTCTACTGAACGCTCAAGGATCTGCTTTGCTTGCTCTGGAGTCTTCGCGGTCCGTAGCTGGAACCCTAGAGATGCAGTGAACTGATTGAAAGCAATGCCACTCGCCTGATCGTCCGCAAGCAGCGCGAACGCGCCCCGAATCGAATCGAGTGTGATCGTGAACAGTTGGGGGTCGCCATCCGCGCGGTGCCGCAGGTATTCAAGGATGTACGGCGTGCCTGTCAGCGCGCGATCGACTTCTTCGCGAATGCCATCGAAACCAGCCTCATCCGCCACATCTTCAGGTGGACTCGGGGTGGGCATGGTTGGCATATCGCTGAATCGCTCGATCAGCTCTTGAACTGAGATGCCACAGAGATGGGCGACGCTCAGCAGGGTTGAAGCGTCGAACGATCCCGCAGATTCGGCCTCGACCACCCGGTACATGGTTGACCGGCTGATGTTGTATTTGCTCGCAGCGGCCGGGACCGACAGTCCCTTCGCCGTCGCCGCGACCTTGACGAAATGGCCAAAGTGCTCCTTGCCCACCCCCTGAAGGTACTCAAGGCCCGACGGACTGGACCAAAATGCGGACATAAGAGACGATTTGACATTATGAGGGACTTTTTGCCTTGACATTCGTCCCTTACATGGGACTCTATGAGACGTCATGAGAAACACCTGGGCAGAATTAGAGATGGCAGATCGCATTCGCTTGTTGCGAGAGGCCCAGTGTCCTTCGCTCACAGTAGCTGAAGCCGCTCGTCGAGCAGGCGTGTGGCCAAAGGCCATCTCGCGTTGTGAGAGCGGGCAGTCAGACATCCGAGTTGGCCTGCTCCAGAAGCTGGCCGACGTGTACGGGGTCCGATTGATGGATCTGGTTGGCAACGAGCCGCCACCCATAGTTCGCGCTGCGTTGGAGCATTCAATCGCTTCCCACACAGCGGACTCAGACTCGGGCGCTTCAGTCCGTGCGACCAAGCAATCACGCGGGTCCACAGGGGCTCGAAAACGTAGGCGGAAGGTCGCCTGACCGCGACCTTTCCCTTTCATACCGCATTACATCTGTCTGTACAAGTTGTACGCACGGAAAGTCCGAGGCCGATCGTGTTCCACGCCTCATCCACAAATCAGGGCTACCACGTCATCGCTTCCAGCGAAGGCGCGCACCTCTCAGTCGTCGAGACACGACTCGTCGGCTGGGTTTCCCTGCCCCCCACACGCGCGGTCATCACTATCGCCGGCGATGGCCGCGTATTTCTCCTCTTCCCCCCCCACGTCCTCCTCGCGTCTCGCCAGGCACGGGGCGGATTCCATCGCGCTGACACTGTGTCGGCCGAAGCTTTGAACGTTTCTAAGATGCATAAGGAGACCGAGTCAGCGATCGATATCAGTCCGGTCGCTGGGAAGTCCCACCTCTCGGGTACATCACACGCCCGAGTCGCTGCCCGCGGACAGGACGTGCCGCGAGGGAGCATTGAATCAGAGCCGCGCCGTGGGACACCGCTGTGCGGCCATTGGGAAGAGACCCCGCGTGCCGTTGTTGGCCGCGGGGCCGACCAATCGTCGGCGTTGTGCCGGCAGGGGCGGGTGGCACCCGAGTTCCGTGATGGTCTTTCTGGGTGCGTTGAAGCCGCAAGCGATATCAACGCCCGCCCCCTTTCCGAGCTTTCCTTCTCCTCCTCTGTCGCCGTGCCCCACCGCGCGGCGGCGGTTTGTCAGGTACGATCCGATGGACTTGAGCCGCAAACCAGCACACAAGCTCAAGGACATGCCAGTCAACTTCCGTGCGACGAAGGCCGAGTACGAGGCTTGGGTCGCTCAAGCCGAAGCACTCGATATCTCGTTCGCCGAGTTCGCACGTCGAGCCCTCAACGAGAAGTGCAAGCGTCGGCTGTCCGCCCGAAAGAAGCGCTGACGTGTCCGAAAACTGAGAAGAGAACACTTGCTGCCCAACCAAAAGTGCATTACATTGTAATGCGGTTAGGCAATGTGCCGACATACAAAAAGAGCCCGGCAGCACTGGCATGCTCCGGGCGAGGTCAGAACTGAAAAGGAGTTCCGACGTGGCTGAGTATATCGTTACCACCAGTGAAGACAAAGGCATCGCGGTCATCGTTTGCGATGGCATCCCGCTGCCTCCGATCCATAACTGCACGTCGAGCATCATCGCCGGTGAGTTCGCGCAGATCTTCGCTGTCCTTCACGACGCTGAACCCGATCAGACACTCGCTGACATGCAGGGGTTGTTCGACGAGTTCTCGCAGGATGAGCACGAAAGCCGCGTGATCTGCGCGAGCTGCTTTGGCCCGAGCGATCCAGACGAGTGGACGGACGTCGAGTTCAGCCCCACCTACAAGGAATACGAGCAGGTCGGCACGGCGTGCCCGAAGTGCTCGATTGACTCATCGTGCTGCGAACTTCCCGACGGTACTGAACTGATCAGTGCGCCGGAAGGCTTCGCCGACATGCTGGCGTGCGCGTTCGAGGCGATCAGCAACCGAACGGCAACTGCACGTGCGAACGGAAAGGCGGTGGCGTGATGGCAGAAGTGAAACACACGCCGGGTCCGTGGAACCAATGGGTCGGACACACTGATGTCTACGCGGGCAACTTGAGCAGTAATACAAGATCATCGATTCGCGGCATGCCCAAGGAGCCACTCATTCAAGTCGCAAGCTGCGACACGATGGGCGAGATCAGTCGCGAAGAAGAGCGCGCGAATGCTGCGTTGATCGCCGCCGCGCCGGACCTGCTGGCGGCATTGAAGCGCTTGGCGAAACACGTCGGCGCGAACTCGTGCTCAACGGAATGGGGTTCGGATTGGGACTTTGCTGCTGCGGCTGTTGCCAAGGCAGAAGGCGGTGCAGCGTGATGAATTGCAGTGCGAACGAACGAGTTCATCCTGTCGTGGTTGATGGATGTGATGACGGCGGACTCACCAAGCGAGAGTACTTCGCGGCCATGTCCCTTCAAGGGATTCTGGCGAACCCGGAGTTGCACGATGTCCTCGTCGAGACCGCGACCGAAGGATCGCTTCACTCGACGTATGGACCTGCGAAATTCGCAGCCATGTCAGCGGACGCTCTGATTGCGGCGCTAAACGATGAACTGATTCCGGCAACGGAAGGCGGTGCATCATGACCTACCGCACGAAGAAGCACATCGCGATCTGGTCCATGCTCATCGTCGTTGCGCTCTATGCGTGGGCGGTGACAGCATGATCGACGTAGGACTCCACCCGCAGCTCGACCCCGAGACGTACTACGGACTGCCGTTCGCGTCGAACTCTCGCCTGTCGCTCCTCAAGAAGTCGCCGCTGCATCTGCGGCACGCGTTGGATGCCGGCGACTTCGACACCGAAGCCCTTCGATTCGGCCGTGACGCGCACGTCTGCATCCTTGAGCCGCACAGGTTCGATGACGAGTACGCAATCGGTCCAGACGTGAAGCTCAACACCGGGGCCGGCAAGGAGGCGTGGGCACAGTTCGAAAGCGAGAACGAAGGCAAGACCCTCGTTCGCGGCGGACCAGGTGCGGACATGCTTGCGATGCGGCGCGCTGTCCTGGCACACCCGATGGCGAACACGCTGCTCTCTGGGAGCGGCGCGAATGAGCTGTCGCTGATCTGGGACGACCCCACCACTGGCGTTCGATGCAAAGCACGCGCAGACCGCTTTACGGCTGCCGCGGGCGTTGCATCATTCGTCGACCTCAAGGGCGTCCGCGATGCATCGCCGTACGGCATGAGCAAGGCGGTCGCACAGTACGGATGGCACCGTCAAGCGGCGATGTACATCGACGGCGCATTCGCAATCGAACCGGCGAACCGTTGGTACATCATCATCGCCGTTGAGAAGACACCACCGTACGCCGTCGGTGTGTACGAAATGAATGAAGAAGCGATCGACGCTGGCCGTCGCGAACGTGACAAGCTCCTGAAGCTCTGGATGCAGTGTCATGAGCGCGACGAGTGGCCGGGCTACGGCGACGGCATCCTTGACCTGAACCTTCCGGGCTGGGCGATCGACAATTGGGAGAAGATAGCGTGACAACCGCAATCCAGACTCGAAACAACAACGTACTCAGCGTTCGCGAGATTCACTCCGACGTTGAGAGTGCTTGGCGAATGGCGGGCGCACTCTGTGCCTTGTCACCCGGTGGCGACACGCAGCAGAAGCGGACCGAGACCTTTGCGCAGATGATCGTCGGTGCAGAGCTGGGACTCGGGCCGGGTGCGAGTGCTCGTGGCCTGTACTTCGTCAAGGGTCGCATCGGTATGAGTGCTGATCTCATGGCGGGCCTTGCCCGCGATGAAGGTTGGGACTTCGAGATCGAACATAGTGACCCGCCTGGAAAGTGGTGCTCGATCACCGCGACGCGCGAGAAATCGCAGCCGTACAAGTTCAAGTACACGATCGAGATGGCTCAGGCTGCTGGTCTCAGTGGCGCGAACTGGAAGAACTACCCGTGGGACATGCTGTACGCACGAGGCATGGCGCACGTCGCACGCAAGGTCGCGCCCGCTCGATTGCTCGGCTTGTACACCCGCGACGAACTGATGCACATCGAACCCGAGGATGCGCAGATCATCGACGTCGACACCGCAGCATTGCCGGCGAGTGATCCAACAGCACCGATCGACAAGACCGAAGCGTCTCGCGATCCGTTGCTCGAACACGCAATGAACGGAACGCAGTCGAACCCCACGGAAGGCACGGAAGCCGACCAGCCAGCGACGGAGCACGAACTCAACGACGCCCAGCACGAAACAGTGCCGCCGTCAGATGAAGACGTTTGGGAGAACCCAGACGAATGAACCAGCCGCTCGCCATCCTATCGCTGCCGTGGCCGCCATCAGTGAACACGTACTACCGAACGATCGTGGTCGGTGGTCGCGGACGCACGCTGCTGTCACAGAGAGGCCGCGAGTACCAGGCGGAAGCCGACGCGGCCATCGGCGCCGTGACAACGAAGTTGACGCAACGACTCTGCGTAGGCCTGCTGCTCTTTGCACCAGACCGACGCAAGCGCGATTTGGACAACCACAGCAAAGCAATTCTCGATGCGCTCGAACATGCGGGCGTCTACGAGAACGACGAACAAATCGACCGGCTCATCATCACGCGCCGTGAGATCGTCAAGGGAGGCCGCGCGGATGTGGTCATCTCGGCGATCGGCACCGAAGCCGCGGCTTGATGGAAGCCTCATGCATTCGAACCAGGAAGGACTCTGATGGGAACAGCAGTGCTTGACGAAACGACCACGACCGAAGAACCACAGGCGACCGAAGAAGTCATCGAGGAATCGACGACCGAAGAGGACGTCGAGAACACAACCGAGGCCACAGACGACGCCGAAGGCGACGATCGCCTCTGCGACATTCGAATCGCTCGTGCGCGCGTCGGCGAGACTCTGACTGAGTGGGAGCGACAGAAGAAGATCACGAACGCGGCGAAGGCCGACTATGACGCAGCCGTCCAAGATCTGCTCGACACGATCGACGATCAGGATCAGATGAAGCTCAGTTTCACCGCTTCGCCGTCATCCGATGGCGAGAAGCCCGAAGCCGATGCCTGGCGAAACGTCGAGATCAGTGACCTGAAACTCGGCACGAAGAACGAGAAGGCTCTACGCGACGCCGAACTCGACACGCTCGGCAAGCTCGCTGACTTCACGTCGACCGGCAAGCGATTCGATTCCGTCACTGGAGTCGGGTCTGTCGGTGCTGATGACATTGACGAGGCGCTGACTCAGTGGTGGGCCGCACACCCCGAGTATCTGAGCAAGGGCGATGAGCCGGCAGAAGGCGACGATGCTGCGGACACCGATGAGGCCGTCGAGGCCAGTGAGGCAGCATGAGCGAGACCCACGCACAACAGATCGAACGACTGGAGTTGATGGCGAAGTATCCCCACTCAAGGAACCTCTCCATCAATGACAAGCGCTCCCTTGAGATGGCAGTCGGCGTGCTCAAGAAGCTCCCGATGACTGCGGATGGGGTTGTGGTGGTGCCTAGCGCTTCAGCCGTCTGGCATCCAGATCACCTGGCCGACAGCCCGTTCACCGTCGACATGCTGAGTGTGACAAACACGATGTTCGCGGAGGAGCCGTCCATCACTCGTCCAAGGGATCTCGATGAACGGGAACGAATCTGCGAAATCGTGAGTGAGTGCTACTCAACTCGCAACGCAGCAGTCGCCGCGAAGGAGGCCAAGCATGCATGTGGATAAGCAAAAGAAAAACCCCCCGCGGGCCGCGAGGAATTTGCACAAACCAGAGCGGGCCACACAGGGGGGATTCAACTGTCTCGCGAACGAAGCGGATGCTTGGAAGGCTGACGCTCTACCATTGAGCTACGCCCGCGAATCAGCGAATCCCCAATGGTCTCCGCTGGTCCCGCTCACTATCTGCGAATCGGCCGCGATTGTCCACTGCAACGGCCCTGTCAGGGTCGCAATCGTCGATTTTGAGGATTGGCCGAGACTCAACTATCACCGCAGATGGGCCACGAGATACGGCCGAGACCGTCGCATTCAAGTGCATCGTGACTACCGCGTCCGCGGCAAGCCAGAACTCAAGGTTCAGACCGAGTTTTTGCACCAGGCAGTCCTCGGTGTGCCGCGCGATCTGGAGGTCCATCACGTCAACGGTGCACCTCTGGATAACCGCAAGTGCAACCTCAGTCCGGTGACCGGTCGGCAGGTTCGATGGACCTGCGGCCGCAACAAGAATCGGAAAGACGGCGGTCGCTTCAAGGGGGTCTACACCAACCCCAGCCAGTCGAAACCGTGGCGCGCCGTCATCCAATCCAACGGGAAACAGCGTCATCTCGGCTCATTCGCGACCGAGGAAGCTGCCGCGCGTGCCTATGACAAGGCCGCTCGCGAGCTGCACGGCAAGAAAGCCCGAACGAACTTCGAGGTGACAGCATGAGGTGCTTCACCCACAAGCGCCGGGACGCTCTGGTTTGTTGTGTACAACCCGGCGCTTTTCTTGACATCCCGTGGCTGATCCGTAAGGTCGCCCCTGCACAAACCAGGGCGTCTGCTTATGGCCAACCACAATCTGGAACTCCGCGCCAAGTACGAGGCGCGGGCGCCGAGACCGTCGAACGACGGTCCGCTGACCGTGGAACGCCTGATAACGTCGTTTATGTTATATGCGCAGGACACGTACACGCAGCGCCAAGGCCGCTCGCGATCCGAGGTGTCGAATTGCCGCGAGGCCGTTCGATGCCTGGGCTTGATGTACGGCGATTTTCTCGCCGCGGACATCACTTCCTACGAGATGAAGCGGGTTCGCGAGTACATGGTCGACCGTGGCTGGTGTCGCTCCACGATCAACAAGCGGATGAGTCGCATCAAACGCATGTTCAAGTGGGCCGCGGGCGAATCGCTGATCGATGGCTCGGTGTATCACGGCGTCCGATCGGTCGAGGCTTTGAAGCCCGGCCGTTCTGCTGCGCCGGAGCCGACGGATGTGAAGCCGGTGCCGGTCGAGGACTACCGGGCGATCCTCCCCCATGTCTCCGAGAACGTGAACTGCATTCTCCGGCTGCTGTTCTGGACGGGTATGCGTCCCGAAGAAGCGTGTCAGATGTCCGGCTGCGACATCGACCGCTCGCGCGCCGACGTCTGGGTCTACAAGGTGCCGAAGCACAAGACGCAGTGGGCTGGCAAGGATCGCATTGTGTTCCTTGGTCCGAATGCGATCGAGATCGTTCAGCCGCGATTGCAGCCGGGCCAGATATTCAAGATCACCGCGAGTGGCGTGTACCAGGCAGTGACAAAGAGCTGCAAGCGTCACGGCATTCCACACTGGACACCGCGCCAACTCCGTCACAACTTTGTGACTCGTCTGTGGTACGAGGTGGGCGCGGAAGCGGCGCAGCTCGCAGCATCACACTCGGACATTCGAACGACGCAGAACTACATCGATCGTCGTCCGGACGAGGCGCTGAAGTTCATGTCGAAAGTGGGCTGACCTGCCCCGTTTGTTTCGACGACGGCTTCATTCACATTCCAACTGCTGACGGCCTCGACCTTGAGCTGGTCGTGTGCCGTTGTGATGCGCGGGGAGGTGGCGTGTGAAGTTCGGTTCCATCTGTTCCGGCATCGAAGCAGCATCGGTCGCATGGCATCCGCTCGGCTGGCAGTGTCAGTTCGTCAGCGAGATCGAAGCGTTCCCGTGCGCCGTCCTCAATCATCACTATCCCGACGTCCCGAACGTCGGCGACATGACGAAGGTGGCTGCTGATGACCTCCCAGCTATCGATGTTCTCGTCGGAGGAACCCCATGCCAGTCATTCTCAGTCGCCGGAAAGCGTGGAGGACTGGACGACGCGCGTGGCTCTCTGGCCTTCCGCTTCCTTGAGATTGCTGCAGCAGCTCAGGCGCGTTGGTTTGTCTGGGAAAACGTGCCCGGCGTTTTGTCGAGTGGAGGCGGACGGGACTTTGGCGCCATACTCGGACGGATGGGGCAACTCGGGTATGGGTTCGCCTACCGAGTTCTTGACGCTCAGTTCACCGGAGTTCCCCAGCGTCGTCGTCGAGTGTTCGTTGTCGGACATCTTGGAGACTGGCGACGTGCCGCAGCGGTTCTATTTGAGCGCGAAAGCCTGTGCTGGGATTCTCCGACGCGCGAAGCGCAGAGGCAGGACGTTGCCGGAACACTTGGTGGCGGCTCTGGAAGCCGCGGCTGGTGCGATGACCTCGACCGATGCGGATCACTTGTCCCGACATTGAAGGCGAGCGATGGTCGATACGGAAGCGTCAAGTGCGATGGCGATGAGGCAAAGCTGGTGTGTACGCACGAGGTCTCACCGTGCTTGCAAGAACGCGACTCAAAGGGGCAAGACTCAGATGCTACGAAGCCGTTGGTATTCCAATGCCATGGAAGCAACGTCGGTGAAATCGGTGCGTTGAGAACGGGCAATGGAAATGCGACAGGTGGCGTCCCGTTCATGGCGACGGCTGACCCGATCACCGCGAATGAAGCTCGCACATATAGCAACGCAGGGAACAACCGTCGTCCACGGAACTGTGTCACGTCGCACGGTCGTGTCCGTCGCCTCACTCCGCGCGAGTGCGAACGTCTTCAAGGCTTCCCCGATGACTACACGCTGATCCCGTGGAAGAAGAAGCCGCGAGAGAAGTGTCCTGACGGTCCTCGCTACCGCGCGATCGGCAATTCGATGGCAGTCCCTGTGATGCGATGGATCGGTGAGCGCATTGCCGGCGTTGATGCTGTGAGTCTGGAGGGCGCAGCATGATCGCCCTCACCGCACTCAACTCGCTCATTCTGCTTGGCGGCTTGCTGACCGTGTCGGCGATCGTTGTCGGCCTCATGAAGTGGGCGAGCGTCGACAACGAAGACGCGACGGAGGACGGCTCATGAAAGAACCATCACTCTTCGATCAGCCTGCCCCCAACGCTTCGTATCCGAATGCACCGGGATGGAAGCAGAGTCGTGCGTCGCGCAAGGCTGCGTCCGAGATGCGGTCGAAGGCGCCGACCATCAGGCAGCGTGTCTACGCGCTGTTCCAGCAACACATCGATGGCCTCACGGCAGATGAGTGTGCCGAGATGCTTGGACTGGAGCCTGATGCCGTCCGCCCGCGAGTGAGCGAACTGAAAAACGCCGGCCTGCTCGAGCGTACGGAAGCGCTACGACGCAGCATGCGCGAGAAGTCGGCGCACGTGTATCGGATTCTGTGAAATCCCCTGAAGGAAAGGCGCTGCAACGGATGGCAGATGCAGTTCTGATTCGAAACGACCTGAAGACCGATCGCGAAGTCCTTGAGATCACGGAGCGACTCGAGCTGGAGCGCGCCGACTTCGCCGTCGGACTCCTCTCGTCGGCATGGACGTGGATCTGTGAGCGAGGAACGATCGACGAGGCCGCCGACGGCCACGCGACCATCCAGGGCTCCAAGCGACTCCTCGACCTTGCCGTCGGCTTCCCGGGCCTTGCCGACGCCATGGAAGCCGCGGGCTGGCTTCAGGTCGATGGCGACACACTCGTGTTCCCGAAAGCTGGTCGATGGATCGGCGACGGCGCACTCAGTCGGATGCGCGAGCGCTCAAAGAAGCGTCGATCGCGACGCAAGTCTGGGGACAGTTGTCCCCGCGATAGCGCGCGACACGCTGACGAAACCGGGGACACATGTCCCCAAGAATGCGCAGAAGAAGACGAGTCAGGTGGACAGGTGTCCCCGCAAAACGGCCAAATTTCGGCCCTTCAAGGGGACCGGTGCGCCCTCTCTGAGGGGGGGTTGGGGGGGAGTTCTTCTCCGGATAGCGCTACGGAAACGAAGAGGGGGAAGAAGAAAAACCGTCGCGGGCGCGTGTGCGAGGCCGAGAAAGTGTGGTCTGAGTTCGGCGAACTCGACACGCCGGAGTGCCGCGATGCATGGGACCGCTGGCTCACGTTCCGGCGTGAGAGCAAGCTCCGTCTGCCTGCCGCTGTCACGCAGAGATCCAAGTTCAACGAGTTCGTCGCGTGGGGCGGCCCCCCCGCGATGCTCGCGTCGATCGAGCAGAGCATCGGCAACGGTTGGGCTGGACTGTTCGACCCGAAGAGCAAGTCGTCTCGAGGCAGCTCGACACCCAAGCACCAGCAACACGAGATGGGTCGCACCGACAGTGAGATCCGGAGGATTTGATAGTGACCGACCTGACGCCACAGGCCGCAGCCGATCGCATTGCACAGCTCGCCAAGACCCGGCGTGTGGATTCGTACCCGGAAAGTTCCGGAAGTCGTTCCGGCACATCGTGGCGAACGCAGACGTTCGATCGTCCCCCACCGATGAAGCCATCGCCACTTTCAGTCGAGCGCACGACCGTTGACCAGGTCGCGTATCGGGTCAAGGCTGCGAAGTTCCCTGATCGACACTTGGCGCGTGCTGTCGCGGACGAGCATGACAACTCGCAGTGGTGCGACAAGTTCGCGAAGGTTACATCGCTGATCAACAAAGGCTCGCTCCTGATCTTCTGTGGACCGAACGGCAACGGGAAGACGCAGATGGGCGTGTCGCTCGGGCTGGTCGTGTGCCGCTCCAACCGTCGCGTCCGCTACGTCAAGGGCAGCGGGTACATCGACGCATTGACGGCGACGTACGGCGGCGGTGACGGTCCGAGCACGGAGACGGTCAAGGACCGGTTCTCGTCGTACGACCTGTTGATCTGGGATGAGGCGCACGTCGCGTTGCGTTCTGATCACCAGACGGAAGAGTCGAGACTGCTGATCGACCGTCGCTATGACGCGAAACGCACGACCATCCTGATCACCAACACAGCGCCCGAAGCACTCGACAAGGTGTTCGGGACGTACCTCACAGACCGCGCGAACGAGTGTGGCGGCGTCGTCGAGTTCGACTGGCCGTCATTCCGCTCGCATCAACGATGAAAGGATTCTGATCATGCCATTGACCGTTACGCCGCCCGACACGCGGCAAATGTTCACCGATGCCGACGGCAACCCGTGGGCAGCGCAGACTTTCAACGAAACAGCACACCCGTCGCTCGTGTTCCGCAACACACGCATCTGGGTCAATCCCACCGGCGTCGTCCGGAACGTTCCGGACCAGTTCCAGAACTCGCGGCAGATGACGCGTGTGATGGCTCATTCGGACGAAATCTTCCAAGCCGTCGTCGACGCCATTGGTCCTGTCGGCATCTCGCAGTCTGAAGGCCGTGTGCACGACGGTGGCGACTTCAAAGCGTTCGTGCGCACGAATGACGGCGATTCGTTCAACCTGATCATCAAGCCGGATGAAGGCGACATTGCCGCATGGTGGGTTGACCGCGGCGATCAGCAAGCCGAGAGCCATCGGCTCGCGTTCGAGGAAGCGCTTGCGATCGTTCGCGATCTGGTGGTCGAAGCGGTCGGCACGAGCGAAGTTCGCGACGTATCGGTCGCAGCCCTCGGTGACATGCTCACAGAGCTGGACAAGATCGAGTTCGCTGCAAGTTCGCTGCGTGAACGGCTGCAAGCAGCTCGAGATCAGTAACGAAATACTCAGCTCCCCCGCCGGCATCCCGCCGGTGCGGGGATTTCATTGACTCGGAGGCATCATGAAACGCATCACGATTGAGACTGAGGATGGGGTGAGGGTGTGGGAAGCCAACGACCGATACGCAGTTGAGCTGGTCGAAAAAGTGGTGGGCGACTCGTGGCAAATTGCTGGCGCTATCAGAGAAGTCACTCCGACCGAGGCAACGCATGTGCGGGTGAGAGCCGCAGCATTGGTGTGGCCCAATGGCGACTACGCGATCTTCGGAAACTCGGGTTGCAATGATCGTGATTGCTTGACTGCGCTTTACGAGCAGAACGAGACGGATTGCACACAGCAAGAGTGTTTCATCACGGCGCCGGTTCTGCTGCCCACCGACCCGCCGACCGTGGAGGGGGAGGTGAGTACATGAGTCGATTTCTAATCATCGAACCGGAGAAGCGAAACATGCTCAAGGAAGCGTGGGCGATCACTGGCAAGTTCTTCATGGCAGCGTTGATGATCGCAATGGTCCTTCTCGTGATTCTCATCATCGCGGGGATAGGTGCGGAAATCTCAAAGTACGTCATCACTGAGGACGCGATTCATGCCGGTGTAGGCGAGTGGTACGTCAACGATCTGAACGAGAAGCGCTGGCGTTGGATCGTCGTCGAGGACACGTCGGGAGCGGAGGTGGTGGAATGAACGAGTACGTTCAGTACGCAGTGTTCGGTGCGATCTTATTCGCCGCTTTCCTCTGGGTCGTGAAGAGGAAGGACAAGTGATGGATCAACTCACCCCCGAACGTATCGAGCGATGGGAACGGCTGCCGGACGAGTGCAAGCCGGAAGGACTTGGTAGGAACCCAGATGGCGTGTGGGTGGTGCCGCCGCGCACGGTCAAGTCGACAGGCGATGTGCTGAGGTGGGGTCGCAACTCTGTTACTTCATCCGTCGCCGCCGCCCTGATCCGCGATGCGCTGGTGCGGTGGTTGTTTGCGCGCGGATGGGTGATCGGGATCAACTGCGGGGACTGGCTGCTTACACCGTCGCCAAACTTCCCGGCTTTGGAGAGCGTGCGAATGTATGGCGATCTCCTCGACGCCCTTCTCGCCGCCGCAGAAGCGGAGGTGGGGAATGGCTGAAATCGCAGATGCTCTCATCTTCTGCACATTGATCGTCTGCATTGCATGGCGGCTGAGAGATGTGCTGGACTTCCTGAAGGAGATGCTCCCATGACCACCACCACGATCGACATGCCGAAAGTCACGCAGATGCTCGATGCGGGCTGGTTGGTGTGCTTGGCCAAGAATGACCTCGGCACGTATTTCGCGGAAGCCACGCACGAGAAAGAAATCGTCTGGACTCGCGCGAAAGACAAGTGGTCAAAGCTGCTGACGGATGCTGGCTGGGAATACGAGCAATGTGAATTGTTGCTCAGCGCCGATTGGGGCCACCCCGGTGTCGTTGAAACCGACGACCGCACGCCCGAACAGGCACTCACTCGACTCGCCTACAAGGTGCACGGCGAGATGCCACCTGATTCGGAGGCCACCCCATGACCATTGACAACACAGCGCGGACGGTGACGTTCGATGACCTCAGAGAAGCCAACCTGAAGCGTGCGGACGAATGGGTTCCGATCGACAAGTGGTCGCTCTCAGACAGGCTTGTCGAGCTTCAGGAGGAAGTCGGTGAACTGTGCGGTGCCGCAAAGCGCATCAACCGTATTCGTGCCGGCGTCTACCACAAGCCAACGACTGAAGACGAACTCAGGCAGCGGATGGCCGAAGAGTTGGCGGACGTACTCATCTGCGCGGATCTCGTCGGGGCGGCGCTTGGTGTCGATCTCTCGGCCGCGATTGTCTCCAAGTTCAACGCCACAACAGACAAGCACGAAAGACTGACGGTGAAGCTATGAACCAGCCAACGCGGACGGTGGAGGAGTGCTCTGCATGTGGCGGAACCGACATCCGACCGGATCACGACCCCGCATGCTCCAACCTGTGGTGCGACGACTGTGGGCACGACTGCTCGCCTGACAAACTCATTCGCTTTTATCCAAGCACCAATGCGAATGGCGTCGCGTTCATGAAGGAGCATTACGACGGCGAGTGGGTCTTATATGACGCCCTCACCGAAGCGACCGCCGCGAAGGATGCGGAGATTGAGCGGTTGGCCAAAGAGCTTGGCGACACGCAGGAGAGGCTCGGATTCGCGACAGGAGTCTTGATAGCAGCTCAGTGGCAGATGACGGAGAACGACGCGGACGAGCGTGCGATCGTTGCCGGGAAGATCAAGGAAGCTCTGGCAAAGCTCAACGAGGAAGGCGGGCGGCGATGAGTGAGTCAATCAAGCAGGACATGGCGAATCTAATCGACAACGCAGGTTCGTCGATTGCCGGACCCGCGCTGATCGTGACGCCAGCCGAAGTGCAGGCGTGGCTGGACTACATCGAACAACTGGAACGCGAGCGGGAGGCGTTGACTCCACCAGCACACGGTGAGCATGGCGGACCACTGGTACGGATCACAGCGACCTACGAGGACGGCAGCACGCACGAGATTCCCCGCGAAGCCGCCGAGCGAGCGAGGGACGGACAGTGAGAGAGTGGATTGTTCTCGTCGTCACGTGTTGCGTCATATCGGTCGTGTGGTCGCTGGCCGAGTGGCGGATCAAGGAACGCAGGCGAAGGAAAGCGAGCAAGAGCGATGGATGACTACAGTGCGGGCTACATCGTGGGTTGGATCACTGGTGTAGGTGGCATGTTGGTCGGAGAAGTCGCATGTCACTTGTGGCTCAGGTGGCGCGCATCCAGGAAAGCGAGCAAGGGTGATGGGTGACACAAGGCTGTATCAGATCTACGAGGACGACTTGGAGATCCTTGAGCGAGAGCTGCCCCGAATCGCTGATCGCTATCTCGTCGACGTTGGCAACAGTCCAGGCGAACGCGCCCGATGGCGACGGATTCAGCAGGTCATCAAGAACGTGCGGTGGAACTACGGACCGCCTGAATCAGCCGAGATCGTTGGCGACGACGAAACGGAGGCGATTGATGGGTGACTGCATCGACGCGCTGGACAAGATCCACCCTGATGGCGGGCATGCGTGGGACAAGGTTGAAGATCCCGAGGGGTTCGTCAGAGAGATCCGCGGCGAATCTCCCCGCCACACGAACATCACACCGGCAGCGCCGGATAGAGCGAATATGCCTGACCAACCAGAGTTCCAGAAGCACCAGTTGGATGAGTTGGCTGACGAGCTTCACCGGGACATCATCAACAGCGCGGACCATATTCCTGACGCCGGGAAAATGGTCGACACGATCGACACTGGCGACACGGTGCTTCATCGGCCCACCGGAGAGACGTGGGTCGTTGCTTTCGTCCAAGGCGATCAATTGGCGTGGGTCGGCTGGCCGAATGGACGGGCCGACCTCGCCGACTGCGAGCTGGTTGTGAAGGCGCACCCGACAGAGCGCATGGAGCTTCTGCGAGAGATGGCGGACATGCGTAACGGCGACTGCCGAAGGCGATACGCGCGGAGGATTCTGAACGATGACACAGACTGAACCAACCACCGCCGAGAAGACCCGCCAGCTTGCCGAGCAGGTGATGGGGTGGGAGTTTCGAGAGACGTATACGTATCCGGACGAGGGATGCGAAACAACCGTCCATGGTGTCTACCTGCTATCCGACGGCTGTCCGTACGACTTTCGATACGTCGAGGGTTTTCAGCCCTGCACCGACGCCAACGATGCTCAAGTGGTCATTGAGAAGGCCACCAAGGTGCTGAACGACAGCCAGAAGAGAGAAGTCTCGACGCAAACGCTTGAGATCATTCGATGCCAAGAGGCTGACGCATCGCCTCGATGGACCTGGGAGCTGTGGCGACATTGCGTCACGGTCGAAGCCATCTGGCGGGTGAAGTGCAAGCAGGAGGCGACAGCATGAAGACGATCTGGGTTTGGTTCCCACCAAAGGGACGCGCACAATCGGATTCGCGCATCAAGCTGATCGTGCGACCGATCGTTCACGAGATGTCTGGCGAAGAGGCTGCGATCGAATGCACGAACCAGATTCTCAGTCAGGACATCACCAGGTCTGAAGACCTTGCGATCACGTTGCAGGGTTTCGGCGAGGGTATACCGGACAGCCGATTCCTCGTGCCGAATCGCAAGACACACCTGCTGTACGGCCCCCACCGCACTGCACTCTGGAATCATCCTGACGACGGGCTCGTCGACCGCGATGCTGCGCGTCGCTGGCACGCCACTCCTGTCTTC
>JBCCFX010000003.1:0-43456 GCA_039029515.1 Planctomycetota bacterium
CCCGCGACTCGCCGATGGCGATCAGGTCGTGAAGATGACCGATCCTTCGAGTCCCGATCCGGTTCGACTCGGCGGCGTCGGCCAGGTTGTCGCGGAATACATCCGCCAGCAAACCGATATCGACACGCGCACGACCGTGCTTGGTCACGTCCAGCGCGGCGGCTCGCCGATCGGCATGGATCGCGTCTTGTCCACCCAGTTCGGCTACCGTGCGATCGAGTTGCTGGCGAGTGGCGAAAACGGCCGGATGGTCGTCATGCGCAACGGCGAGCTCAGCCACATCGGCATTCAGGACGTTGCAAACAAGCAGCGACTCGTGCCGGTAGACCATGAAGTCGTCGAAGCCTGCCGCGCGGTGAAGACGTCGTTTGGGGATTGAACGTTCACCGTTATCCGTTTGTCGTTGTCCGAACTCGACAAACGACAAACGGTAGACGGACAACGATCCACGACAACCGCATTACCTGATCTGGAACTCCGCGCACATGTGTCGCACGATGCAACACGTTCGGGGCGCGCTCGGTGCGCAACGGGAAAGAGTTCCGAATTTCTCGATTGTGATGAATAACACAGTGTGATCATCCTGTTGGTCGTGCGTCAGGCGGTGCGCGGTCATCGCCAATGCATGAGACCAGAGAGGAGATCCTCAACATGCGGAAGAGTCTAGTAAGTGTGTGCGCGATCGCTGCGCTGTCATCGTTCGCCGGCGCGGAGACGATTGAGATTGAGTTCGAGAACCTGCTGCCGTCAGGCGGTACAGCATTCACGCCTGTGTTCTTCGGCCTGCACGATGGAGGGTTCGATCTGTTCAGCTCGGGTGAGACCGCTTCATCCGCGCTCGAACAGGTCGCTGAGCTCGGTGCGACCGGCGACCTCGAAGCACTGTTCGGCGGGTCCGCCGGCACCGGCGCGTTTGGGACGACGAGTGGCGGGCCGATCACCGGTGGAAACTCGACATCGTTATCACTTGATGTCCTGGATCCAACATCGGAACGATTCCTCACGTTCGCGAGCATGGTTGTTCCGACGAACGACTTGTTCATCGGGAACGGCAACCAGCTCGCATATGAACTCTTCGACGCCGCCGGTAACTTCAACGGTCCGGTGACGATCGAGATCTTCGGCTCGAACGTGTATGACGCGGGTACCGAAGTGAACAACGCCGATGATGGCGCGGCATTCTTGCAGGGCATTGATGGCACCGCGGGCACCGCGCAGAACGGCACCGTCCAGTTGTTCTTCAGTGATCCGAACTCGGGTGATTACCTCGACTCGCTGCTTGGCCGGACGACGGCGCCGGGCTTCGACATCGAGTCGACATTCGGCAGCGCAACGCCGATTGCGCGGATCACGGTGGTTCCGACGCCGGGCGCGTTGGCCGGTCTGGCCGTGTGCGGCCTGATGGTTCGACGCCGACGACGAGCCTGAGCCAGCTGATCGCTTTCAGCCTCCAGCGACCAGGTTTCAGAGAGAGATGATGAAGATCAAGGGCCCGACGAAAGTCGGGCTTTTGTTGTTTGGGAAAGGGTAGAGGGAGATGCGAGGAGGGAGGAGCGAAAAGGGAAGAGTGGATTGTGGGCTGTAAACGCCCGGACGAGATTCATCGATCTTCTGCACTCTCAGCTGAATCGTCTGCGACGAGGCTACCGTCGGCACCAACCATTGCTCGAATGACTTCCACACCGTTCTGGTCCAGTACCAAGAAGCCGGCGTTATCGTCTTTGTCGACAGTGACTGCTGCACGTGGCGCACCGTTGGAATCGAAGACGCCAGCCGATACTGTTTCGTCGGGAAGTACCGCAGCACCCCACCGAACCTCGGACTGCTGCCCCAGGAGTCCAAAGTGAGAACGCCGGTCCACATCTGTGCCGAGCAATGCACGCGGAATACCGGCAGCGTCGAAGTGGATGGCGGACGCCCGTCCTTGTGGTGTTGAGACCCAGTTGATCCGATCGGTTCCTTTGATATCAAGAATGCGTACAACTGCAACACCGGTTCCATCAGTGGCATGAACCAGCCGGGTTTTGCCGTCCTTGTCTAGGTACATTGTCTCTGCAACGCCGGTCTTTCCCGAGTTCGTCGCGATTCGGTGATTGCCGTTGGAATCAAATAGACGAGTTCCCGCATCGCCGGTTGCTTTAGTTTGCGCAACCCATCGCACCGTCTGATTGTCATCAAAGCACATCAACGCAGACCTATCTTCATCTGTGCTCATGATGAGCCGGATCCGGTCGTTGCGATCCCGAATCGCTAAGCCTGCGAATACGCCGTCCTCACCATCGGTTTTCAGCGTAATGCGGTCGTTCCCCATCCGATCGACAATTGTGAGTTTTCGTAACGTCAACTCACCTGGATCCTGCGGAGCTTCCTGCAGTCCGGCAAAGACGCCGAAGGCAACAACCAGCGTAAGCAGGAAGCAGATCATGCGTGTCAGTTGCACATGGCGACGAACACGCTCGTTTTCGTGCTCCAGGATCTGAATTCGACGCTCGATCGACTGCTTCATTCTTATCTTGCTCCCGGGACTTCGATAATGATGGCGAATCCATCACGCCGCCCCAGCGTAGCGGGCACGGCACCGCCGTCGATGCTGAGACTGCGATTCAGTCCTCCTCCATCTGTGCTCTCAGAACGGAAAACGGACAACGGAGTACGGTCAACCTCCTCCCGGTATACTCCCGGTGTGGAACCGGCGATCTTCCTGGATCGTGACAACACGCTCATCCCCAACGATGGTGATCTCGGGGACCCGCAGCGTGTTGCACTGAACGATGGCGTTGCCGTCGGGCTGAAAGCCCTCCGTGACGCGGGCTACCGGCTGGTTGTGGTGACCAATCAGGGTGGTGTCGCGCGCGGTAAATACACCGAAGCCGACGTCGATGCCGTCCATCAGCGCATCGCAAGACTCGTCGATGAAGCCGCCGGCCGCGATAACATCATCGATCGCTTCTACTACTGTCCGTATCACCCCGAGGCGAAGGTCGAGGAGTATCGCCGCGATCATCCGTGGCGGAAGCCGAACCCCGGCATGCTCTTCCAAGCCGCGCAGGACATGGCGCTCGATCTCGGCACATGCTGGATGGTGGGCGATCAGGTGCGCGATGTCGAAGCCGGCAAGACCGCAGGCTGCAAAACCGTCCTCCTCAACGATGACGATGATGCGGTTGACAACGCGAGGGCAACGGTCGCGGTCACGACGTTCAGCGAAGCTGTCGATGCGATCCTCAAGGTTGCACCAGCGCGAACCACGGTGAAAAAAAAACGACGCATCGGAGCCTCGAAAACCGGGGCGACGAACGGCGCGACCAATGACAAACTCGATGCCGTCACCGCAGACATCGTCGAGGCGATTTCCGGCCTCCGTCGTTCGGTCGCGGATCTGACCGAAGAAGTGCGATCCGACCGGCAGCGACAGACCGAATTCACGCCGCTGCGGATGGTCGCGATGTTCGCCCAACTGCTGGTGATCCTTCTGGCGCTGCTCGGACTGCTGCAATTGAACGAACCGGCGACATTTGCCCGATGGTTTGCTGGGGCGGGACTGCTCCAGCTCTTCACCATTGGCATGCTGTTGCTGGATACACGATCATGACCACCACGATGAGTACGCGAATCACCCTGCGAGCACTGGACGGCGATCCACTCGAGGTCGAGCACGTCCATGACATGGTCGTCGCGACCGCGAAGGCGATCGCGGAACGCCACGGCATCGACGTCCTGAGCGTCAACTCGTCGACCAATCACATCACCGTCCATCTCCGCACCGGCCGAATCGAATCCCTGGGATTTGCCGCGGAACTTCGGCGCCTGACCAACTCGTGGTACGAAGAGAAGTACGGCATCGAGTCGCTCTGGGGTGATGCACCGCAGGACGATGATGATCCGGCTGAGGCATGGAAGCGGGCATGAGCAGCGCGCCGATCCCGACGGACATCGAATCGGTGGCCGTCATCGCACCGTCGTGGATCGGCGATCTGGTGATGGCGACGCCGGTCTTCCGCGCGCTCCGCGCGTCACGACCGGACACACGACTCGTCGCGGTGCTGCGCGGCGGTCAGTCGGACATCCTCGCCGGCGCGCCGTGGTTCGATGAGATCATCGAAGGTCGCTCCAAGGGTCTGCTTGGTCCGTGGCGCACTGGGCGCGCGATCAAGGCGATTCATGCACAATCCGTCCTGCTGCTACCGAACAGTTTTCGTAGTGCGCTCGGCGCGAAGTTGTCTGGAGCATCGATTCGTGTCGGCTACGACCGCGATCGACGCGGCGGATTGCTCACACACGCGATCGCAGCGCCGGAATCCGATGCACCGACATCCGCGGTGCCGTACTACATTGAACTCGCCCAGCAGGCGATGGGATTGGACTCGATTGACCCGACGCTCGAATTGCACACAACGATGCAACAGGAAGCGGATGCGGATCATCTGCTGGAGTGCATGCAACACGCGCCATTCATCCTGATCAACCCCGGAGCCAACCGCGCGGACAAACGCTGGCCTGCCGAACGGTTCGCGGAACTGATCGATGTTCTGCACGAGCGACTTGGTTCCCGTGATTTCCGATTCGCCGTGACCGGTGCACCGTCTGAACGGTCGATTCTCGATGCGATCGTGTCGGCGGCTTCAACGCCAGTGGAGAATCTCGCGGAGCACAAGACCACGCTGGGCACGGTGAAGGCGGTGATTCGCCGGGCATCGTTGCTGATCACGAACGACACCGGGCCGCGCCACCTCGCGGCAGCGTTCGGTGTGCCGACGGTCGTTCTGTACGGCCCAACCGATGCCCGATGGACGACGCTCGAACACGTCCGTGAGCACACGCTGCGCGCGGAGCCGTTTCTCCCCGAGGAGCTCGTGGCGGATCGGCAACCCAAAGCGTGCGCGATCGATCGAATTCCCGTGGTCGATGTCGCATGGGCCGCGGAACGCATGGTGACATCGGCATGAGCGCTCGCGCTGTCACCTTCGCCCTCGCCCACGCGCAGGCATCGTCACCGCGCATGGACCGCGCACACATGATCGCCGCGTGCGCCTATCTCGCGATGGTTCCGTTCTACACCGCCGGTGAAGGTATCGCGTTCGCTGCCCTTCTGACGATCAGCATCATTCGACTCGGCGACACCTGGCCGATGATCCGAGCGGTCAGCCGACAACCGATGATCATCGGCCTGCTCATGTGGTTCGGCTGGTGTGTGCTTGCACTCGCATGGAGTAGTGACGTTGCCCAAGGCATCGATGAACTGCGCGCAAGCCGGGCGATCATCGTGCCGTTCATGCTCATGCCCGTCATGAACCGCATTGGGATGTTGTTGTGCGCCATCGTCATCGGGACGCTGCTTCAGCACGTCGTGCAGGCGATTGATCTCCTCGGCTTGTTCGGACAGATCGCATATCTCAACCGCACCGGTGGGTTGTTGCACACTTCCATTGCCGGCGCGTGGTTCGCCACCGTGCTCTTCATGTGCATGTCGACAACGTTTAACGGTCGCGGACGATGGCGCTGGCTCGCTGTCGTCATGGCCGGCATCGCGATGGGTGGATTGCTCGCAACGGGAAGTCGCGGCGTCTGGATTTCGATCTTGGTTGCGCTGCCGCTCGGATTCGGCATGCGTCTTGCGCGACGAAATCTACCCTGGCGCACGACATTCAGTGGGGCGCTCGTTGCCGTCATCGCCGCCACGACTCTGTTCTTTGCCGCGCGGCCGTTTGTGTCTGACCGATACGATGCAGCGGTCGAGGAATATCGCGCCGCCCGCGCTGACGGCGTGTACTGGACGTCCGTCGGCTTGCGCGTCGGTTTCTGGGAATGGACGCTCGATGCCTGGCGCGAGGCGCCGGTCATCGGTCACGGCACCGGGTCGTTTGCCGACACCGTTGCGACAGTCCCGGCGTACATCGAGGTGCGCGATGCCGTCGCCGACAACCCGAAACGACTCGATTACATCGAACGCGATCATCCGCACGCAACGCTGCTCCACATACTCTCGAATCAAGGTGTGATCGGCGTCGTGCTCTTCGCGATGGTTCTCTTGATGGCGATTCGTCATGCCCTGCTCGATCGACGAGATCATCCCGCACACGATGCGATGCTCGCCGGCCTGCTCGCCTGGATCGTTGGCAGCCTGTTCGATGCCTATCACCTGTCCGGCTCGGTCATGTCATTGCTGGTGATTCTCATGACGATGGTCCTGCCGTGCCGACCGATTCGAGAAGACGGTGCGACAATGCGCGTGCCGGAGGATGAACCGGCATGACCACCTGGCTGATCTGTATTGCGGCGGCGTTTCTCGCGGGATCGATTCCGTTCGGCGTGATCATCGCGCGGTCGCGCGGCGTGGATATCCGGAAGGAAGGTTCGGGCAACATCGGTGCGACGAACGTTGGTCGGGTCGTCGGTTCGACGTGGGGTCGGTTGTGTTTCGCGCTGGATCTCCTGAAGGGCGCGCTGCCGGTGCTCATCGCCGGGATCATTCAGAGCACGTTCGGATCGAAGTTCCTGGAGATGTCGACCGAGGATCTGTGGGGTTGGACCGTGGTCATGACGGCGGCCGTGCTCGGTCACATGTTCTCGCCGTGGATCGGTTTCAAAGGCGGCAAAGGTGTCGCCACTGCGTTCGGCGGCCTGCTTGCGATGTACAACCTCGTCACGATGAGCGCGATCACCGCACTGCTCGTGTGGTACGTCGTGCTCCGCGCGACCAAGTACGTCTCACTGAGCAGCATCGCCGCCGCCGCAAGCCTGCCGGCCACATTCGCGTTGTACTCATTGAGCAGCAAGCCTGATCAGGTCGGAGAAGAACTGATGCGCGCGGTGTCCTCACCACCGTTTCTCATTCTCGCGTTACTCGCGGCACTCGTCATCGTGCGCCATCGCGGCAACATCGCCCGGCTGATGAAGGGCGAGGAACCGAAGATCCAAGGCATGAAGCGCCGAGGCGAAATCGTCAGCGAACCGCCAGAACACTGATCAACACCACGAGCGGCAATTTGAGGTCGACAAGATCTCGAACGCGCATCGGCGACCATAACTTCAAAGCAATCGTGCCAATCAGAAGGCCGACGCCGAACATCGTTGCTGCAGGAATCGGCACGATCTCGACCAGTCCTGCGCAGATGAGCACCGTCATCGCAATCGTCTGCAGCAACGCGACAAGTCCCCATGTGAACGTCGAACCGCAACGCACGGGCACGGTCGCGGTGCCGTGCGCGGCATCGGCTTCACGATCATCCAGGTCGCACAACATGGCATCGGACATGACGTGCAGCAGCATAAAAGTCGCGACGACCATCACGGGCACGATCTCCAGCGTGCGCCACGTTTCGATCGTGACCAGCAGGAACGCCAACGCCGTCATCGCTATGGCCACAGCGAGGTTCTTCAGGACAAATCGATCCTTGACCCGCGGACGGTGTGGCAGCGAGCCGTACAACAGAACGCCAGCGTGCGCGGCGATGACCAGCAACGGCAGCGCGATGTGCAGTTGCGCCAGCAGCACAGCAGCGCCGATCGAGACGACCACGATGACGCCGCGCAGCATGCGCGTGCGCTTCAGCAGGAACGCCGCGCGGCGTGGGTGCGCCATGCGGTCTGCCTCATCAATCCATGCGTCAATGGGTTTGACGCGGTCGAGCAGGTACACACCGACCGTCAGCAGGAACGCGCCGGCGGCGGCTTCGAACCGGACCGGCACGCCAACGAGTCTGGCAACGATGATGACGAGTCCCGCCTGATAGCACCCCGCGACCAGCGCCAGATTCCCCGCGCGTTCGAGGGTACGACCGATAATCGTGCGGGGCGGACGCGGCATGGGCAGATGGTAGCATTGATGCTTCGGTTCTCAGGGCAGGTCCGGTAGCATCGACGTTGGTTCGCACAATCGAGTCATCACAGACATGCCCACCCGCCACGATGCAGATCGGAATCTCCTGATGCTTGGTTTGCTGTGCGTGATCTCCGTGAAGGTGATCACCGCAGACACCTATGACGTGTTGTCCATGCCTGAGGATTTCTCGGTGGAAGCGATGGCGTCGACGAGCGCGATGGATCAGCCGGCCTTTGACGATGTCATGCCGCTGCCTCCACTCGAGGATGCGCATCGAATGCTCTGGGATGAATTGCTGCCGCCAGCAGCGACGGCCGAACCGCCGGATCAGCGCGCCATCAACCAGTCACCCTGAACAGTGAGTCATGGGAATCAGTTGGCTTTGATCGGCACCACGACATCCGCATGCGGATCGGCCTGAAGAATCGCTTCCAACTCGGCGCGAGCGGCGCGAGCGTTCCCGAAGCCGAGCAGCGAGGCGGCGTCATCTGCGTTCTGCAGATTCGTCCAACCGACATCGGCCCGTGCACCAAGTGCGTTGAGCCATGCGACGACATCACGTGCGGGCAACGTGATCGTGATATCAACGCCGGCCTGCGCTAGTCGTTCCTGATCGATCGGTGATGGTCGAACGCTCGTGCTGCCCGCGACATAGCCGTTGTCTTCCCGGCCCGGCGTCGTTGGCGCGCCGGTGGCCGGCGCAGCGGTCGCCATACCGTTCGGGTCGAGCGTGACCGTGCGGTACACGGAATCATCGGCTTCAGTGTTGCGCACATGCGCAGACAACACGGATGCCAGGTCTGTCTCGCTCATCGCCACGGTGATCGCATGGGTCAGCACGATCGGTTCGATATCGAGAAAGATCTCCCCACCGACACCTCTCGGCGGTTCATAAATCATCGGAAGCGCTTCTGGCCAGCGGTGATGCACGAGCGCCTCGG
The DNA here is from genome assembly GCA_039029515.1 of Planctomycetota bacterium. Lineage (GTDB taxonomy): Bacteria > Planctomycetota > Phycisphaerae > Phycisphaerales > SM1A02 > JBCCFX01. The sequence goes on from JBCCFX010000003.1 coordinate 8,764, forward strand.
GCGTCGGTTCATCGAAGACTTCACCCGTGACGAGGTTGGTGATCTGTTCATCCAGCGGACGTGCGCGGAATGGTGCCGGCGCACGGTCCTCACCGGGCTGCGGTCCACGGACAAGCAAGGTGTTGTCCGGCAGCAGGTCGAGTCGACTGACGACAACCGCAGCCATCCAGCCCATGCCGACCAGCAGCAGGACGGACGCCGCCATAGCGAATCGGCGAACGACGCGCCGTGTCCGCACCTGCGTTCGTTCACGGTGCTGCTTGCGTCGGTATTCGCCCGGTTCATGCTCGATGAGCATGGGCCGCGACAGCATCGTTTCGAGATCACCCACGAAGTCGCGGGGCATTTCGGGATCAGGCGTGGAGACCAGCGCTTCACGATCCGCACAGAGACGACGAATAACCGCGGCAGCCTTCGGATCACGTTGCAGCTGCGCTTCCACGCGCGCGACGTCTTCCGGCGACATCGTGCCGTCGATGAAGTCCATCAGTTGGGTTTCGTTCAGTCCGTCGCTCATGAGGCAGCTTTCAGCTCATAGCTCTCAGCTATCAGTTTTTCGATCCCAACCCACGACTCACAACCCATCACCCAATACCCATGCTTCATTGCTCATGGCTCATGGCTCATGGCTTCCTCATAGCCCTTCCGCTTCCGCCGCCTGGCGGAGTGCGGCCCGGGCCCGGAAGAGCCGGCTCTTGACGGTCCCGAGCGGGACCTCGAAGACCTCGCCAATCTGCTGATAATCAAGGCCTTGCAGGTCTCGAAGGACCAACACGGCCCGTTCTTCGGGTTCGAGCCGACGCAGGGCGCGCAACAGCACCCTTCGCCGGTCGTCGTGTTCGACGCGGTCCGCGGCGGAATGTTCCTGCGCCGAGGCGATGAGATCCGACAATCTTGCCCCGTCCGCGGTGACCGGGGCTTCGAGGGAGGCGTGCTGCCGGATTTTCTCCTTGCGGAGATGGGTCAGGCATCCATTGATGGCGATGCGAATGACCCAGGTGGACAGCCGAGCCCGGCCATCAAAGTCGCCGATGCGCTCGATGACCCGTACCAGCGTGTCCTGCGTGAGATCCGCGGCTTCCTCCGGGTTTCGAAGCATGCGGTAGCAGACGCTATAGAGGCGGCGCTGGTATGACCGCAGGAGGGTCGCGAGTGCCTGGGCATCGCCGGACTTGTGGGCGTTCAGCAGTTCGAGTTCACGTTCGGGCGTGAGGACATCCTCGACGCGAGCGAAATCGTCGCCGGCAGCTCCCGGACCGGTCATGACATTGGTTCGCGACACCGGATCTCCTGTCGTTGCGCCGGCTTCGGCCTTCAATCAACAGTATCGATGCACGTGCGGCCCGTCCACGGCAGAAAACTCCCTGCGCGTGACTGTGGGCAAGCTGGCTGCGGCGTCGAGAGACGGTCGGCAGCGATTCAATCAAAGCCGGCGGTCGCGAGCGTCGACGGTACGCCCTGTAACGGGAGGTTGGTTCGCAGTCGGAAGCGTGAGGAACTGCCATTCCGCTGTGCATAGAAGAACCGCAGCGTATACGTCTGGCCGTCAACGAGATCAAGCCGATGCATTTCGAGGTATTGACCGTTTAGCGGGCGAATGCCACCAAGGTCGAGCCCAAGATCGCTGCCGACAAACATCCACGCGTCGTCGTCACCTTCAAACTCGAAGAATTGATCGGTGCATGCGTCATAGATGAAGTCTGCTTCAAACCAGAGGGTGAAGTAGTAGTTGTGGCTGTCGCCATCCTCGTTCCCGAGCAGTCGGTCATCGATCGGGAAGAAGTTGTCGTCGAGATACTCGTACACGCCGGAGCCATTGTTGGTCAGACGGAGCAGATGGGCCGTCGAGAGATTGACGCCCATCACATCGGTGAACCACTGATTGAACGTCGTTGAAGAGCTGATCGCGCCAGTGTCGGCGAATGGCGCCAGTCCTTCAGTGTCCGCGTAGAGCGTGCCGCAGCGGTCATAGACCGGACTCGAACCCGGGCGACACACAAACTCCGAGCCGCTGTTCAGGTAGATCGATTGGCCGATGAAGCTCCCATCAATACGGGATCCGGAATTGACGACCAGTTCAGAGTTCGGTGCGGCGACATTCATGTAGATGCCGGAACCGCTGTTGATGTCAACATCCTTGCTGCCGGTGATGTACACCGTCACGAGGTTGTTGTCTTTCGTGTTGTTGTTGATGGACGAGCCCGAGTTCACCTTCAGTTCGCCGCCGACGTACAACTGGAGGCTGGAGTTGGCCATGACTTCGACGCGCGAGGCCGAGTTCACTTCGAAATCGTCATCAACCACCATCGTCACGTGGCCATTAATGCGCAGGCGGCCTCCGCTGTCGACCTTGCCCTTGCCAATATGCAGGTCGTTGGACAGCACGTAGGTGGACGATTCGACTTTCCAGTCGGAGTTCGTCATGGGGCCGATGTTCGGCACAGTGATGGTCGGCATAGGAATGACCGTCGACAGCGCACCGATCGTGCCGGTCACGCTCGAACCGCTCTTCGCGTTCACCACAGCATTTGCGTTCCCACCGGGCCCGACCAGCAAGTCGCCTTCAATGGTCGACCCGCTGTTGAGCGTCACCGCGTTGTTATTCGTGGCGTTGGTGGCGATGACCGGCGTACCTGAACCCGCTCGGAATTCTGAGCCGCTGTTCAGGAAGATGGATCCGCCGACACGAGCGCCGTTAAAGTCAAAGATGCCCGACTTGTAGAGATGCGGCGGAATCGGGTGGTTCGTCTTCTGACGCCACTGCTGCGACACAAGCGCTCCGTTGCCGCTGAAGGTCGGGACGTAGGACGGGCCGAGTGTCAGATTCACATTGCCGGCGTAGTGGCCGAATCCATTGGCCGGCGTCACACCCATATCCGGATGGGAATTCCGAAAGTCAGTGATTTTGGACACCAGTGTGATCTGATCGGATGGCGTGGAGGCCTGAACCGTGCGAATGGGAGCGACATCGGGAATGAGCAGCATGACGACCGCCGCGATGGCGAGCACGTGATAGCTGACCAGGTTGATGATTGTCGAACGATTGAACATCGCAGATCCCGGGGCACACCAGCAGGATTGTGTGCCGTGCGTATGAGGTCGTCGAGCCGCCGCAGGGATGCGGCACCTGCACTTTCCGATTCGGCTGGCTCTTGAGCGATCAGAGCGTGCTACCTTTATCATCGTGCATCGCACTGCGTCAGATGGGGTGATGGAGTAATACAGGAAGATGGGTTGAGAGACTCTGCCTTTGATGCCGGCGGGCGAACTTTGGCATGAGTTATCGCTCCCATCGATCGCGGGCAGACTGTTCGGGCTGACGGAGCTATCCTTACGTGTCCATGGCCATGCACGACACCTATCAGTCCCCGCTCGCGCAACGATACGCCTCGGCCGAGATGCAGGCGATCTGGTCAGCGCAGCGAAAGCATGCCACATGGCGTCGACTGTGGCTGGCGCTGGCCGAAGCGCAGGCTGAACTCGGCCTGGACATCGCGCCGGCGCAACTTGCACAGCTTCGCGATCACCTCGACGACATTGACTTCGAGAATGCGGCCGCGCACGAGGCACGTCTGCGGCACGATGTCATGGCGCATATCCATGCGCTCGGGGACATCGCGCCGGATGCGCGCGCGATCGTTCATCTCGGCGCAACAAGTCAATTCGTCAACTGCAATACCGAGCTCATCCTGCTCCGCGACAGCCTCCAGTTGACGGCAGCGAAGATCGCCCGGGTCATCGATGCCCTTGGCACATTTGCCCATACGTATCGCGACCTGCCCACGCTGGGCTTCACGCACTATCAGCCGGCGCAGCCAACCACCGTGGGCAAGCGAGCCACGCTGTGGGCGTACGACCTGGCGCTGACGCTGGAGGACATCGAACATCGCATCGACACGCTTCGGTTCCGCGGCGTCAAAGGCACGACTGGCACGCAGGCATCATTCCTCGCCCTGTTCGAAGGATCCGATGCGGAACGAGCAGCGTCGGTCGATCGACTCGATGAACTCGTGACCACGAAGATGGGCTGGTCGACCGAGCGACGGTACGCGATCACCGGACAGACGTATCCGCGCGTGGTCGATGCGCATGTCCTGTCGAGTGCGGCGGCGGTCGCCGCAGCGCTGCACAAGTGCGCGACGGACATTCGTCTGCTGGCGAATCGCAAGGAGATCGAAGAACCGTTCGCCTCCAATCAGGTCGGTTCATCTGCGATGGCGTACAAGCGCAATCCGATGCGCTGTGAGCGTGTGTGCGGCATGACGCGATTTGTGATGAATCTCGCCGGGAACGCAATGCAGACCGCAGCGGTGCAGTGGTTCGAACGCACGCTCGATGATTCATCGAATCGGCGACTCTCGTTGCCCGAGGCGTTTCTCGCGCTCGATGGCTCGCTGGATGTGATGCACAACGTCTGCTCCGGACTGGTCGTCTACGACGCGACGATTGCGGCCAACCTCGCGGCCGAGCTTCCATTCATGGCCAGCGAGAACCTGATGATGGTCGCCGTGCAGGCGGGCGCCGACCGACAGGAAGCGCACGAGGTGATTCGGACGCATAGTCTGGCAGCAGCAGAGCGCGTGAAGCGCGATGGCGCATCGAACGACCTGCTCGACCGACTTCGGACCGAACCGATGTTTGCCACCGTCGACGTCGACGAGGTACTTGACCCGCACGCCTACGTCGGGCGGGCGCCGAGCCAGGTCGATTCGGTCGTGCGCGAGATCATCGAACCGATTCGCGATCGGTATCGCGATGCGCTCAGTGGATCTCGCGATCTGAATCTCTGACGAACGAAGGATCGCCCCGATGCCTGTGCCGCGCCTGGACGTTCACAATACCGGCTTGCTTCTGCTTGATGTGCAGGACCAGATCGTGCCACACCTCATCGATGGTCCACGGTTGATTACCAACTGCGCGGTGCTGATGCGCGTCGCAGATACGCTCAAGCTCCCATACGTCGTGACGGAGCTCGATCCACGGCGGCAGGGCCGGACGGCGCAGGCGCTGGAATCGTGCATGCCCGATCCGTCGAACCGGATTGAGCGTTCGTCGTTGAGTGCGTACGTGGATCTGGTCGAGGACGAACTGGATGAATGGCATCGACCGACGATGCTGCTCGCAGGTGCGCTGGCGCACATCACCGTGCTGCAGACGGCGCTGGACATGCTTGCAGATGGCGTGCAGGTGTTCGTGTGCCGGGATGCGGTGTCATCCAACCCGATGGAAATGGTCGAGCCGGCACTTCGGCGGATCGAACGCGCTGGCGGTGTGATCACGGATGTGCAGGGTGCGATTCTGGAATTGGTCGGCGATCTGCGACATCCGCTCTACGGCGCGTGTGCGACGCATATTGACGACATTGCCCACTGAAAATCGGCCAACGGCGTCCGAAAACCCGTTCATCACCCAAACATAGTGTCAACAACCTGCCTCCACTTGTGTTTTTGGGGCCTGAGGGCCGATAATACGCCGTCTGAAGGGGCAGGTTAGTGGATCGTCACGTGTCGATCACACGACAACCTGCTGTTCACAACGCTGTTCGCCCACGCGAACAGCATGACCCTGAACGTGAGGACAGTGACCATGGAAGCGTATGACCGCCTCGTCAAACTCGTGGCATCCGCCGAGGAAGACGTTGCCAAGGCCGAAGGGGGCAACAAGGCGGCCGGCACTCGTGTCCGCAAGATCATGCAGGACGTCAAAGCGACGGCTCAGGATGTGCGCAAGGACATTCTCGATGCGCGTGGCCCGGAAGGCTGATCGCGACTGATTCGTGTGCCCGCCTCCCGGCGGATCGCGACGACATGACGCCCGGCCGGCGCGGTTTCCGACGCCGCCGGCCGGGCCATTTCGTTCACCAACCCCTGACCATCGCTGACGCAGGAGGACCACGTGGCCTCAACGCCGATCCTCGATCTTGCCAAGATCGACATGCAGCACGATGAATTTTCGCAGTCGGAACTCATGGAAATTCTTCCGCATCGAGGTCACATGCGCCAACTCAAGCGCGTCATGTACTTTGACCGCACCGAGTGGATCATCGCTGGACTCAAGGAAGCACGTGATGACGAGTTCTGGGTCGCCGGCCACATTCCCGGTCGTCCCATCATGCCCGGCGTGATGATGCTCGAATCAGCCGCGCAACTCAGCAGTGTGCTGTTTCAATTCCGGACGGGCGAAGAACGGTTCGTCGGGTTCGTGCGTTGCGATAACGTCAGCTTCCGCGGCCAGGTCGTGCCCGGCGATGACCTGATTCTCGTCTCGCAATCCATCGAAGTTCGACGACGACGCGTCATCACCAACAATCAAGGTTACGTTGACGGTGAAATGGTCTTCGAGGCGAACATCACCGGCATGGTGTTCTGAACCGCGCTGACCCGTCCGCGGCAGATTTCACATCGCATTCCATCGCCATTCCGCGACAATGTCCGCGATGGCCGATCCACCGCGCCAACCCAACGCCTGGACGACGCTCACAGACATCGTGGCGTGGTCTGACGAGGCGATCGGAACCCTGCCGACAACGCCCGGCGTGTACGCGTTCGAGAACGCGGATGGTCACACGCTTCGATTGACCACGACTTCGAATCTTCGCCGAGCCGTGCGCGACCGTCGCGTCACGCACGTTGAGAACCAATCATCAGATCCGTCGGCCATTGATCCCGTATGGCAAGTCAATCACGTGGCGTACGCCGCTGCCGGCTCGCGGCTGGAATCGGACCTGATTTACCTCGAAACAGCGCGCGATCGTTTGCCGCACACGTATGCGCGGCTCTTCGATCGGCTGGCATGCTGGTTCGTCACGTGCGACGTGAACGCTGCCTTTCCACGGTGGACCAAGCAGAAGTGGCCCGGCGCGACGGTGGATGATCCGTCCGCGTGGATTGGTCCGTTTCTCGACAAACACGTTGCGCAGCGCTACATCGAGATGCTCGAGAACGCGTTCGACCTTTGCCGGTATCACCATATTCTGACGCAGTCGCCGCGTGGCGTTGCGTGCGCGTACAAGGAGATGGGCCGGTGCGCTGCGCCATGTGACGGTACGGTCACGATGGACGACTATCGCGCATCGATTCGCGCGGCGATTGCGTTTGCGCGGACGCCGTACGAGGATGCGCTTGCCGACCTCGAACAGCGGATGACCGAAGCAAGCGCCGCACTGGAATTCGAAATAGCATCCGCGCTGCATCGCCATCATGGCGCCATCAGTTATGCCGGCCACGCCAAGGCGCAGCTCGCGCGCGGTGCGGATGCGCTTCGCGGTGTGATCATGGCGTCCAGTCCGACGCTACGCCATGTTCGGGTGTTCAGTATGGCTGCAGGTCGAATCGTGCTGATCGGCGATGCGGACACTGTCGACAGCGCCGAAGTCATGATTGAGCAGGGACACCGCCGTGCTGGTGGAGAACCGGTGGATGTCACGCCGGCGGCTCAGGAACGGTTTGCGGTGTTGATGCATGGGCTTGAGTACGCAAGACGTAAGGGCGATCACCGCGTCCTCGTGCACTGGAACGGCGATCCCCCGCTGTCACCACGGTGGTTTGATCGGTGTACTGCGGCGAGCGGCGCGCGTGAAGATGGGGTCCGAGTTGACGCCGACGAGGGTGTGGCCGATGATTCCTTCGACATCTCAGAGGACATCCCTGAATCACGCGATGGTCCTTCGTGAGTAAGCAAATCCCAACTCCCGCCATGACAAGCGGAGAAGGGTCGATGGGCGTGGCTGTGTGGTGTGGCAACCTCAGATTCTCGAACAGCTGTCGAGCGCATCGTTCGCATGATCCCTGATTGATCGTGCGGTCGCATTGGTCGGTTCGTCGTCAAACGACGGATCGTACGAATACGACATGACGGGGTGTGTCCATGGATGACACTGGACGGGTCCGCGCGGCGCGCCCGTGACCTTCAACCCTGACGTGGGTGTCATCATGGCGGACGAACCTCAAAACGAACCGAACGCGTCTTCATCGGATTACGACGACATCCGAATGAAGGCGTTTCAATTGCAACTTGCGCGCGGCGTTCAGGCAGTCGCCGCGGTGCTCGAGTCTTACGACGACCTTGCGTGCGATGCGCTGCGCGATGCGGTGAGCAGACTCGAATCCGTCGCGGCGCAACTCGACGCATCGGCAAATCCAGATGCGTCTTAATGCAGTCTGACGGGTCGGGCTAGTGCCTGAAATGACGGACGGGCGACGTGTACTTCGAGTGGGAAATACTCGACTTGAAGCCACGACTGCCGCCCGCGATGCCGAAACGTCCGTAGACGCCGTACCCGTATGAAAAATACGGATAGCCGTAGTAGTACGGATAGCCCGCGTAGTAGTACGGATATCCATAGCCGTAGTAGTACCCGAGCCCGAAGCCCGCGCCGTAGAAACCGCCCGGTACTCGGTATGCGTAGTTGGCGCGGAGGCCATACTGGTTGCGCGCGTATTGGCGGGCGTTGCCGTATCGAGCCAGAGCCACCGCACCAAGGCTCGCCGCGGGACGCGTCGTCGCCGTGCCGGGCTCTGATGCGTCTTCACGCCATTCGTCGTACGAGGTCGCCACAGGCGCAGGCGGCATATCGATCACCGAGTCGCCGGCGAAGGCTGTATCGACGCCGGCAAGACCGAGCAGGCAGGCCGATGCGATCATGGCAGTGAATAGTTGGCTTCGAATTCGCATGGTTTGACTCCCGACCACCGCACGTTTGGCGCATGCCGATCGTGCTCCTCTATCCTATGCAGACACCGAACTGACTCCAACCCGTCACTTTTCGATTTGAATTCCCGTGACCACCCCGTATCCCCTGCTCATGACGCCGATCTACCGACCGAAGGTCTGGGGCGGTCGTGCCCTGGCCAGGCTGGGTAAGGATCTTCCTCCTGAAGAACTGATCGGGGAATCCTGGGAGCTGGCGGATCTGCATCCGTCGATTGATGATGCCCGGTCCGTGATTCGGAACGGCGCGTGGGCAGGCCAAACGCTGCACGAGGTGATCGCGGCACACCATGAGGCGATCATGGGAGATGTGCCGTTGACCGCATGGGACGGTTTTCCTCTGCTGCTGAAGTATCTTGATGCACGTGACAACCTCTCCGTGCAGGTTCATCCGACCGAGGCGTTCGTCCGTGATCATCCGGATACGCATTTGAAATCCGAAGCATGGTTCATCGTGCACGCAGAACCGGACGCGGTGATCTACAAAGGGGTGCGCGATGACGTGAGCCGCGAAGCGTTTGCCGCGCACATTGCCGATGGCACGGTGGTGGATGATCTGATCGCCGTCCCCGTTGCGCGCGGCGACTGCCATTACCTGCCCAGCGGCACATGTCACGCCCTAGGCGCGGGCGTCGTGGTGGCCGAAATTCAGACGCCAAGCGACACGACGTTCCGGGTGTATGACTGGGATCGTATCGGACGTGAGCTTCATATCGACGAGGCATTGGCCTGCATCGACTTCGGCGCAACGCCCGCATTGCCGGAACGTTCCGCGCCTTCGTCAGAAGTTGACGGCTGGCGCGTCGAGCGACAGGTCAGCACGGAATTCTTCGCAATCGACCGGGTCGACGTGGTCGATGCCATACATAAGGACGTGATCTCTGACGGTCGCCCGCGCATCCTGATGATGATATCGGGCGTTGGTGAACTGACAGGACCGTCCACCATGACGACCTCAGTCGGACCGGGCAGCACGGTACTGCTTCCCGCCGGTCTCGAGGACGTGAGGATTCGACTGGAGCCATCGGCATGTCTGCTGGATATCTCGATACCCGGAAGACTCGAACCCGATTCGACGTAAAGCGTCATCGGCTGTCGTTGCACATGATGTGGCTGGCATTGCTTGTTCTTGCCGGCCCAGCACACGCCGTCCAGCACCTCATTCAGCCTGGCGCCAGGTGGGACATGGAGCCGGGCGAACTCCGCGCCGGCGACGAGATCCTCCTCATGCCAGGTCAGCATCGCCCGGCCACGATCGAGGCGGCGATCGGTTCCGCAACCGGCCCGATCACGATCAAGAGCATGGATGCGAGTCGGCCCGCCCAGATTGAGGCGACCCGCAACGGCATTCACTTGTTGCGTTGCCGCAATGTGGTGATTGAGAACGTGATCATCATCAGCCCGCGCCAATACGGCGTGCGCATCGACGATGGTGACGATCAATCTGTCCCACCGTGGCTGAGCGACAACCCATCAGGCGGTCATAAACTTCGCCATGTGATGATCGTGCGCACCGGCACCGAGAGTCGTCACCACGCAGTGATGATCCAGGCGCAGGATGGCGTATCCATTCAGCAGTGCGCCTTCCAGGGCTGGGGCGGATCCGCGGTATGGGTCGCACACAGCAAGGACGTCGTGATTGAGCAGTGTCAGCTCCGCCGACTTCAGGGGTTCAACCACGAGTTCGGGATCTACGTCTGTGGCGCGAGCGAAGATGTACGCATCGCGCGCAATTACATGGATGATCCCGGCAAGTACGCGGTCAAAGTTGGTGATCGATTCCGAGCCGATGAGTTCGGAACGATCAATCTGGCGAAAGCCGAAAAGGGATCGCTGTTCGATGCGCGTCGCGTGGTGATCGAGCACAACGTCATTGCGGGCACTGAGTGTGCGATCTCCCTGAGTCATGTCGAACGCTGTCACGTTCGCTCGAACACCCTCGTGTCACCACGGCAGATCGCATTCAGCCTGATGCACAACCACGTTGATCGAAGGTTCGGTGGACACTCGCGAAACACGCTGGCGAACAACCTGATCGTCAGCGAGTACGCGCCGGCGCCACGTGCGGTCGTGGTGCTCAAGCCACTGACGCGCGAACAGGTCACACTCGGCGTCAATGTCTGGTGGTCGCCGGATATGGAGACGTGGCGACCGACCCTCGAGACGATTCCTGTCGACGACAGCGCCGTGCAACTCGTGACGATCGATCCGTCGCTGGATCACACCTTCCGGCCGCGTCATGAAGACGTGATGATGTTCGGCGCCCAGACCGACGACATTCCGATCCCGGCGGCCAAAACCGCCAAGGGATCGCCCTGACGCATCCTAAATCAGCGATTTGTTCCACGCTTTCCTATGATGAAGGGCCGAAATCGGCGTTTCGGACATGGAATAGTGTCGTGCCGCGCCGTGTCCTGTGTATCGGTGGCGACCGGCCTCAGAGTTCTGCCGCGCCGCCGTGAGGAGTCACGTCATGGCCGAGGCAATGTCTGAAGCAACCCTTCGAGAATGGATGCAACGCCTGGGACCTCGTCTGATCGCGTTAAGCACCGGCATCTGCCGCGACCGGCATCGTGCCGAGGAAATTGTGCAGGAGGCGTTCATCAAGCTCTGGCGCAAGCCGCCGGATGCAGGCGAGATTGCATTCCCATCGTGGATGCGTCGCGTCGTCACGAACCTTTCCATCAATGCGTTGCAACGGACAAAGCGTCCGTCAGCGCTCCCGGAGTTCTCGTCGGACCCTGCGCTTCGCCATGAAGTCGAACCGTCTGACGCACTGTCATCGGATGAAGCGCTGACGCGCCTCGACCGCGCGCTGGCGCAACTCGATGACTCGAAGCGCGCCATTCTGATGCTGCGCGCTTCGGAAGGACTCAGCTACGAACAGATTGCGGTCCATCTTGATGTTCCGATCGGAACCGTGATGAGCCGCCTCAATCGAGCTCGCACTGCACTGAAGGATGCGCTCGATGAACTGGATCAGGGCGGCGCTGCCCCAACGGTGTACCCGTTCCGAAAGTATCGCCAGGCGTGAGTGGTCATGGCGGCCGACGCCGCGCGAAAGGTTGACGTATGACGAACACGTTGGACTGTGCAGATATCCGAGCCTTGCTCTCCGGACTCGTCGATGACGAAGTCGATGGTGAAACGCGCCATCTGGCCGAACGACACTTCGGCGATTGTCGACGATGCCGGCAACTCATGGATGAAACCGAACTACTGCACGAGCAGATCGGCGCTCATGTCGATGCGATGGAAGCCGAGATCGGCCTTCCCGCCGGCTTTGAAGACGCCGTCCTGCAGCGCATCGCCGATGAAGACGACGCGCGCATGGTGCTGCCGACACGTTCACGATCGTGGCTCTCCTGGACCGGCTGGGCCGCGGCGGCCGCAGCGCTTGTATTCTCGTTCATGGTGTGGCGCGGCACGAACACAACCGTTGAAACAACGCCTGTCAGTAGTGACGGTGCACTGGCCCTGGGCAATGACGATCAGCGCGATGAACTGGTTGCCGTACACATCGATGAAGCAATCGATGATGCATCATCCGATCGTGATGAACAGCTTGTTGCGTACGCCGGTCCGCCGACACTGCTTTCACCGGCCAACGCGGCGACGTCATCGGCCACGATGGTCGGTACCGTTGAAGCACTGACGGCGCCTGCTGATGTCGAGCGCATTGCACCGTCGCCGGATGCCACGGCGTTGGTCGCACGACAGAAGCCAGAGGTGATCCGCGGCATCGACGCGGATGCGATCGGCGCGGCATCGTGGGCGTTGCGTCAGGTGCTCGAAGCGCGAGAAGACACGTTCATGGACATCGAGCGCGTGCGCTCGTTCATCCGCTACGACGAAATCGTGCCGCGGCTGACAGAAGTCCGTTCGCAGATCGCCCCCGCTGAGCGCCCCGCGGTGTATGCGGTGGAAAGCGTGCTGGTCAGCATCGAACAAGGCCCGTTGAGCATGCAGGATGTCCGCGAGCTCAAGACGCTTGTCGGATCAATGGATCTCGTTGAACGCCTGGAGTCCATGAGCCAGCGGTACGATGCCGCCAACGTGCTCTGATCGGCACTTCCTGCGCGATCGGCGATTTCTACAGTTGCTCGATCATGGCTGCCGATGTCTCTTCGCCGCGCGACCGCGCGCTTCAGGAACAGGACTGCAATGCGAATCAGTGGATCATTGCCAATCAACGTCGCTCAGGCGTACGGCCTCAAGACACCCAACAGTGCCGCACCGGGCGTCAAGACGCCGCCGGTGCAACCCGCACCGCCCGCGAACCCGGTGTCAGTGCAGGATCCTACACCGAACGTCAATCGACTCGTCGCGGGCGAAGTCGTTGCGCCAGTTCGATTTGACGGTGCGACGACGCAGCCGAACGCCACCAGCGCGTTCCAGCTCTACAACCGTGCGGCAGATCGGATCGAGGCGGCCACCGCCGTCGCCAAGGGCCGACAGATCGACGTGACCGGCTGAATTTTCCTTATCGGAACCGACGCGCATCGCCTCCAGTGCGCCGCCGATCGCGCCGATGATGAACTCGCGCCACGAAACCGATGCGCGCGAGGAAACGAACCATGTGCGGACTGTTCGGCATCGCAGCCTCCCGACATCGAGAGCCATCGCTGAATGACGCGCAAATCGTGCGCCTACGAGACCGCCTCCGCCGACGCGGGCCGGACGATGCCGGCTTGTGGCGCGAGCGCAACGTGGTTCTCGCCCATCGACGCCTCGCCATCGTCGATCCGGTTCGCGGTATGCAGCCCCTCTCGATCGGGACGCCGGGCACCCCTGAGCATGGCGTTCTGATCTACAACGGCGAGTTGTACAACCATCGCGAGATCAGGACAGATCTTGAGGCGTGTGGCGCGCGATTCGAGACCAATTGTGACTCCGAAGTGGTCGGACGCGCACTGGCAGCCTGGGGTGAGCACGCCCTCGATCGAATGCGCGGCATGTTTGCCCTGGCGTGGTATCGCCCGGCGGAGCATCATCTGCTGCTCGCCCGTGATCCGCTTGGCATCAAGCCGCTCTACCACATGGTCGTGGATACACCGAACGGTCGAGAGATTGCCTTTGCGAGCGAGCCGATCGCGTTGATCGGCCATCCCTACGCTCGAGTGGCTCCTGATTGGGCGATGGTGAGTGCCTACCTTTCGTCGATTCGCACCTCGATCGATGATCGTTCGATGTTCGAGGGCGTATCTGCGGTCCGCCCCGGCGGTCTGGTTCGCGTCGACCTCTCGCCGGATGTGCCTGCCATCACGACCTCGACGTGGCATTCAGAAGAAGTGCATGACGAACCGCTCGACTTCGAAAAAGCGGCATCAGGCACGCGCGAAGCCGTACTTGCATCTGTCGAAGCACACTTGATGGGCGATGCGGCGATCACCTCGATGCTCTCCGGCGGCCTCGATAGCGCCATCATCACGGCAGCGATGTGTGATCGTCGACGAGACGTCCGCACGTACTGCGCCGGCGCGGTACAGCCTGACGGAACTGAGAATGATTTGCACCACGCCGCGATGTTCGCGGAGGCACTCGAGACGATTCACACGACGGTGCCGGTTGATCGTGGTTCGTTTGAAGAGGTATGGCCATGGATGATCGGCGAACTCGGCGTGCCCTTGAGCACGCCGAACGAGGTCGCGATCTATCTCGTGGCGAAGCAGATTTCGGCGCACGGCAAGGTCGTGCTCTCCGGCGAAGGCGCTGATGAGCTCTTTGGCGGATACGGCCCGGTGCTCCATCACTTCGCGCTGACGCTGTCGAATGGGACCGATGCGGTTGGTCGTCGATGGACGCCGGCGCGCGCGTACCTGTCAACCTGCTCATGGATTGCATGCGAGGCCAAAGCGGCGGTTCTTACGCCTGACATCTGTGAAGCCGCCGATGATGATGTGTTGCTTCGGACCGCGGTGCAGAGCCGTTTCGTCCACGCAGATGATGGCCCATCTGCGCTGCGCGCGTGCCTTCGAGCGCAGCGAGACTTCAATCTGACCGGACTCCTTGGGCGTCTGGATACCGCAACGATGCTCGCATCGGTCGAAGGCCGAACGCCGTTTGCGGACATCGAGGTTGCGCGGTTTGCGGCGCAGCAGCCGTTTGCCCACCTCGTTCAGTTCGATGCTGCCTCGTCCGTCGCCGGTCATATCGGTGAAGGGATGATCCAACCACTTCCGCCGACCGCGACGAAGCGATTGCTTCGTCATGCATTTGCGGACGTCATTCCGCCGGCGATCATCAACCGCCCGAAGGCAAGCTTCCCGCTCCCGTTCCAATCATGGCTGTCGGGTGATGTGTCTTCGCTGTGGCAATCTGCGGTGGTCCGGGACGTATTTTGCCGCGAGGCCATCCAGCGTGTCCATACGGACCCGTCCGGGCAGTGGCAGTCGGCGTGGCCGATGCTCAATATCGCGATGTGGCTGCAACAATTCTGGGGTTCTCAGTCGCTCCGGGTGGCTGCCTGAAGCCCTCGCAATATGTTGTGGCTCCATCCGTTCTCAGATGAAGGACGCTCAGCGCGTCCGCGGTGTCATTGGATTGAGGCCCGGTGCGGCCTTGAAAGGAGAAGGCCATGCCACGCCTGACGTCACTACTGCTCGCGATGTCGATAAGCACCTCGGCCCTGGCACAAATGTCCAGCAACGGGCTCGACCTCGACGGTCCGACGCAGAGCCTTCCTGCGAACCCGACCACGCCGCAGGACTCCACGCCTCGCATGACCAGCGACATGGTGTCCGCAAACTTCTATCAGTTCATGAGCGACAAGGCGATGCAGCCGGTGATGGCCTCGCTCATGTCCGACCTGCATGTTCGTCTCAACGACTACATGCAGGAACGCGACATTCCGGGCATGGCATTCGGATTCCGAATGGAAGACCGGATCGCAGGCGCGATCAGCGCCGGGGTGGGTGATCGCGCGGCACGACAACTGCTCGCGCCGAAGATGCCGATGCATCTCGGCGAAGTGGCGATGCCTTTCACCGCAACGCTCGTCCTGCAACTTGTTGAACAGCGTCGCATCGAGCTTGATGAACCGATTCGTACGTACCTCACCGATGTGCCATGGCTCGAGCGGATTCCGAATCATGCGGACATCACCGTGCGTCACCTGCTCAGTCACACCAGCGGCGTGCCTGATTTTCAATCCAACGATGCGTTCTGGGCTGCATTGCGCGAGAATCCACGCCGCAGCTTCACGCCCGAAGAACGCATGTCCTACGTGTTTGATTCCGAGGCGGCATTCCCTCCCGGCAAAGGATGGGCGATGTCGACGACGAACTACATTCTGCTCGGCATCATTCTTGAAACGAAGACAAACGAACCACTGTTCAAACGCATGCGTGAACGTGTGTTCGAGCGCAATGAGTTAGCGAGCACGCGCGGCTGCGCCAATCCGCGCGGCGGTGGCATCGCTGTCGGGCTCCTCTCCGCGGACAATCCCACAGGGCAGTCCGGGCGCAATATTCGACGCGGATATTGGGTAATCAATCCTCAATATGCGGGGGCCGCAGAAGGCATCCTGTCCAACCCGATTGATCTCAACAAGTTCTGGTTCAACTTCTGCAATGGCGCGATCATCACGCGGCCCACGTTGGAGCAGGCCATGAAGCCTGATCCCGCAAGCATTTCTGACGAGGGTGGCTACGGACTGGGCATGATGATCAGAACGTCGGCATTCGGTACGGCGTATGGTCATCGCGGTTCATTCCTCGGGTATCGCACAGTCATCGCGTACTATCCGGACCTGAACCTGTCGGTCTCACTGCAATGCAATCGGCCGGATGCCGTCAGCGAGACTGAACTGCAGGACCTGCTGGATCAACTCGCGGCGTTAGCCGAGAGCTACCGCGAGCCACTGAAGAATGCCCCCAATACGCTCGGCCCACTGAAACCCTGATATGACCCCTGACGAATTCATCGAGATCTTTCGCGCCGAGCGCGCATCAGCCATCCTGCGCACTCCAATTGCGAGCGCCGTCGAACCTGCTATGGATGCAGCGGTGCGCGGCGGGTTCCGCATCATTGAGTTCACCCTGACGGTACCGGATGTGTTCGAGCACATTGCATCGTTCAGTGCGCGCGATGATCTGATCGTCGGCGCTGGCACCGTACTCACGCCTGACGATGCACACCGCGCCGTTGATGCCGGCGCGAGGTTTCTTGTCTCGCCTGTCACGGATGAAGCAGTGATCGACGCCGCACGCGAGCTGAACGTGGCGGTCATGCCAGGCACGTTTACCGCAACAGAGATGCTCCGCGCGCATCGTGCTGGCGCGCAGCTGCAGAAACTCTTTCCGGGGCCCGGCATCGGCGCGAAGTACGTCAAAGCCATGCTTGGCCCGATGCCGTTTCTTCGAATCGTGCCGACGAGTGGTGTTCATCTGAACAATGTGGCATCATTCCTGAAAGCCGGTGCCTGGGCGGTTGGATTCGTCGCGCCGCTCTTTGATGCGAATGACATTGCCGCAGGCCGATTCGATGCGATCGAAGCACGTGCCCGGCAACTGCTTGCGGCCGCGCACAGCGCTTGACGTTCCCGCAATTCACACTGCACGCTTGACGCCCACGGAGTGATGCCGGACGATGCACCGGTCCGCATATTCATTGTGCAGGGGTGATGCATGGGCGACGGCGCAACGGAGAAGACCTGTCAGATCTGCAAGCAGGATTGCTCTGGCAAGCCGCGGACAAAGGACAAACGCGGGCAGTACTTCTGTACGCCTTGTTACGAAGAAGCCCGTCGCAAGCTGGAGGCGAAGAAGCGCGCTCGAGCGGCTCAACCGATCGCATCGCCGAATCCAAATACAGAAGCGGATGTATTCGGCGGCGGCGATCCGTTTCCACAAACTGATGAACCCGATCTCCTCGGCGAACTGCTCGGATTGAACGACGACACGAACGCGCCTCCAGCGTGTACGAACTGTGGTGCGCCAATGGTAGCGGGCTCGGTGATTTGTGTTCAATGTGGTTTCAACGTTGCGTCTGGACTAGCGACAACAACCGCCGTCGCCAAAGCACCAAAGAAACCGTCGAAGGCTCGATTGAAGACGACGGGCGCACTCTCTTCACCGTGGGCGCATTTTCTGATTGTCGTGGGTGTCATCGGTGCCACGATGGCGATGATCGTAATTGCCCCAGTGTTCTTCCTCATCGGTCTTGGCGCCATGGTCGTTCACGGAATCGGCGTCGGGCTCTGGACGCTGGTCGCATCGTTCACCGACAGCATTCTGCGAGGACTTGGATGCATGTTCGTACCACTGTTTGTGTTGTTCTGGGTATTCGGCATGAATGAGAATCCATACCTCAAAGCGCATTATGGCGCCGCGATGGTACTCCAGATCATCCTGATCACGGTCATCATCGGATTTGGTGCATCGCTTTAGTCAGTATGCTTTTGCCCACACCACACGCCGTGCGCTCGGTTCGCCCGAGAACGGACACGTGCCAGGCTCGTCGCCCCCATCGATCTCACCGTCAATCGGTATGCAGCGCAGCGTCACGGACAGATCATTGTTGATCTGATCTTCGACCGCACTCGATCCCTTCCAATGCGTCAGCGCAAAGCCGCCGTGGATTGGCGTCGGACCGTTGCCGGATGATGACGGCGCGGCGAAGTACTCGTAGAACTCATCCTTCGTGTCGATGATGCGTGTGTGTTCAGCCCGGAAGTCCTTCGCACGCTGCAGCAGGTTGTCCTGCATCTCTTCGAGAATTGAAACGACATTCGCGAGGAATTCCGCGCGTGGGACGCCGCCCTTTTCCTTGTGCGGCTTATCGCGTCGCCCCATGAAGACCGAGTCCGCTGCCATATCGCGCGGCCCGACCTCGAGGCGAATCGGAATGCCCTTCTTGATCCATGACCAGACTTTGTCGCCGCCCCGCATGTCGCGCGTGTCAAACTCAACCTCGATATTGCGATCGCCATAGCGCAGATTGCGCAGTTCTGCGGCCAGTGATTGGCAGTAATCCATGACTGCCTGCGGATCATCAGCCTTGAACGTCACCGGCATGATCACGACGTGCGCCGGCGCCAGCATGGGTGGCAGCACGAGGCCATCATCGTCACTGTGTGTCATGAGCAGCCCGCCGATCAGTCGTGTTGACACGCCCCACGATGTCGTCCAGCCATGCACGATCTTCCCGTTCTCATCGGTGAATTTGATGTCCGACGCCTTGGAGAAATTCTGGCCGAGGAAGTGTGACGTTCCTGCCTGCAGCGCTTTGCGATCCTGCATCATGGCTTCGATCGTGAACGTGTCGACCGCGCCCGGGAATCGTTCACCTTCGGACTTCGCGCCGCGGATCACCGGCATCGCCATGTACTCCTCGGCGAACTTCGCATAGATGTCGTGCATCTGACGCGTTTCATCCATGGCTTCCTCTGAGGTTGCATGGACTGTGTGTCCTTCCTGCCAGAGGAATTCCGCCGTCCGAAGAAAGAGCCGCGTGCGCATTTCCCACCGCACGACGTTTGCCCATTGATTGATCAACAACGGCAGATCACGATACGACTCCACCCACTTGGCAAATGTCGCGCCGATGATGGTCTCGCTCGTCGGTCGAACGACAAGCGGCTCTTCGAGCGGGCCAGCAGGCACGAGGCCGCCATCGGGCCCGGCTTCAAGACGATGATGCGTGACGACCGCGCATTCCTTGGCGAATCCTTCGACGTGTTCCGCTTCCTTCTCGAGGAATGACAACGGGATGAAGAGCGGGAAGTACGCGTTGCGATGCCCGGTCGCCTTGAACATGCCGTCCAGACCACGCTGAATGTTCTCCCAGAGCGACCATCCCCACGGCTTGATCACCATGCACCCACGAACCGGCGAGTTCTCGGCGAGTTCTGCCGCCCGAATGACCTGTTGGTACCACTCCGGGTAGTTCTCGTCACGAGTCGGTGTAATTGCGGTCTTGGGCTTGCTCATGGTGAGTCCTGTTGCGTGCCTGATGCGTTGTGGAAGTGGGCAGCGTAGCGTCCTCGGACCGGCAACGAAACCACCCCGCCGGCCCGAAGCTCATATCCTGTACGGATTGTCGGCCCGCCGCTCCCGAACCACTGCCGAGCTCGCATTCATGCTCAAGACGATTGCCAACGATATCAAGATCGCGCACAGCATCTTCGCACTGCCGTTTGCGGTGCTTGCGGCATTCATGGCTGCGGGTTGGCCGGCCGGCCGTTCGATCGATTGGCGGATCTTCGGCGTGCAACTGACACTGATCTGCGTCGCCATGGTCTGCGCGCGCACGGTAGCGATGCTCGCGAATCGGTATCTCGATCGAGAACTGGATGCGACGAATCCACGGACCGCGAACCGCGCGCTGCCATCAGGCGCACTGTCGCCGAAGCAAGTGTTGACCGCCATGCTCGTGTGTGCGATCGCGTTCATTGCGATCGCTGCGCTTTTTCTTGTGTTGTACGGCAATTGGTGGCCGCTTGCACTTAGCGTGCCGGTGCTCATCTGGATTAGCGCGTATGGACTGCTTAAACGTTTCACATGGCTGTGCCATATCTACCTGGGTTCATCGTTGGCATTGAGTCCGATCGCCGCTGCGCTCGCGATTGAGCCTCATGCGATCACGATGCAGCCATCGCTCTGGTGGATCTCCGGGATGGTGCTGTGCTGGGTTGCGGGGTTCGACGTGATCTATGCACTGCAGGACGTACAAGCAGATCGCAAGGACGGCTTGTACAGCATGCCAAGTCGGCTTGGCATTCGGACTTCGCTCTGGATCAGCCGTGGATTGCACCTGATCGCTGCGAGTTGTCTCATCGTGGCCACGATACTTGATCCGCGTATGCAGTTGTTCTTCGGCATGGGCGTTGGCGTGGTGATTGTTCTGCTGGTGTACGAACACGCAACCGTGGCGACGTGGGGCACGAAGAAGATTGCGTTGACATTCTTTACGCTGAACGGCGTGATCAGCATTGTGCTTGGCGCGCTCGGCGTGATGGATGTGCTGGGGTAGGCGTTCATTGCACCCGAACTATGAATCGGTGATCACATGAAGCGATGGCTGATCGTCTTGTTCGTGCTAATTGTGTTCATTGGCACAACAGTCACGCTTTGGTTGCTTCGCGAAGCCACGCCGGGCCCCTCAAGCCAATACGTCGATGACATTCTCGCACGCGCGATGGGAGAATCGTGGCCGATGGAGATTGTCGCCATCGTCAATCCGGAGTGGACTGATATGGAGTCGACTGACGGTTCCTCGCAATTCCACAACATGACTGTCCTCGGGTCGACACCGGTTTCGACGTCGGACGCCAATGCACTCATTCAGGCCATGCGCGATGGAATCCGTGTCCACGATGACGGCGCGACTGCCGCATGCTGGGTGCCACATCACGGGCTTCGCCTGTCAGCGCCGGATACGGTGTATGAATTTGTCATCTGCTTTCAATGTATCCGGCTGTTTGTGTACTCGGAGAACGAACAGCGGCGCGGGGCGCGCACGACTGAGGTGCCGCGCAACGCGTTCAATTCAATCTATGAAGCCAACGGCCTGCGCCTCGCACCCGGCGCGTATCAATGACTGATACACACGCCGCCGAACATCCATGACTTACAATCCAAGGAAAAAGGCCTCTCATCGCGAGGTGCGACAAGAGGCCCGTGGGGGAGAGGAGAGTCGGTTTCGGCAATCAGTGTCCTCCGTTATTCGGAGTCGCCGAACCTGACTTTCACTTGTCCTTGACTTCGTACTCCGCATCGATGACGTCGTCGTTGCCACCGCCGCCGGTTGAGCCGCCTGCATCGCCACCGCCCTCGGCGCTCGCGGCTTCATAGGCGGCTTTCCCGAGCTCCATGGAGCACGTTTCGAGCTGCGACAACGCGGCTTCAATCGCTGCGGGCTCATCTGTCTTGAGCTGTTCTTCGACGTTGGAGATCGCACTTTCGATGCTGGTGCGCGTTTCGGCAGAGACCTTGTCGCCATACTCCTCGAGCGACTTCTTGGTGCCGTACGCCATCTGCTCGGCCTTGTTCTTCAGGTCGATGAGCTCGCGTCGCGCCTTGTCTTCGTCGGCGTGCGCTTCGGCATCGCGCTTCATGCGATCGATCTCGTCTTCGGACAGGCCGCTGGAGCCGGTGATCTCGATCTTCTGACTCTTGCCTGTCGCCTTGTCCGTTGCGGACACATTCAGAATGCCGTTGGCATCGATCGCGAATTCGACATCGATCTGCGGCACGCCTCGCGGCGCCGGCGGAATATCACTGAGGTCAAACCGACCAAGCGTGCGGTTGTCCTTGGCGAATTCACGTTCGCCCTGCAGCACGTGGATGGTCACGGACGTCTGATTGTCCGATGCCGTCGAGAAGGTTTCCTTCTTGCTCGTGGGCACCGTCGTGTTCTTTTCAATGAGTCGCGTCATCACGTTTCCGAGGGTCTCGACCCCGAGTGACAGCGGCGTCACATCCAGAAGGAGCACATCCTTGACATCGCCCTGAAGGACGCCGCCCTGGATGGCTGCACCGACACCAACGACCTCATCCGGGTTGATGGACTTGTCGATCGTTTCGGTCTCGAAGATCTCGCGAGCGATTTCCTGCACCTTGGGGATACGCGTCGACCCGCCGACCATGACCACTTCGGTCACTTCGCTGGCCTTGAGGTTCGCGTCCTTCAATGCGGTCGTGCACGGCTCAATGAGTCGGTTGAAGAGGTCCGAACAGATTGACTCGAACGTGGCGCGGGTCACCGTGACCTGCAAGTGCTTCGGGCCGTTCTGGTCGGCCGTGATGAATGGCAGGTTCACAGATGTTTCGACCTGCTGACTCAGTTCACACTTCGCTTTTTCTGCAGCTTCCTTCAGACGCTGCAGCGCCATCGGATCCGTTCGAATATCGATACTTTCGGCTTTCTGGAATTCGTCAGCAATGTGATCAATGAGCTTCTGGTCAAAGTCATCGCCGCCGAGGTGCGTGTCGCCATTGGTCGACAGCACTTCGAAGACACCATCGCCGATATCGAGGATGGAGATATCGAACGTACCGCCACCAAGGTCAAACACAGCGATCTTCGCTGCTGTCTTCTTTTCAAGACCGTATGCGAGCGCCGCGGCAGTCGGTTCGTTGATGATTCGCTCGACCACGAGGCCAGCAATTTCACCCGCGTCCTTCGTGGCCTGGCGCTGGGCATCGTTGAAATACGCAGGAACCGTGATGACGGCTCGCTCGACAGGTTCACCGAAGTAGTCTTCTGCGGTCTTCTTCAACTCCTGAAGAATCATCGCTGAGACTTCCTGCGGCGTGTATTCCTTGTCACGCACCTTCACCTTGACGAGCTCATCGGCGCCGCCGGTGATCTCGTACGGCACGATCTTCTCTTCCTGCTCGACCTCATGATGGCGGCGGCCCATGAAGCGCTTCACCGAGTACACGGTGTTCTTCGGGTTCGTCACTTGCTGGTGCCGGGCCGGCTGACCGACGAGCCGCTCACCTTTGTCAGTGAACGCCACCACCGATGGCGTGGTTCGGTTGCCGGTGCTGTTGATCAGCACCTTCGGCTGGTTGCCTTCCATAACGGCAACAACCGAGTTCGTCGTTCCAAGATCGATTCCGATGATTCGTGACATGCGTACATCCTCGTAGTCGTCACCTCGTCATTCCACATCCTCACCGCCCCTCCTGACGGGACGCGGGACACATCGACGAGTTGACACGAGTCATTCGGCAAGCGCGATGCCAAAACACCGCGGACCAGACCCCGATAACAGACTGTATCGGGCCATTTCGTACGTCAGACCGGCCTGATCCGCCGGAATGTCTGCCACTTTGACGCCCCGATTGAAGTCGCCAGCCGACCATCCGCATTGCCAACCCCCGATCCCAATATGAACCCCGCCCTCAATCCAATGCCTCATGCCGCGCTCAAACGACCACGCATACCAAAAAGCCGCAGCCTCCGCCCATGATCCGGCATGCAGGCACATGAGTCCAGACAAGCCTCGACTCGGCCCATTTCTCGCACGATGGCCACTTGAACGCCCATTTTCACAACAGTACCCGTCACGTTGTCACACACTCCCGATCGCAGTACTTCGAACACCAAGACACGACCAGATGCCACTATCTGTTCCGGCCGCCCCCGATACGCTGGCTCGAAATCGCTTTCACCATCACTTCACAATAACACCCTATCACATGCCTATCATCGTGCAAGTGAATACCCGAACATTTTCCAACCTTTTCGGTTGACACGACCCAAACTTCATGCGAACATGCTCGGGTCGTGTGGAGGACAACACATGCTCAGCCAGCAACGGATTGCTCGATGGGTTCAGTCTCGCTCGTATGGAACGCTCGTTGGAGCGATTCTCAGTAATGGCCGGAACTCGTGTCAGACCATACGCGGCCTTCTGACACATCCGGATGCGGTTGCACCTGCCGCACTCGGCCTGGCCCTCCAGCGCCTTGACGAACTCTCATACGGTCCGAATCCGCTCGCTGAACAAATCGTCCGTTTGCTGCTTGCGATGCAGGCTGATTCAGGCCAGTTCGGCGGCTCGAATCCTGCCGCATCGCGAGCGGCCACGGCGGTCGCATGTCGGGGCCTTCTGGGGTGGACAGCCCGGCGGAACGTGGAATCAGGAATGCACTTGTTGAGTGGGCAACGGTCGGAGCGATCCCGCGGGATCCGCGACGGTGCATCCGCTGTCATGTGCCGTTCCCATGCCATGCACCCGCCGGGCGAGACAAGTTGCGCCGCGCCATCGCCCGCGGTATGCACGAGCATTGAACGCGCTGTGTCTCTGGCATTGCAGTGGCTACGGAATTCGCCGGGTATTCCCGCGACGCCTCCGGCGGTCATTCCGGATCGCACCACACGCAATCCCATTCCAACTTCAGCCGCGATGAGTGAGCACATCATTCACTGGCAGCTTGAGGACGTAATCGCGCCATCAGCACCATCACGCCCAGCACCATCACGCCCAGCAACACACGCATGGCATGATCGGTGCACCGACGCCGGCAGCACGAAAGAGCGTGCACGAGCCGCATTACCCGGAATATCCTCGCGGACCGAATCAACGGATCGTCGAACAACCCTGCCGACGCCTGGCCACGCGCTAGCCTATCACATGGCGACGACAGCCGGTAAGCGGTCAGCGCCACGAAAGCACGCGACAGACGATGTCGAGCTGATCCAAATGAAAGATCGACAAGATCAACCGAGCTGGCATCGAAAGACGGCGTGACTCCACGCAGCACCTTGCGTTGCATGTGCTGGCACATTGGACAAGGAACCAGACCGCTCGCCGGAAACGTGCGAACAGTCAGGCGCGCTCATTGACAAGTGAATATGACAGATGCCTACTCGCCGCCAAGAACGATGCGGGCAACGTCCTGTGCAAAGGCAGCCCCATCTTCCGAATTGAACGTGACCACGACGCCCCGCCCACTTCGTGGATAGGCAACCGCAACACAGCCTTGACCGAATTGGCTCGTCGACAGTACGACACGTTCGCCAACGGATGTCGACTGAAGGTCAAGGGCCAGACCAAGGCCTTCGGGTGTTGCCCGACGAGCGTCACGCAAAATATCAAGCAGAGCTTTGCCTGATAGATCGTGTTGTTCGCGCGCAAGCATCAACGCAAACAGGCTTGCAAGGTCGTGCGGGGCAAGATACAGGCCTGGTGTACGATCCGGTGCCAAAGGCGTTCCAAACAGGCTGTGACCCGTCACACAGGGTGGTCGATCTGCCTGGTTGGCCCGCAGACGGCCAAAGACCGGACTGCTCAGTCCGTACCGTTCGACGATTTCCTCACGGCAGTACTGCGTAAGGGATTGCTCGGCGACAAGTTCCAATGCCATCGTCAGAAGCGGCCGGGCATTGAAACCACTGGGCCGACGGTTGCCAAGCTTCCACGCAGGGGCGGCGTACACATTTGTGCGATCGCCGGCGAGCTGCGATCCCCGCCGCTGACGTTGCATTTCAATGTGCTCAACGTACGCCTGTTGCATCAGATTCGACGCCGTCCAGGCACCTGCCTCATGCTGCTGCGCGAGCGCGATAGCCAGAAACAGATCAATGGCACCATCAACGCGAAAGAGCGAATCCGTCGTCATGATCTCGCCCGTTTCGTGATCTTGCGCCCCCACCGCAACCGATGTCACGACATGCCCGTGCTCCAGTACTGACACCACTGCGCCGGGCACACAATGTGCGCGTCGAAGGTCTTCAATGGCTTCAGGTAGAACAGCCATGGCGTCGGCGTCGACTGTCTTGATCAACGGCATCGGAACGATCTCTTCGCTTGCCGCGAGATGCTCAATGCGTGTAAGCAGATCGCCGAATGCATCCAGTTTGCGCAAGCTGGCAAGATCCGGGTCAATCAGCAGATGCGCCTGATTGCGCCAACCAAGTTCGACGGCACGATCAAGTTCACGAAGTGCCTCGTCGAATCGATTGAGTCGAGTCAACGCACAGGCAAGGTTGTAATGACCAATCGGGCGTTCCGGCGCGAGCTCGATGAGACGAAGTGCGCACTCCGCCGACAGCTCGTATTGCATGGCGCTGTGGTAGTCGAGGAACTGCTGAAGGACATCCTCCGGATACGGTGCGTCTGCCGACGTTGTACCACGACGCGGTGCCATCGGATAATAAATGGCCTTGATGTCGCGCGGCGCTGTGACTGATCGCTGCTCGCCAGGATGACGAACCGAATTTGGCGGGGTCACGGCCAGACAGTTCTCGCCCGCCAC
Source organism: Planctomycetota bacterium (assembly GCA_039029515.1). Taxonomy (GTDB): domain Bacteria; phylum Planctomycetota; class Phycisphaerae; order Phycisphaerales; family SM1A02; genus JBCCFX01. The sequence goes on from JBCCFX010000003.1 coordinate 35,184, forward strand.
GACGATGCTTCCGGCGATCGCCACGGCTCGAAGGCCAGCACGAATACGCATGTCACGAGCACCACGACGAATACGACGAGACGCAGTCTGAAAGCAAGGAATAGCCCTTGCGGATGCCGTCGATTCAGATCTGTTCATCATGTTCTCGTGCCCACGCTGGATTCCGGAAGCAAGACCTCCGGCTCGGCCATCCTGATGACCGGAATCGCCGCTTCGGTCGAAAAGTGCCATTTTCGATGGCGTTCTGCCAATCTATCTTTGCCGGCAGCCTGAGACCAGCCTCTCCGCAGCTGACACGACTTACCATACGAAAATGCTCCGAATCGGTTCCCAGACTCTCGAATCGCCCCTGCTGCTCGCGCCGATTGCCGGGCACTGCGATCTTGCCTTTCGGCGAGTATGCAGGGAACTGGGTGGTGTAGGGCTCGCGAGCACCGATCTTCTGAACAGCCGTTCAGTTCTTGCGGGCAATCCGAAGGCACTCGCGTTGGCGAAAACCTGCGAGGCAGATCGCCCCTTGTGCGTACAACTTTACGGCAGCGCCGATGATCCGCTGCCCGATGGCGCACGATGGGCAATCGACCACGGCGCAACCGTCATCGATATCAATATGGGGTGCCCCGTCGACAAGGTGGCCAAGAAGTGCGGCGGCTCTTTGCTGCTCCGCGATGTTGGCTCAACGGTCCGGCTGGCCGAGCAGATTGTGAAATCAGTTGAACACGCGAACATCCCGGTGACTGCGAAGGTCCGCCTCGGCTGGAACCAACACAGCATCGTCGCACCAGAGCTCGCAAGGCAATTGGAAACCGTCGGTATTCAGGCAATCACCGTCCACGGTCGCACAACCGAACAGCGCTTTCGCGGCACCGTCGACCTCTCCGGCATCCGTGCCGTTGTGAAAGCAGTTCGATCGATTCCCATCATTGGCAACGGCGACGTTCGAGAACCTGAAGATGTCATCAACATGATGCGATTCACCGGATGCGCGGGGGTCATGATCGGACGCGGATCAATGCGCGCCCCCTGGATCTTCCGCCGGACAACTGCTCTTCTTGAAACTGGGATCACTCCGCCAGAGCCAACCATGAAGGAGAAACTTGCGGTGATTCGGCGCCATCTTCACTTGTTGCTCGAACACGAAGATGAGCGCTCTGCCGTCAGATGCATGAACAAGCGAATCAGTTGGTACGGCAAGACAATGGGCCACATCAAGCCGCTGAAGGAGTCGATTCGACTCGCTCGAAGTGCAGCTGAAATTTAACAGGCGCTCGGGCAATGGGAACGACATATTGACGAGACGCAGCCGGAGCGTGACAACATTCTGTTTGACCCAAAGTCCCCGCGATTTGCTATGCCAACGCCTGCTCCCGTCTCACAACAGCACGCCTGAAGTGTTGCCATCAATGCGCGACACCGTCGCGAACAGACCGACCCGACGCTGAGCCGACTCAAGATGCAGTCACGGCGCAGCGTGCACGTGTATCGAATGCAGGGCGAGCCGCTACGACGATGTCCATTCGATTGGAACATCGGAACGGTCGGTGAGACCGACGCGCTTGAGCAGCGAAAGAAGTGACTCAGCGTCGTAGCCGTCGAAGGCATCAACGTCGCGCGAATCAATATCAAGTACGCCCGTGACGGTCGCCCCGTCGAACATTGGCAAGACGATTTCAGATCGATCGTTGGGATCACATGCAATGTAATCCTGCCCGAGCAGCGCAACGTCCGTCACAATACGCACCACGCCGCGCGTGAACGACTGCCCACATACGCCATGCATACCGATCGGTGAACACGCGGGTTTGTCACGCCGCGGACCCAATTCCATCGATGGTTCCGTGACATGTGGTTGAGAGGGATCGGCCCGGACAACATCCGTCGCCTCAGTCTTGTCCACATCAATGGCATGGACCGACGTGACCGCAGGCGCATCTGCCGCGGGGAGATAAAACCCAACCCAGGAATAGCCTTCGTCACAGAATGCAGACCACAGCGCGTCCACCACCCACATCATGCGTGTGTGTCGCCCCGCTCCCGAGGGTGGCTTACGAAGTTGGTCGTACGCTCGATGCGTTCGTGTCATGCATCAAAGGTAGGCCGCACTTCGCGAGATGACAAGACCACGGCTGCGTCACTTGTCAGCCCATCGCGCTTGCGCACGCTCACCCACCCGTCATCACTCGGCCCATATTGAAGATCGGCAGGAGCAGCGCCAGTGCCACGCCACCAATGATCGCACCCATCAGGATGATCATCGCGGGCTCGATCATGGCCGTCGTCTTCTTGACCGTATTGTCGAGCTCTTCCTCGCTGAATGCCGCAATGCGTTCCATGACTTGCGGGAGTCGACCTGATCGTTCGCCTGAGGAGATCATGGATGCCACGTTCGGCGGAACATATCGCGATGCTCGCGTCGCGTCACTGATCTGTCGGCCGCTCCGAATGCCCTGCTCCATATCGCCCCAGAGTTCGTCGAAGCATCGATTGTTCGTGATCCCTCGACAGATCTCAATAATGTCAAGCAGATTCACGCCCGCGGCAAGCAGTGTCGCCATTGTGCGCGATGCACGCGTGAGATAGAGCTGCTGAAACATGCCTCGAATACCAAACGTATTGAGCTTGAGCCAGTCAGCACATCGTCGCCCGCTCTCCTGCTTGAGGAACACGAACACGCCCGCGCCGACTCCACCCAACACTGGCAGGTAATACATGTACCAACCGCGAATGGCATTGCTCATCGCCAGAAGAACCGTTGTCGGCAATGGGAGTGACGCTGCATTCTGTTCGTAAATTGACGCGAATCGCGGCAGCACGAAAATCATGAGAAACAGCGTCATCAGGAGCGCCGCACTGATCATGAACAGTGGATAACCGAGTGCGCCACGAATCTGACGCGCGGTCTTTCGCTCTTTCGCAAGGTACTCGCCAACGCGCCCAAGCATGACGGCCATGGTGCCCGACACCTCGGATGCCTTCATTAGACTGATCATCAGGTTCGGGAACACGTTCGGCCACCGCGCCATGGCCGCCGAAAGCGGCTCGCCGCTCATGAGCTCACGCTGGACGGATTGAAGGACCGTCTTGAATTCACGCTGCTGGACTTGTTCAACAAACGAATCCAGTGCTTCCACCAGTGGAACACCGGTTTCGAGCATGACCGAAAGCTGCTGGCAGAATGCAATGACATCTTCGCGGCGGACACGCTTCGCTGCTTCAAGCCGTCGAATCTCTCGCGCATCGGTCGTCGAGAACATCGAAGCGCGCATCGCGTTGGCTTCAATGTCAATTGGAAGCTTGCCATCGGCTCGAAGGCGCGTGCTGACCGCCGAGGCGGACTCCGCCGTCATCGTCCCCGTACAGATCTCGCCCTTCGCATCACGAGCTCGATATGAGAATGTGCTGTCAATCGTCACAACACGCGTCCTTACAGACTGGCGGCATAGAACACTTCTTCGGGCGTCGTCAGTCCTTCTGCGACCTTCTGAAGCCCGTCATCTCGAAGCGTGCGATACCCATTCTTCGTCAGCGATTCACGAAGTTCCTGCAGATTCGCCCCGTGGGCAATGTCCGCCAGCAACTGTTCTTCCGGTACAAGCAACTCGAACAAGCCGATTCGACCCGCGAACCCGGTGCCGCGACAACGGGCACAACCTTCACCGCGATACAGCTTGTCAAATGTCCCCGCAACGGTTTCGACCGCCTCGCGTGTGATCGCGTCGGGCTCAAACGGTTCCTTGCAATGCGGACAGATCTTGCGAACGAGGCGCTGGGCGAGGACACCGCGAAGGACCGCAGCAACGAGATACGGCTCAATGCCAATGTTGGTCAATCGAGTGATGGCACTCGGCGCATCGTTGGTGTGCAGCGTCGACAGGACGAGGTGACCCGTGAGCGCTGCCTGCGTCACGATCTGCGCCGTTTCCGTGTCGCGCACTTCGCCGACCATCATGATGTCCGGATCCTGTCGAAGCAGCGCACGCAGGGCAAGACCAAACGTGAACCCGGCCTTTTCGTTCACCTGCGATTGATTCACGCCGAGAATGTTCGCTTCGATCGGATCTTCGACCGTCGAAATATTGTGCTCAACCGCGTTCAGAGAATGCAAGACCGCATACAGCGACGTCGACTTGCCCGATCCGGTCGGACCCGTGACAAGCACAACACCGTGCGGCTGCGTCACGACCTGCTTCCACGCCGACAGCATCGACGGCGAGAATCCAAGCTTGTCGAGCGAGATATTGTGGTTGCGCGTATCAATGATACGGATCACGACCTTTTCGCCAAATCGCGATGGCATGGTCGACACACGAAGATCGACCGGGCGACCATCCATCATGACGCCGATGTCGCCGTCCTGCGGAAGGCGGCGCTCGGAGATGTCCAGATTGCTCATGATCTTGATACGACTGCTGATCGCAGACTGCATCTGATACGGCGGCGACAACGCGTCGTACAAACGCCCGTCAACGCGATAACGCACACGCAGCCGATGATCATCCGGCTCGATGTGAATATCAGATGCGCCTTCCTGAACCGCGCTGTAAATGATGTAGTTGACGAGCTTGACGACCGGGCTCTGCCCTGCGACCTCCTCGAGGTCCGACAGTTCGGTCACCTGCTTCTCGATCACGCTGAAGTCAGCGTCATCAATATCTTCGTAGATGTCATCGATGACGAATACGTTCGCCGCCGGCAGGTACGCGCGAATCGCCGCGTTGATCTCATGCTCAGTCGCCGCGACGATCTGAACGTCGTACCCGGTATGCCGCTGAATCTCTTCGACGAGATACAGGTTGGCCGGCTCGGACACCGCCACCGTCAGCGTGTCGCGCACGAGGAACATCGGAAGTACCGAATGGTCTTCGAGGAACTCGCGCGGGAGCGCTTCCACAACCTTCGGATCCGCGAGGCGCGCCGCTTGCGTCACGTACGGCACGCCATACCCCGCCGCCAGCACTTCAAGGACCTGCTGCTCGGTGACGAAATTCAGTTCAACGAGGATTTCACCAAGCAGGCGCTTATGCCCGCGCGTCGACTGATACTCGAGCGCCTGCTCCAGCTGATTCTGCGATAGGTAGTTGCGCTGAATCAGCATCTCGCCCAGCTGAAGGCGCTGCATCGTGTCGGTGCCGACCATCGGATCAAAGGATTCATTGAACACGCGAGTACCTGCCTTTCTTAGCGCAGGCTCCGCGCCGCCGACTCAATCGAGTCATGCACGTCGAAGCGCTTGTCCAGTCGCGTGATTTCCAAGATCTTGCGAATCGTCTCGCCAGGCTGCACGAGCCGAAGCTGGCCAAGATTCGTCGCCGCTTCATCCTGCAACCACATGAAGAGCTCCAGGCCGGCGGAATCGATCAGCTCCAGATGCGTGACATCGAGCACGATGTCGCGGATGCCGGCACGGAATCGGTCCTGACACTTGCGTCGGAACCCGTCGGCCTGGTCGGTATTAAACTCGCCACTGAGCGTCAGTACCGTCACCGCATCATGATCTTCGTAGCTGAACTTCATGCCGCACGACCCGCCTCACCCGCGGCCTCGTCGGCCAGGCGCTGCTCATCACGCACCATGGCGTCGTACACCGTGAAGTCCAGACCGAGGAACGTCTCGACGATTCGCGGGTCAAACTGCGTGCCTGCGTTACGACGGATTTCCGCGTGGACCTCCGATCGCGACATCGACGCGCGATAGGTACGCGTTGATGACATTGCATCAAACGCATCAGCCAGACCGATGAGGCGCGCAACCACAGGAATGTCATCGCCAGCAAGTCCAGCCGGATAGCCCGCGCCGTCCCATCGCTCATGGTGATAGAGCACGCCCGGCAGGACGTCGTCGAGCCGCGGAATGTCGCGGAGAATGCGATGCCCGATTTCGGGGTGCTTCTTGATCGCGTCAAATTCTTCGTCGTCAAGCCGGCCGGTTTTGGTCAGCACCGATTCCGGCACGCCGATCTTTCCGACATCATGGACGAGGCCCGCAATGCGATAACGACGCACGGTTCGATCATCCAGACCGAGTGAACGCCCAAGCTGCTCGGTGAGATGCGCCACACGTTGCGAATGACCCGATGTATACCGATCCTTGGCATCGATGGCTGCCGTCAGACCTTCAAGCGTCCCGACGAACATTCGGTTGAGATCTTCGAAGAGACCCGCGTTCTGCAGGAAGACGCCAATCTGCCGCGCTGTCGCTTCAAGCAACTTGGTATCCACACTTGATGCGAGATGATCATCTCCATCGCGATTGCCGGCCGCGATGATCCCGATCATGCCATCGGCATCGCTCAAGGGATGCGCAATGACCGGCTGGCCGAGCGGCGAGAAGCCTGCATCCGTGTCCCGAAAATCCGGGTCAAGCACGCGCGTCGTGTCCGGTTCACTTCCTCGATACAAGGTGTTCAGCAACGCACGCACCGTCGGTGTTGGCGCCGCGGCGTCGCCCGCGAGAATCAACTGTTGCGTCAACGACGGAACCTTGGAGAGGTCGTCCGTGAAAAGTGCGCCAACCCAGTCATAAGGCAACGTGGCCAGCAGTTCATCGCAGATCACGCGAACAAACCGTTCCGGCTGGTCAATCTGTCGCAGAAGGTCCGCGATCGTATAGAGCAGCGTGATCTCCTCGTACGATTCGGTCAGCTGCTGCGACATCTGCTCCATCTGCGTGGATTCGATCTGCTGCTGCGCATGATTGCGCAGAATGACCGTCACGAATTGTGCGATGCGCTGGGCCTCGCAGGTCGATACCACCGGAAGCCGGCGAAGCTGGTCACGAACCCACTCGAGATCAAACTGTGCCGCCTGCGCCATCAGGTGCAGGTATTCATCATCAAGAAGTGCATCGGTCACCATGATCGCCACGAAGTAGCCGAAACGCTCGCGACGAATCCGAACCGGCTGCGGGATGAACCAAATGCCCGGAATCACTTCGCGTGGCAGCGGTTCATCAAACTCGGACCATGCGGCCGCGCATGCAAGGAGCGCCTCTGGCACGACTCGCGCGCTCAGGAGCAGTCGAACAAGCCAGTCTGCATCCGCCCCGCGCGGCCAGCGTACGCGACCATCCTCGGACGTACCGATGATCGCCAGCCCCATGCTTCGAAGCTGCTCGCGCAGGCCCTCGTGGAGCGTTGAATCCGTCAGGATGGTCAGTGCCTGTGTCACGCGACGTCTCGAGTCTCCCGAGATGTATCGTCGCTTTTGCTGGCCTTCAGGAACCCATCCACAAGCTCAAGCAATGCGCGCGGGCTGAACGGTTTCAATGGTCTCTAAGTCAGCCATCTATGCGAATTCCTTCTGGGGCTCTGGGAACATGGTGCGCCAATCTGGCGTCATGTCTGTTAATTTTACGTTTTGCAGGGCCGCCTTTACCGCCGCATTGACTGAATCCCAATTGCCCGCAACGCCGCATGTACTCTCAACCGAGCAATCATCTTCAGATTCTTCAACGCAGGCCGTCAGGGCAATAGGCCCCTCAATGGCGCCAATAATGCAGGCCACACTGATTTGATCAGCCTGGTTGGCCAAAGCATAGCCGCCTGCGATGCCCCGTGTTGAGGTCACCAAACCGCTGCGCGCCAACATCTTCATCAGCTTGGCCACTGTAGGGCCAGGAATACCTGTTTCATCGGCCAGGGACGCCGCAGATTTAGACTTATCGGGCGAGGCTGCCAGAAAAGACAACAGCACCACCCCGTAATCCGTCAGTTTAGAGAGCTTCATTAGTCCTATATAGGCAGGCTAGGCTAAGATACCACCCCGCCTATGATGCCTTATCCAGCATTTCAGCAAACTTGTCTGCTTCGTCATCGTGCATGAAGATGGAATTGGCTTTGTAGGGGAAATTCATCGCCTTTACCTCAGCGCCAAAGTCTTTGAGCGCGCCGACGCGTTCGGCATAGAGCTGGTCATGGAGCGGCTGGAGATCGCGGAAGGTATGGGCGTGTTTGGGTTTGATGGGTGCTTCGCCGCAAATATCGGTCATGAACAGGAAGATCACGTCGCCCGCATTCCCTGACCCCAGGGAGAATGTGATGATGCTGGTCTTATCATTCATCATATTCAGGGCGTCTTCGGCCACGCACTCAATCTCCACAGACATGGCACCAGCATCTTCATAACGTTTGAAGGTGCGGAACAACTCCATCGCTTCCTCCGCCGTGCGGCCAAAGCCGCGCAAGCCTCGGTTCCATATGGAATAGGTCGGCACCAGGCCCATATGGCCTTGGACGGGGATGCCTTCCTTGGCCAGCAGTTCCACGACATCGAAGG
>JBCCFX010000004.1:0-42097 GCA_039029515.1 Planctomycetota bacterium
GGAGAACGGTGGACGGTCAACGCCGGGTTCAGCAGAACCCGGCCTACTGACAGCTGAAAGCTGAGGGCTGCTAGCTGTTCACCCACTGACCATCAGCATCGCGCTCGACCTCGCGATACAGCGTGTCGCGTTCGACCGGCGTGAATCCTGCTTCGCGAATCGCACGCTGCAAGTCCCACACCGTCGTTTCCTGATGCGTTGATGCACCGCCGACCTTCGTGATGTCGTACCACACCACGGTGCCGTCGATGTCATCCGCCCCGTTCTGCAACATGAACTGCGCCATCTCCAGCGTCTGCATGATCCAGAACGCCTTCGCGTGCGGGAAGTTGTCGAGCATCAGTCGCGCCACCGCGAGCGTGCGCAGGTTCTCCAATCCGGTCGGACCCGGCAGGTACTCGAGTTCACTCTCATCCGGGAAAAACGGCAACGGAATGATCGTCTGGAAGTAGCCGGTCTCGCTTGTGTCCGGCGTCGGCAGACGATCGTGCGGATACGACGCATCCGGTCCGGTCAGCACGACGGCGTCATTCGGTGCGCCTGCATGATCGGTCACCGCCTGTGTCTCGATGCCCTGATTCTTCGCCCACGCACGCAGCGTCCGGTCCTGTTGTTCGCGGAGCAATTCCATGTGATGAATGCGATCGTGACGCTGCTCAATGTGACCGTAGAGCATGGTGGCGTTGGAATTCAGCCCAAGCTCGTGTGCGGCTTTGTGCACGTCCAGCCATTCATCGGATCGAATCTTGCCTTTGAACGCCTCATCGTGGACGCGGTCGTCGAAGACTTCCGCGCCGCCGCCGGGCAGCGAACCGAGTCCTGCGTCCTTGAGATCCGTCAGCACCGCCTTGATGCCTTCGTAGCCGTCACGACCGCGCTTTGAGATCCGTGCCAGATGCACGACTTCGACGGCGGTGAATCCCTTGATGTGCAGTTGCGGCGTTTCTTCGCGGATCGCGCGCATCATGTCGGTGTAGTAGTCGAATTTCAGCCACGGATGCAGACCACCAACGATGTGCAGTTCGGTCGCGCCGTTGTCGGCAGCGCTGCGCGCTTCGGCGCGAATGTCGTCGACCGACATTTCGTACGCGCCCTCATCGCCCTTCTTGCGATAGAACGCACAGAACTTGCAGCTCAGGGCGCACACGTTGGAGTAGTTGATATGGCGGTTGATGTTGTAGTACGCGACATCGCGATGCAGACGTCGCCGGACCAGATCCGCGAGCGCACATACTGTCCAGATATCGGGCGTGGCAAACAGCTGGAGACCGTCCTCAGTGCTGAGGCGTTCGCCTGCGAGCACGCGATCCACGATGGGGCGCATCGCCTCATCGCGAATGGGCAAACCAAGGCGTTCATCAATGCGTGTCAGGTCGGCATGCAGCGTGGTCATAGTCAGACATCGTAGGCGGGTCCGCGTTCTCGCGTCGAGGTCCATCTGTGCCGTCTGCGCGAAAGGGTGAAGCGGTAACGTCATGCTGCGCCGTGATTTCCGATGTCTCCGCTGGACATGTCAAAAGGGGAAATGGATATCGAATGGTGGCGACCGGTGGGAGGCGTACTCTCCCGACGCCACGTTCACAGGGCGGACTGATCATGGCGCAGCACGATGGACAATCGGGACCGACAGACGCGGAACTTCAGCCTCAGGCGGCCGGACCAACACCGTCCGAGAACGGCACCGCGGATGGAGCGGTCGGCGATCAGGTGATGGGCATCCTGAGCGACGTCGAGAAGCAACTCGATCGACTTCGCCAGGTCCAGCGCGACAAGGACGTCGAGGTCGCATCGCTCAAGGAGCGGCGCGAGAACATTGACGCCATGGAGTCGGAACTCGAGTCGATCCGCCAGCGTCTCAAGGACGATCGCCTGGCGCTCGAAGGCGAGCGCGCGGACTTCAATCAGGCCCGCACCGATCTCGATGCTGAGAAAGAGGCGTGGTCGAGCGAACACGAACAACTGCAGTCCCGGCTGATTGAGCGCGACCGAGAGCTGTCCGAACGCGAAGAAGCGATGAAGGCTTCGATGCAGGACATCGAGCAGCGCGAATCAGCGTTGGCTGAGGCCCAGCAGGAACTGAACGAGCAGCGCGCTGCGATCGAGAAGGAACGCGCTGCGTTCGGCGAACAGTCACAGGCGGCGCAGGCAGAACTCGGCCAACTTCGCGACGCGCTGAAAACCACGCAGGGTGAACTCGCAAAGCGAACACAGTCGCTGTCGACCTCCGCGGAACGTCTCGCGGCACTCGAGTCATCGTTGACGGAGACCAAGCAGCAGTTGACGGATGCTGAGTCCTACGCCGAACAACTCTCATCGGAGATGGACGAGGAACGAACGCGACTTCAGCAGGACAACACCGAGAGCCAGCGTGCGGCCAAGCATGCCCAGGATCGGCTCGAATCCCTGCTCGCTGAGCATGGCGTCGCGCAGAACGAAACGAAGTCGCTCACAGGACGCATTGAGGAGTTGCAGGCTCAGATCGGCGCGCTTGAGGATGAACTCGCACGTCGTGACGAACGCATGGAACAGTCGGCATCCAAGGCCGCATCGCTCGAAGAGAAGCTCTCGTCGCTGCAGGAAAAGTCGTCTTCGTATGAGTCTGATCTCGAAGCGCGCGAAGCAGCGCTGCTCGAAGCGCGGTCGACGATCTCTGAGTCGTCGCAGCGAATCGACAGCTTGCAAGGCGATCTCGAAGAACGCGAAGCGCTGATTGACGACCACAAGGCCAAGCTCGAACTCGCCGGCGAGAAGATGAAGGAATTCGCCGAAGCGATCGAGATGCAGTCCGAGCAGATCGAGCGCGGCGCCGTGGCGTTTGACACGATTGAACAGCAGCGACGCGAAATCGATCACCTGCAAAGCGAACTCGCGAGCGCCAAGCTCGGATCTGATCCTGAGATCGTCAACCGCAAGGATGAGCGCATCCAGGAACTCACGCAGGCGCTTCGCCAGGCTCGCGGACAGAAGGGTGGCAATCCCGATCTCGATGCGCTCGAAGACCGTATCGCAGAGCAGGAAGAGGAAATCGATCGCCTTCGTCGCGAAGCGGAAAGCGCCGTCATGGATGCGCAGAACGCTCGCCGCGAGCTTGAAGTGCAGGTTGAACAAATCAACGCGACACGCAAGGACGATGCCAAGCAGTCCGCTGAAGTCGAGAAGCTGCACAAGGAAGTCGTCCGGCTTCAGGGCGAACTGGAATCGCGACCGGCATCAGATGAATCCGAAGCGCTCCAATCGAAGATCAATGATCTCGAAGAGCGGCTCACCGAAGCCCAGGCGTCCGCCGGCGGCATGGATGATGCGGCGATCGCATCGTTGCGTGAGAAGACACAGCGACTGCAGGAATTTGCCTCGCACCTCAAGCGTCGCCGATCGCGCCTGCGCCGTCTTCGTCAGATGCTCAAGCTGCAGGTTCGCCCGCGCAATGCGCCCGCGCCCTCAGGTGGACCTTCCAACCTCAACCATGAGGAAGTTCGAGCCCAGTTGTTGAAGCTTGAGGATCGTCGACGTGAGTTGATTGAGCTCCGATCCGTCCTTGCGATGTCGGAGAAGAAGATGATTCGCCGGTGGGCACGACCGCGCTCGGTACTGCTCGTCATGTGGATTCTGATGATCGCAAGTGTGTGCGCCGGCTCGAGCTGGCTCGCTGCCGATCAGTTCAAACCCGCAACGATTCGCGCTTCGGTCAATCTCGAAGCGAAGCAACAGGTCTCCGGCCCATTGACCGACGAACAGGCCGCCGCCTGGACGACATGGCACGCGGAACTGCTGCAGCACAGCCAGTTCCAGAGCGTGGTGACCCGCCGCATGAAGGAGCGACAGCTCAACGACTACGCGGATGGTACGAAGCTCAAGGCACGGCTTGACGGCGCTCTCGGTATCGATACCACACGATCTGGCGAATTGCTGCTGACGCTGTCCGGCACCGATCAGGATGAAACCACCGCAGTGCTCGACGTCATCGCCGCCGCGCTGGTCACTGAATCCAAGGAACAGCTCAGTGCGCGTTCGGGTACATCGACCGCGGTCATTCGCAACGGCCGCCGTGTGGATGGCCAGATGAAGTACGCCGCCATCGAGCCGGTCGTCGTGAATGACGAGCGCATGGAATTCGCAGGGATGTTGTTCGGCGGTAGCTTCGCCGGATGCCTCGTGCTGATGATGCTCTTCTATGTCAAACTCTCACGAGCCAAGCGCGTGTTCGAGGATGAGGATTCAGCATTCGAAGCCGCGGCGGCGTCATGATGCATCGATGCGATGTGTAACGGCCTGAGCGCCGACCGGCGTACAATGCGCTGGTCATGGGAGCACGTCATCCAACCCGTGTGCACACACAGGTCATGCTGTGCCTGGTGATCGGTGCAATCCTCCCATGGATCGTCAACATCGGCATCATGGTGTGGCAACCACGGGTTACATACTCTCAAACGCCGCCACCGAATCTCAGTCAGTCGGAGATGCGGGAGTGGTTGGTCAATCGTCCGCGCGTCGAGTTACAGCCGTGGTCGGATGAAGACGTCGTGGCGGAACGCGATTGGCTCCGTTCGATCGAGGATGAATCCTGGCAACAACTTGCCGGCGACGATCGACTGGTGAAGTGCTTTCCAGAACATGCCATTGGCTATGAGGGCATGCAATTCCATATCGTCGCCATTGACGACCGTCGACGACCGAAGATTGCACACATCAGCCGATTTCGCCAGGGTTGGCCGTGGCGCATGACGGAGGGTCGGCGCCTCAGTCGACCACGTATCGATACGGAGATGTATGCCGACGGTGTGGTGTACTGGATTCCGAGGCGGACGTTCCGTTTGCCGGGTGCCCGGGGATTTTCGAATTCCGCGTTGTTTCCATACCACCCGATGTGGCCCGGCTTGCTTGCCAACACGGCGCTCTACGCGGTGCTTACCTGGCTCGTCCTGTACGGGCCTCGATATGCCCGGCGCATGCATCGCGTCCGTCGCCAACGCTGCATCATGTGCGCCTACCCAACTCCGCGTGGCACGACGTGCAGTGAGTGTGGGACATGTGCAACCGGAATTCGCTGGCGACCGAATGCCGACACGGCGTGAACACGACAACGGCCAGTCATGATTGACTGGCCGTTGGCACTGATGATCGTGGCAAGACGTGACGGTCAGATTCAGCCGTCCTGCACATCGCGCGAGACATCGGCGATGCCTTCGCCGCCGGCGGAAATGTCCTCGCCAATGCCTTCGACCGTGTTACAGCCGGTCATCGACAGGGCAAACGTCGCAAAGGCAAGCACCACAGCGATTCGAATGATGGTTTTCATGGGGGCTCCTTTCAGGCTCGTGGATCGCTGAGGATTATCGCGAGCGATACGCGGATGCTCAAGTGGTACCTGCGGAATGAACCGGTTGGTCCGATTGTGACATCTGGGCGCGGCGGCACCCGGTGAATCCGACTTGGCGCTGAGCGGGATCCGGCCGATGCCAGATCAGGGCGAGTGCATCTTCACCCGCACCCGACGATGTGAGGGAGTACGCCATGGATACTTCAGGCAACACACCCAAGCCGCGCGACCACGAGGATTCGCCGCTGCGCTTCCCCAGCGAACAAGCGGAGGATCACTCCGTCGATCTGCATGACTTCCTCGGTGCTGACCTTCCGGAGTCACCCGAAGAACTCGTCGATGCCATCGAAGCCATGATCGGGCGTATGAACGAACTCGCGCGCGAATTGAACTGCTTCGGCTACTTCGATGATGGCGATGACGACGGCCCGCGTGCAGCCTGAGCCGATCTACTCGACCGATTCTGCCTGTGATGCGCGACGCAGCAGGGCGTGAATGCGCTGCCGGCGATAGCCTTCGTCATTGACGATCGTCGGCGTTGACGTCGGCGCCTCAATGACATCTCGCCAGTCATTCGGCATGTCCGGCGCGACAATCGCGAGCGGCGCAGTCATCGCCGCCGATTGCCCATCAGGAATCGCACTCGGATGCGCGCCACGATTGATGACGATGCCCGGACGTGCGGCGGACACACGGAAATCAAGCAGCGTCGGCGGCGCCGGTCGCTCGATATCTGTCTCGTCGCTCTCTGTGGCTTCCGGGCGACCGATGTAATACACCGTGCCGTCCGGCACCGTTGCAATCAACTGACCTCGTCCGGTCTCGACGTACCGCGAACGCGGGAACACCGCGTGTAACGCGCCGTCGACACGCATGAACTGCCCATCGATCGGCGACTCGTAGACATCGCTGAACCCGGAGGGCAACTGCAGACCGGTTTCGAGGAGTCGAAGGCTCGTCGCGCCGGGCCCGACATCGCCGATTCCCTGCTCGATGGGACGGATGTACGTCGGCTCGGTCGGATCGCTCGCAGTCGCCAGCGAGGCCACGCATGCCATGGTCAGGATGATCGGGGTCAGTCGCATCCGAGGTGCTATCGGTCCTTCCCGGGCCAGTCCTTCACGCCGATTGGCTGTATTCGCCCGTTCCGCTGACTACGATACGGGTATGACCGCGACCGGGCCTTCCATTGTGTCCATCAACCGTTCTGATGGCGGCATTCCCAAGACGCCGCAGGCGACTGCGGCGGTGACGCTCGCAGGGATTGCCGGCGACGAGCACGACCACGAGAAGCACTATCGCCCCGAGCAGGCGATCTGCATGTTTGATGTGGAGATGCTGGTCCAGCTTCGAGCCGAAGGCTATGACCTTGCACCAGGAACGATCGGCGAGAACCTCACGGTGACGAACCTGGACGTGCAGAATGTCGCGATCGGTAGTCTTCTGGAAATCGATGGCGGCGTCGTGCTCGAAGTCACGAAACGTCGCAAGCCGTGTTACGTACTCGATTCCATTGACCCGACGCTCAAGGACGCAATTCGTGATCGGTGTGGAACGTATGCACGCGTGCTCACACCAGGCACGATCGATGCCGGCGCGGCCATCACTGTTGTTCGGCCCGCGCCATGACCGCGACCATCGGCGTGATCCTGACCGGCGGCGCGAGTCGGCGCATGGGGACGCCCAAACAGTACCTGCAACTTTCGACCGGCCAAACGATGATGGCGCGCATGTTCGATATCCTCGGTGCATGCTCTGATCACATCATCACCGCCGGCGGCGCTGCACCGGATGCAACGCGCAACATACACCTCGATGATGTGCTGGTCGACGCGGGCCCGATTGCAGGTATTCACGCGGCGTGCATGAACGCGACTGCGGGCGCGCTGTTGATCGTACCGTGCGACATGCCACGATTGACGCCCGACGTTCTTCGCACACTGGCATCGAATCCCGCGCAGACAGGCGCGTGCTTTCGAATTGATCAGACTCGACCACTGCCGATGCGCATTGAAGCTGCGGCACGAGATGCCGCGGCGCACCATGCGGCCGATGGCGGTCGATCGCTACGCTCGTTGGTCGATGCGCTTGAAATGACGGTGATGCAGCTCTCAACCGCTGATACAACGATGCTGGCCAACGTCAATACGCCGGATGATCTTGCCGCACTTTGAACGCCATCGTCATGCGCTGATCAGCTTTCGGATTCCGGAATGACGGAGAGCATTGACGGCTGCGGAATCTTGCGGCTTGCTTCCGGATTCTGAGGATCTTCGAGCATGAACAACGGTTCACCGTTGGTCAGCCGGTAGGGGAACTTCTTCATCACCGCGCGCACTTCGGAGCTGAGCATCTGACTCTGCGCATCGTATGCGCGCGAATCGAACACACCGACCGACACGGAGCTCAATCCCGATGCATCGTTGTGGAAGAAGTATGCATCTTCGCCCTTGGCACGAAGCTGCAGGGCGAATGACTCGGCGGTCTGGCGCACGCGTTCGCGCGGCCACTCATCACTGTCGAATCCGCCCCACACGGCGATGTCGAGCGTGTAGAGATCCCGAATGCGCGGGTACGTCTGCCGAACGACGCGCAGATCGTACGGATGCAGATCGCCTTCTTCGCCGATCTTGATCGGACTCAGCATCGCGAGCGGGAAGAGCTTCTGGCCTCGAAACTCGGTGTCCTTGACCGCCGCAAGTCCCGCCTGCGCGTCCTCATCGGTGGGCTCATCAAAGAAGCCGAAGGCAACCAGCGACGATTCGCCGGTGGTTTGGACGTACGCCTCGCCCAACTGGGGGGCGATCTGGGTGACGGTCGTGCGCATGGTGTGGGCTGCGGCCTCGTGATTCTCGTTGGTGAACGTCTTCAGCAGGACGGTCCAGCCGGTCCGGACCTCGGCGTATGCGACCCTGTCCTGGACGGGGACGACCCTGGCGCTGCTCCCGGCGGCGTAGGAGGCGAGCCAGTCCTGCTGGAGGACATTGTCCGAGCTCGAGCTGCCACTATCCCAGTCAAAATCACTGCTGAGCAATTCATCGAGATAGGACATGTCATAGGTGCGGACACCATCCGATTCGGCCTGTTCGGGTGAGGCTTCGCATCCGAGCGCGAACAGCAGCATGAGCACTGACAAGAGGTTGCGCATCGGCACGCGCAGGGGCTGCGCGGCAGGGTCCGAATTGGTTATAAGTCTTGCAGCCACAGAATTTTGTAGGTTAGTCAGCATTGCGCCTAAAGTTCAAGGAAAATCGGGGAATCCGACGATACATCTGCTGTGAGGTTCGCGGGCTTCCCCAGGTGCCTTTCCCGCGACCTGACTTGGTGTGTGGCTCGATGGTGGTGAGCCATGCATTGCGTGACATCCGTACGCTGAACGTACCGCATCGGCCGCGTGAAGGAGTTGATTTTACATGCCTGACATCGCTTCCATTGGTTCCGGTTCCGTTGGACCGGTACATCGGACCTCGTCCGCATCTGCTGCGTACCAGGTGTCGGACCGTACGAGGGACGATGAGCGCGTCGATTCGCAGCGACCAAGTGCCCAGCTGGGTGATCGGGTCGAACTGTCGGATCGAGCGCGATACCTGAGCCATCTGCGCGAACTGCCGGAAGTCCGGTCCGAACGCGTCGAACAGGTGCAAACTGCGATTGCAGACGGTTCGTATCTCTCTGATGAGAAGATCGACGTCGCAATCAACCGTCTTCTCGACGATCTGAACCTGTAGACAACGTCGTTCGACAACACACAATCGTGCGATCAACCCGCCGTGACCCGGCGGGTTTTTCGTGCGCCCACCACAGCTGTCCTTCGGCCGATAACGCGCCCGCACAGACCGCACCAGTTCGCCCAACCACGCCACCGGAACGCCGCGCGAGGATACCCCGGTTTGCGTTCGGCCTTCCGCGCAGGCCAATGCCACCTTCTCAACGTCGACCACGCGTCGACACACAGGGGAGGTCCAGGCCATGCTGTTCACGTCACAACCACGCACACCGTCCGTCGACGGTCTCGATATCGATCGGTATGACGCATCAGTGCTGACACCGGCTGGCTCATCCCGTCGCGCCCGACGCGAACACGCGGCTCGCGTTGCACTCGTGCACGCCGTCGACGAACGTCTCGGCGATGTGCTCCGTGCCGGCGAAGTCGTCCAGCATCTCGCAGTCGGGACACTCGCATCCGAGCTTGAGTTCCTCATGCTCGGTGGATTGGTCGATCTCACCGCGCGCACTGTCATGGTCATCACCAGCAATCGAATCGTGATGCTGCAGGTCGATCGACGCAATCGTCCGCGTCACACGATGGCGCAGGTCCGTCACGAGTACATCACGCGTGCGGCATCGACACGCGATGGCGCATTGCGAGTTCATCTCGTCAACGGCGAGACGCTCACGCTGCACAAGGCTGGCCGGGAACTGAACCGATCCATGCGTGATGTCATCAACACGCTCGCCTGCCCGCGCACCGTTGACGGTGGAGAGGCTGTCGTTTGTCCGTTATGTCCGTCATGCGGAACGGCGGCGAGCGACACGACCGATTCGTGTCGCGGCTGTGGCGCCGCGTTCATGCCTCGACACACCGCCGGCGCGCTGTCGCTGCTGTGCCCGGGCCTGGGCGAGCTGTACGCCGGCTACCGCGCAATGGGCGTTTTCGCCATCGTGGCGACGGTCGGGATGTGGGGATTGTGGATCAGTCGGGTGGCTCATGAGCCGACAAAGATGAATGTGATGCTTGGTCTCATGGCGGCGTGGCACGTCGTCAGCGGCACCATCACCTGGAACGCCACGCGTGCGGGCCGACGCCTGCAGTCCAGTGCGTGGCGAGGTCCGCGTGTGTTCGGTACGCGCTAAGGCGACCCGCTCGTCGCACCGCGACCCTATCATGCGCGTGGAGGCATAGAGCAGATGAGCACCGCGTCAGCGCGCCACGGTTCGGCCACCGCCGCCGAAACCTCACCCGGGACACTATCGAACACACAGCGCAAGCACTTTGTGCTCGATACCAACGTCCTGCTGCATGATCCCAACGCGATCTTCAAATTTGAAGAACACGAAGTGGTCATTCCCTTGTCAGTGATCGAAGAACTCGATCGCTTCAAGAAGAACAACGATGAAACCGGACGCAATGCGCGTCAGATCATTCGGCAACTCGACCGCCTGCGCGTTGAGGGTCGTCTGTTCGAAGGTGTGCCGCTGAACGATGTCGGCGGTGAGCTGCGCATCATGCGTTCGCAGGAAGTGACGGACGATCTTCCGATCGCGCTCGACCTCAACATTGCCGACAATCGAATCCTTGCCGTCGCGCACAGCCTCAAGCGCGAAGGTCGCATGACGGTGTTCATCTCGATGGACATCAACGCGCGCGTCAAAGCGGATGCGCTCGGGCTCGCCGTCGAGAACTTCGAAGCTGACCGCGTCGACGCCGACTGGCTGTACACCGGTCGCGTGGAAATCGGCGTACCCGGCGCACTCATCGATCAGCTGTACCAGGAACGCCAGCTCTCGCGCGCTGCGCTCGAGCCGTTTCTTGTGGTCACCGATGACCGTGGCGATGAAGTCAATATCGATCTCTGCACTAATCAGTACGTGCACCTGCGCGGACAGGACGACGAGTCACATACCGGCCTCGCCCGACTGCTTGGCGACACCGGCCACCTGATTCCCATCACTGGCCCGCGCCGACCGGTCTTCGGTGTCATGGCGCGCAACGTCGAACAGACGATGGCGCTGGACTTGCTGCTCGATGATGAAGTCAAACTCGTCACGCTGCTCGGTACCGCGGGCACAGGCAAGACGCTCCTCGCGATGGCCGCCGGCATGCAAAAGGTCTTCAAGGAAGAACGCTACGAGAAGATCCTCGCGGCGCGACCAATCATCCCGCTCGGCCGCGATATCGGGTTCCTGCCCGGCGACAAGGACGAGAAGCTGTCGATGTGGATGCAGCCGATCTTCGACAACGTCGCGTATCTGCTTTCGACGCGCGGTAGCCATATGGAACACGCCGACTCGTTCACCATCGAACAGCGCATGGACAAACTGCTGGCCGAAGGCAAGCTGGTGATGGAACCGCTGACGTACATTCGCGGCCGATCCATTCCGCATCAGTTCCTCGTGGTCGACGAAGTGCAGAATCTCACGCCGCACGAGGTGAAGACGATCGTGTCGCGCGCGGGCGAAGGCACGAAGATCGTCATGACCGGCGACATCAACCAGATTGACAATCCGTACCTGGATGCTTCATCCAACGGTTTGAGTCAGACGGTTGAACGTATGAAGGGACATCCCATCGCCGGGCATATCACGCTGCAGCGCACGGAGCGTAGTTCGCTCGCGAGCCTTGCCGCGGATGTGTTGTGATCTGAAGCCGACGTGATCAGTCGCCGGATGCGGTCTGCTCGCCTGCGCTGTGCAGGTGCTCGTCCCATCGCGTGTCGAGATCATGATGCACGTGCAGCAGGTCGAGCAGCTTGCCGGCCATGAAGTCCACGATTTCCTCGATCGTCTTCGGCAGCAGGTAGAAGCCCGGATTCAGCGGGGCGATGATCGCGCCCGCCTGCGTCAGCCGCTGCATGTTCTCGATGTCGATCAGCGTCAATGGCGACTCGCGATGCGCGACGATGAGTCGACGACGCTCCTTCATCGTGACCAGTGCGGCGCGCTGCAGGAGATTGCTGGTCACGCCCGAGGCAATCGCACCAAGGGTGTTGCTCGACGCGGGAACGATCACCATGCCGCGATGCAGGAACGACCCTGATGCGATCGCCGCACCGAGATCGTTGTCGTTGTGGATGACCACTCGGCTGCCGCGACCTTCGGAGAGTGCATCGGCATCGATGCGCTTCATGCCGAGCTCGTCGAACAGCAGCCGGCGCCCGAGCGTGGTCACCGTGAGATGAACCTCGCACTCGGCTTCGGTCAGCAATTCGACCACACGCTTTGCGTAGAGCGCGCCGCTGGCCCCGCTGATTCCGACGACGACTTTCCGTTCTTGCATAGGCGATTCTAGGCAGGTGGACGAGGGCGGTGTTGGGGCATGGGCGGCGGGTTGAACGTAGGGCGGCTTTACCAAGCCGCCGGCATAACCGACTTGGCCTACGACGGCGGACAGGTATGCCCGCCCTACTGCCTGCCCTACACACTCCTCGTTGCCGGGTTCAGCGGAAGCCGGCCTACACGGCCCGATCGCCGAATCCGAATCCCGAATCCCCAACCCCGATTCCCTTCCTTGTGCATAACGGTCCGCATGGTCGAAGGACCACATAGGGCGAGTAGACTCGCCACTGCTCTGTTGTCCAGAGGTTCTGCTACGGAGGAGGCCATCTCATGCGCTCCCGAATCACCATGCTCGTGTCCACGCTCGTTGTCGTATCGATGCTCATCACAGGCTGTGCGCCGGTCTCGACGTACCCGCCGGTCCAGGGCACGCGCGGCGTGACGAATGGTCATCTCCAGCCGCTCCCCGACATCATGGTCGAAGCGCTGCGATACACCTACGAGAAGCACGGCGATGGCGAGTCATTCGTCATCAACCTCCCACAGCCTGCGGAACCAAATCTCTACGAACGCATCAGCAAACGCCTGAGCCACCACGTCGATGTCCCGATCCGACCGATGACGAATCCCGGCGAGCCGGCATTCACGATCCAGCAGGTGCGCTCACGCGGCAATCTCGCACACGTCGACGTGGTCTACCCCGGCGAGAGCGGCTCACTCGAGTCCGCCACGTACACGATGAAGTTCGAGTTCGTCGGTGGTTACTTTGTCGACCACGTCCGCGTCTGGCGCGTGCCCGTCGAGACGCCGCCGGCCAACTATCTCACGCACACGGGCGGCGCCGCTGACGTGACGTCCACGAACACGGAAACCGCTGCCGTTCCGACGTACGAGTAGGCAGCCGAGCTACGCGAATCCGTCGAAGCCGAATCGAACGGGAACGTGCCGAACGACGTACCATCGTGATCGCAGGATGATCCGGCGGCGATCGCCCTGCCTCCACGTCGTCACGCCGCCCGGGATTCGCCCATGCCAACTGATCCTCGCTACCACGACCTGAAGGGTCGCCGGGTCTGTGTGACCGGTGGCGCGGGGTTCATCGGGTCGCACCTCGTCGATGCCTTGCTCGACGCCGGCGCTGATGTCGCGGTCATCGATGATCTGTCCAACGGTCGCGAAGCCAATCTCGATCAGGTACGAGATCGCATCACGTTCGTGCAGGGTTCCATTCTCGACCAGTCAGCGCTTGCCGCCGCGATGCGCGATGTCGACATCGTTTTCCACGAAGCCGCGGTGACGTCCGTGCCGCGGAGCGTCGAGCAGCCTGCACGGTCGATCGAAGTCAATGCGGTCGGGACGCGATGTGTCCTGGATGCCGCACGCGCCGCGGGCGCTTCACGCGTGGTGTTCGCTGCGTCCAGCAGTGCGTACGGCG
Organism: Planctomycetota bacterium; assembly: GCA_039029515.1. Lineage (GTDB taxonomy): Bacteria > Planctomycetota > Phycisphaerae > Phycisphaerales > SM1A02 > JBCCFX01. Next base: position 13,749 of record JBCCFX010000004.1, read on the forward strand.
AGCGCGACGAGGCCATCAAGACGGAGACGATGTCATCGCAACCGATGTCGCCGTATGCGGCTGCAAAGTGCGCGGGGGAACTGCTGCTCCAGACATATTGCTCGTGTTACGGCATGTCCGGCGTCAGCCTTCGGTACTTCAACATCTTCGGGTCGCGCCAACGTGCCGATTCCGATTACGCCGCTGTGATCCCGAAGTTTATCAGCCTGTTTCGCAGCGGAACCAAACCGAAAATCTACGGCGATGGTACACAGACGCGCGACTTCACGCATGTGCGCAACGCGGTACACGCGAACATGCTCGCCGCCGTCTGCGCGGAACCGTTGCGCGGCGATGTCATCAACGTTGCGTGTGGCGAATCGACCACATTGCTCGAACTCGTCACACGACTCGCGTCGTTGCTTGGCGTTGATCCTGATGTTGAGTTCGCGCCGCCGCGCATCGGCGAGATTCTCCACAGTCGCGCTGACATCCAGCGCGCACGTGATGTGCTCGGCTATGACGTCGTCATGCCACTCGATGACGGCCTGCGCGATGTTGTCGAGGCGAGCCGTGAGCTATGAGTTGTGGGCTGTGGGATGACCCGCTCATGTAGGCCGGGTTCTGTTAAACCCGGCATGTCGTTGTAGGGCGGACTTGCCAGTCCGCCGCATTCGTTTTTCACGATGGCGGATTCGTAAATCCGCCCTACAGGATGCCACCCTACGAAAGCCTTTGAATTCAGTTGCCGGGTTCAGCAGAACCCGGCCTACGCAGAGCTGACCGTTACGCTTCCACCTTCATAGCGAGCAGCGTCTGATCGTCGCCCGGGCGCACACCTTCTTCGTGTTCACGCAATGCGTTCATGATGGAGTTCATCACGCAGTCAGGCTCGCCGGTGCACTTGGTCAGCGCATCCTCGATGCCTTCCATGCCGAACATGTCGTTGTTGCGGTTCATGCCTTCAGTAATGCCATCGGTGTACATCACGATTGACTGGCCGGGCTGCAGCTTCACCGTGGCGTCGTCGTACTCGACGTCTTCAAAGATGCCGAGCGGAAGCCCACCGACGGATTCCAGCCGGGCGACCGTACCGCCGGAACCGTGATCCTTGAGCATGGGCGGCGGATGTCCGGCACATGCGTAGCGGAGTTCGCGCGTCATCGGATCGTAGATGCCGAGGAACGCCGTCACGAACGAACTCTCGAGCCGCTTCGCCGCAAGATGCTTGTTCGTGTGTTCGAGCACTTCGCCCGGTCCGCCCGGCATGTGCGGGTACGCGTGCAGAATCGCGTGCAACATGGCCATCAACACGGCCGCCGCAGGACCGTGACCCGCCGCGTCGGCAACGATGATCACCCACGGACCGTTCGGGTCGTGGCTCAGACCGTCTTCCGATCGCTTGAGCGGCTGGATGTCGTAGTAATCACCGCCGGCCTGATCGTACGTGTGATACTCCGCCGCAAGTGACACGCCGGGAATCGACGGCATTTCATTAGGAAGCAGTGCGCGCTGAATGTCGGCGATGCGTTCCACTTCGCGCCGAATCTTCTCATTCGCCTGTTGCAGTTCGCGCGAGATGACCGTGCTCTTCACGCGACCACCAATCAGGTTCGCACGCAGGATCTGTTCTTCGAGATCGTCGACCGAAAACCCTTCGGGTTCATCCCGGCAGATGATCGCCCAGTTCAGCGGCTCACCGTTGTCATACAAGGGAATCGCCATCAACGAGCCGAAGGACGCGAGCGCATCGCCGATCACCGGATCATCCTTGATGTCGAGATAGTGGATCAATTCCGGGTAGGCGGATTGAATCAGCGCGCCGATGAAGCCGCCGGTGTGAATCGGAATGTCATTGATCTTCGCCCACGTATCTTCGACATCGATGTGCTCGGTGTCACGATTGAGCAGATTGCGGGTGATGCGGTATTCGCCCGGCTTGAGGCCGCGGGTCGACAGGGAGAGATACCCGACCGGCCCGTTCAGCCGACGAATGCCAAGCGAAAAGGTCCGCAGCACTTCGCGCGGGTCCTTTGCTCGACTCATGGAACCGACCATCTCCATCAGCAACGGCACTCGGCCATTGCGAGAGGTGTCAACGCACTGCATGCCCGTCATTTCGGGCTGCGGTCGGGGGCAGATTTTCTTCTCGTTCGCCGTGGAAACGGCATTGGCAGGTCCGTCAGTCATGCCCGATTCTATCCTGTAGGCACGATCCCTCGACGAACAAACTCGCCGGAGACTGTGGGTATGCCGGAAATCCCAGACAAACAACTCCAATCCTGGATGGACGCCGCCATCGAGCAGGCCGAGAAATCCTGGGCCGAAGGCGGCATTCCGATCGGATCGGTCCTCGCCGATGCGGCCGGCGAGATCGTGGCGCGCGGGCACAATCAGCGTGTGCAGTCCGGCGATCCGACAGCGCACGCCGAGGTCGACTGCATTCGCAATGCGGGTCGACGGCGCGACTGGCGCACGCTCACGCTCATCAGCACGTTGAGTCCGTGTCCGATGTGTACCGGCACCGCGGTGCTGTTCAAGATCCCGCGCGTGGTGATCGGCGAGCATCAGACGTATCTCGGCGCTGAACATTGGCTACGCGAACACGAGGTTGAGATCATTCAGATGAACGATGCGCGCTGCATCGAGCTTATGGAACGATTGCAGCGCGAGAAGCCGAATCTCTGGGCGGAAGATATCGGGGAGTAAGCGGTGCCATTCGGAATCGCACCTCACGTGCTGTTCATTCTTGCGTTGCCGTGGCTCGCGAGCATCGCGGCAATGCTCTTTGCCAAGTTACATCTGCAGACGATGACGCGACGGTGCATGCTCTGTGAGTACGACTTCAGTGGACGCTCGGCGTCAACAACGCACTGCCCCGAGTGCGGCGTTGAACTCAGGCTTCCGGAACACATGTACGAACGGAAGCAGTTAACTCCCGTTGGCCGTCGCGTCTCGTTCGTTGGCATGGCCATTCACCAGTGCTACTTCATCGTCATACTGATTCTGATCGTGTCGAGTTGAGTCATCCTGCCACCGACCACTGACCACGCCCGATAACGCAGGAACGCGATTCGCAGCGCGGCTCATTCGGACAGGTCGTGCGACCGCCAAGGCTTACCCGGGATTCCGCCTGCCTGCTCCAGACACCGCGAAAAACGCCCGACCTCAGATGAGAGCGATACTCGGCATTCCCCGGGTATGCCATCGGCTCGTCGGGAGGACGTGATGCAACGTCGATTGCTGTTGTTCCTTGGACTCTTGCCATTGGCGCTCGCACTGACAGGGTGCGGCGCGATCGAAGCGTACGCCGGCACCGCCGAGGACGAAGACGTTCCATCGGTCGATGACCTGCTCAACGAGCATCAGGAAGCGATCGACATCGTCAATGCGATCTGCGATCCGTCACCCGCCGTCATTCCATCGCTCGATGGCCTCGCGGGTAATCGTGCGTCACTTCGTGAGTTCCTGAAGACGCAACGTGTCGAGCACGGCCAGCTCATGCTCGGCGTGCGCATCGACCTGTTGCAGACGCGCGCCCAGATCGAACTGTTCAAGCTTGCCAACCAGGGCCAGGCGCCGAGTTTCGATTCCTATCCGTGGGAAGTCGTGCGCGAAGGCTTCATTGATAGCGTGCCGACCAACCCGCTGTCGCCGACCACCGTCGCGCGTCGAGCCGTCGTGCTCGAATCACCGGGTCTTGATGGCAGTGACATTGATCCTCGTCGAGCAGGCTGGGTCTGGAACTCGACCGATGAGCAACTGTACCTCGCGGGCATGACGGAGAATGAACTTCGTGAAGTCTGCCACGGTGCGCTGCACTCAGCGAACGTCGATGAACTCGAACCGATTCTCGTGTCCAAGCTGCAGATGATTCGTGCGCAGCTCGAGTTGTATCAGGTCGCGCACGGCAACAAGCCCAACCTGTTGACCGAAGGCTGGTCACCATTGACGGAACGTCGCCTGATCGGCGAAGTTCCTTTGAATCCGTTGTCGCCGTACAGCGCGGCGTCCCGCGTCGTCGCCGGCACCAGTGCGATGGCCATCGATCCCGCCAACGCCGGTTGGGTGTGGGATGAAGGCAAGCAGATGCTCTACGCCGCAGGCTATGACGACACGCGCCGGCTGTTTGATTGAGCGGAAGCGACTGGCGATTGGTGACTGGCGACCAGTTCCCTGTAGGGCGGCTTCGCCGAAGCCGGGATTAAACCAGCAACATCGTCATCTCGTCGTATGGACGTGACACGCCAGGTTCATGGTGGGTCACTGCGGTGACCCACCCTACGAGCTTCGCGCGTCTTTTTAACGTTCGATGATCAATGCGAGCCCGAAGCGCGAGCGCCGGGCATGCAACGCGCTGACTCGGACGTGTCAACGCACATCGCTCGAAGACGGCGGGTTCGGAGAACCCGCCCTACGGGGAGGGATGGCAGCAGGCAATTGGCAGTCGGCAGAAGCAAAGAACGCCGGGTTCAACAGAACCCGGCCTACGAGTCGCAAATCGCAAGTCGCTGATCGCTACTCAAACGTCCCTCGATCGAGAATGTCGAAGTCGTAAATCGCCTTCAGACCGTTCGCATCAAGTTCGGCAATGCCGTTGAAGCGATCGATGATCGGCTGCGCGTCGCTCAACGCGAGATCGCCGAGTCGGCTGAACTTCGTCGCGAGAATGTCGTTGAGGTCGGCCGTCGTGTTTCGTGCATGACCACCCGGGTACATCACCAGACCACTGTCAAACGTCTCGCCTGACTTCGTGGTCACGACGATCGACGTCGGGATGCCATCCGGATACTTCTCGTCATACTCCGGTCCGCCATGTTCGAACTCGATGAGATCAAAGATCTCACGCGTGCGGGCGTTCATGACCGCATCGTGGCTGTAATCCTCCGGCAGCAGCATGAGCGTTTTCCAGAAGCCATCGTTGTCGCTCGCCAGGGTGGTGTTGCCGGTCGAACGTGCAAGCTCCTGCGCCTTGCGCAGCGTGGTGCCGACGATGTACACCATGGAATGGTCAGCTGATTGTCGCGTCTGCGGGTCGCGCTTCGCGGGATCGCCGATGATGCCGAACGCCGGCTCGTACGCGACAATCTTGATCTTCGCGATCGTGTCGTCGGATTCGAGGATCTGGGGGTTGTTCTCGAGCATGGTCATCAGACCCTGCAACGCACCCGCGGACTGATGTTCATACAGTCCGAGCTTGAAGTGCATGCCCATGACCGCGAAGTCATCGCCGGAATGTGACAGGACGAGATCAAACGGACTGTCGCCATTGGTCGGTTCGAACTGTCGCCAGATCGCTTCGGGATTGCGGAAGATGTCCTTCGGTCCGACGAAGCCGTGCATCGAGCGGATCATCGAAAGGATCGCGACTTCAGTGCTGATCGCAGCGCTGGCGCCCTTCGAGTCGCTGAGCTGCTTGCCCGCGCGAATCGCACGCCACGGAATGTAGTGCGCGACAACCATGCCGATCGCCGACTCGATCTGATCTTCCGTCGCACCGAGCATGGCACCGAACGTGGCGGCGGAGCCAATCGCACCGTGCACGACGTGGTCGATCTTGTATGACTTCAGGCTGAACACTTCGCTGAGGCGGCCGCGAATCTCGTCGAGACAGATCATCCCACGCAGGGCATACGCACCGTCACGGTTCATGATCTGGGCGGCGGCGACAGGCACCGCGTAGAAGTCGTTGTGGCCGAACTCGCCGGCGGTGTGGCCCGGCAGTGCGGGGTTGTAGCCAAAGTTGGTGCCGTTGGAATCCCATTCGCGAACCGCGGACGCGTTGGCGGCGATCGCCTTCTCCGGGGCGACCGAAACCGTGCTACCGAACACCGGTACACCTTGATCGACGCGGTACCGCAGCGCTTCATCGCGCAGGACGGTCGGCGCGTTGGTGCCGAGGGCGAGGGCGGAGATGCCGCAGAGGTTGGCATCAGTGAAGAACTGGCGGGTACGATCCAGCACTCGTTCGTCCGGCTCACCAATGGTGCCGTTCATGAAGTCGATGGCGTATCGGGCAATGCCCCGCGCCTGATTGGAATTCGGGGGCAGAACGACAGCAGTCTCAGCGGCAGTGGTCATTTGGGGTGGCTCCTCGGTGCGAATCGCGTAGTGTAGTGAAGCCACGAGCGATGAGCCACACCACGCCGGCCGTTTCATCCGATGGAGTTCACTATGTTCACACGCGCATGCCTCGTCCTTGTACTGTCCGTCCTGTGCATTGCCGCCTCGCCCGGTTTCGCCGCCGCCTCCGAAGGTAGTGCGACGCAGTCAACCGTCGTTGCAGCGACGCCCGAGCAGATCTGGCCGCTGTTCAGCACAACCGAAGGCGTCAGATCATGGGTCGCACCGATGGTCGAAGTGGATTTCCGCGTCGGCGGTGCCTGGCGAACGAATTACAACCCGGATGGCGAACTTGGCGATGCCACCACGATCACCAACACGATTCTTGCGTACGAGCCGAATCGCATGATCGCGATGAAGACCACCGGCTTTCCTGAGAATTTCCCGTGGACGAACGAACTGCGCGATGCATGGTCCGTCATCCGCTTCGAACCTATCGACGATGAACGAACGCGATTGTCCATCACGGCGTTTGGCATCGGTGATGACGCCGGCTCCAAGGCCGCCATGTCCTACTTTGACCGCGCGAACCAGTCGCTGCTCGACGTGATCGCGAAGCGGTTCATCGATGACACCGACCTCGTGCGTCGCGGACACGCAACGCTCGAACTGCTGCAGCAGACCACCGGACACTGGATCTGCGAATGGACGACGGACGATGGCATGAACATCACCGTCTACAATGGCGTGCGCCGTGGCGCTGATGATGAGAGCGTCGTGACGAATGCGTGGTTTGACTTTGGTGGCACGATTCTGGATCACGGTTGGACGCTGGCGTATCGCGAGCCGGCTTCGCGTATCAATCGCGATGACGTCGGCGCTGTTCGCTTCCACAACGTATCGGAGACCGGCGAGGTCGCGACAGGATCGATCATCGCAAGCGGAACGGACCGTGATCTCACGTGGAACTGGACAACACATCACGCCGATGGATCAACGACCGTGTACATCATCACCCAGTCATGCGACTTCGAGAACGATCGGTACACGATGAAAGCTCGGCTGGCCGATGGCAGCGCGCTGGATGACATGCCGGATGAACTGGTCTTTCGACGCATCGACGCGATGCCGGAACGATTTGCGAAGGCTGCCAAGGCACAGCTCGTGCGCGATGACGATGCCAGCGCATCAAACGACTGATCGGTTCAGCCCAGATGTCGGGTGACGTGGTCGACCTCGTCCGGGCTGCCCATGACGACCGGGCAGCGTTGGTGCAGACCTTCGGGATCGATGTCGAGAATTCGCGTCGTGTCCGCGAACGCTTTCCCGCCGGCCTGTTCGATGACCATCGCCATCGGATTCGCTTCGTACATCAGGCGCAGCTTGCCTTCACGATGTGACTCGGTGCCGGGGTAGAGGAACACGCCGCCTTTGAGCAACGTGCGATGCACGTCGGCAACCATCGATCCGATGTATCGGCTGGAGTAGCCGGCGTCGTGCGCCCAGTCGAGGTAGGCGCGGTAGCCAGGATCAAACCCCTTCGCGTACGCCTCATTCACCGAATACATGTTGGCCGCTTTCGGGATCTTCACATTCTGCTTCACGAGGACGAAGGCGCCGAGTGAGCGATCCAACTCGAACATGTTGACGCCAAAACCTGTCGTCACCACGAAGACAGTCGACGAACCGTACACGACGTATCCCGCCGCAACTTGCTCGTGTCCTGGTCGCAGGATGGTGCGATAGACGTCGGTTTCGGCGGGGTCGTTTCGGATCACGCTGAAGATCGTGCCGACACCGACACTCACGCCGAGATTTGATGAACCATCGAGCGGATCGAAGAGGATGCAGTACTTGCCACCTTCGGCGCCGGACCGAATGATCGTCGGTTCCTCATTCTCTTCGGAGGCGACAACGGCGACCGATGCCTGATCGCCGAGACATCGCGTGATCAGCTCATTGGCAATGACGTCGAGCATCTGTTGCTGTTCGCCATGGACGTTGTCTTCGCCGGCCGCGCCAATGGCGTTGTCAATGCGTGATCGATGGACGCGGTTCGCGATCGCCTTGGTCGCGAGTGCGATGGCGGACATGATCCAACTGAAGTCGCCGGTGGCTTCGGGGTACCGGCGTTCTTCGCGGAGGATGTGGCTCTCGAGCGAGATAAGGTTCGGGCGATCCATCGGACTCCTTCCATGCTCCGCAGGCGAGCCACCGAAAAATCGTCGGGCGAGACGGGAAGGACGCCGTCCGTTCGGCTACCATCCTTCCCCCCGGATCCAGCCCGCGATCGACACGGCTCGATTGTAGCGATCCGCCCGAATCACCCTGTCCCCACGGAGCGCCCTTGTCATGGCTCAGCCTGTCATTCTCGCAGCGAAGCGTACACCCATCGGTCGATTCCTTGGCGGCTTCAGTCGCGTGCCCAGCCCGCAGCTCGGTGCATTTGCCATCAGTGCGGTTCTGGACGAGGTGCCGGCAGCACGAGATCACGTCGACGAGTGCATCATGGGTTGTGTGTTGCAGGCGGGCCTCGGACAGAACCCGGCGCGACAGGCGGGCCTCAAGGCCGGCCTGCCGGACACGTTGAGTGCCATGACCGTCAACAAGGTCTGCGGATCGGGGCTGCAGTCCGCAATGCTCGCGGCGCAATCGATCAAGGCGGGTGATAACGATCTCGTGATCGCCGGTGGTCTCGAGAACATGACCATGGCCCCGCACTTTGCCCACGTGCGTGCCGGCGCGAAGTTCGGCGACGTGAAGATGCAGGACCACATGCAATTCGACGGGCTCACGTGCGCGTTCGAATGCTGGGCGATGGGGAACGCCGCAGACCATATCGCAAACATGCACGACGTCAGTCGTGAGGAACAGGATCGTTTCAGCGCGCAGTCACACCAGCGCGCCGCCGCCGCCACTGACGCAGGTCACTTCGCGAACGAGATCGCACCGTTGACCGGCGAGCAGGTCGGCAACCGCAAGGCACCCGGGCCGGAAGGCGGCGTTGCACAGGACGAAGGTATTCGAAGCGATTCGACTGCCGAAGGCCTGGCCCGACTCCGCGCGGTCTTCACCAAGGACGGCACCGTCACGGCTGGCAACGCTTCCCAGATCTCCGATGGAGCGGCGGCCGTCGTCGTGGCATCGGAAGAGAAGGCGAACGCCATTGGCGCCGCGCCGATCGCGCGGATTGTCGATTACTACACATCCGGCGTCGCACCCAAGGACATTTTCCACGCGCCGGCTCTCGGCATTCAGGCACTGCTCGACCGCAATTCACTCTCGGTCGGCGATATTGACCTCGTGGAGCTCAATGAGGCGTTCGCCGCCCAGGTCCTGGCCAACATCAAGGTCGTGGGCATTCCCGAAGACAAGCTCAACGTGTGTGGCGGCGGCATCGCCCTCGGCCATCCCATTGGTGCCTCTGGCGCCCGTGTCCTGACAACCCTGATTCACCAGCTTCACCGCACGGGCGGCACACGCGGCATTGTGAGCCTCTGTCTCGGTGGCGGGAATTCTGTGTCAATGCTGGTGGAACGCATGTAACGATTCGGCCCGGCGCGTCGTACACTATGTTGATCTGCTCGTGAGACTCCCATCGAGTCGTCGCGGGCGATGAAGCAAAGGTTGTTCCATGCGTCGACAGGACCACATCGCGGTGTGGGCGACAGTAACGTTCGCCGCCATCATCGTTGTGCTGTCGACCTGGGTGCTCGCCTCTGAACTCACAGAACGAACAGCACGCAATACGCGTTGGCAATTACTCCGCGATGACATCATCGACCTGCAGTACGCTGCCATCGACAAGCGATTTCTTGTCGAGTTGCCTGATGATGAACTGACGGCGGAGCTCGATCGAATCCGCGACCGAATCGATGCGTCAATCGACGCTGCGCATGCCAAACTCGCGACAGCACCGCAACTGCAGCCGAACATCGGACCGCCGCTGGATCGTCTCGACCAGGTCGCGAACGACATGCACGATCACATCGCGACGCAGGGACGCGCGACGGCGTTACTATCAGCCGAAGCGCGCCAGGAGTTCCTGCGGGTGTATGAGCTCAAGAGCGAATCGCTCGAAACGGAGTCGCAGAACGTCCTTGGTCAGCTTCGACATGAGCGCGAGATGGCGGCTGCTTCGCAGGGTCGGCGCTGGCTCGTGGTGTACGCGTTCGTATTGCTGTCCGCGCTCCTCTCAATCGTTCTGGCACAGATGATGCGGTATCGATTGCGCATGCAGCGTCGCCTCGGCCAGGTCGAAGCCGACCACGAAGATCAGCAGCAGCGCTTTGAACTCCTTGCGGCGAATATCGACGAGATCTTCTGGATGACATCGCCTGATGAATCTCAGATGCTGTATGTCAGTCCGTCGTACGAGAAACTCACCGGTCATCCGAATGCATCGTTGCTTGAAGATCCTCTGAGCTGGATCGACATTGTGCATCCTGATGATCGTGTTCCCATTCTCGCCGCCCACGAGCAGCGTGGCGATACGATCAGTACCGACGTGCGATCACGGGAGATTCGTTTCGTCCGGCCGGACGGCGAAACTCGTTGGATCTGGATGCGGAGTCAACCGGCGTACGATGCGCACGGTCGACTCGTCGCGCGAACCGGCATCGCGGTGGATATCACCGAGCGTCGTGCCATGGAAAACGCGCTGCGAGAACATGAGGAACAACTTCGTTCCGTCACCGATCATCTGCCCGGCGTCGTCTATGCCTACGACTGGTGGCCCGACCGTCCCCGCGAAGCGCACTATCTCGGCCCGGGACTTGAGTCGCTCGTCGGTGAAGACCTCGCGGATACATTCCGCAATCGTTTCGATGCGATGTTCGAACGCATTGATCCCGCCGACCGCGATCACGTGAGTGAACTGGGCAACGTCGCGTGGCGCGAATGGAAACCGGCAATCATTGACTTCCGCTTCCAGCGGGAAGGCGGCGACGTACGCTGGTTCCGGTCATCTGCCTCGCCAACACCCATTCCGAATGGCGGCGTACGGTGGCACGGCGTGGTGACCGACATCACCACCGTCAAAGCCGCCGAAGAAGACCGAGCCCGGACCAACCGCAAGCTGAAAGTGCTGCTCGGCGCCGCAAGCGCTGTGTCGGATGCGAGAACACCCGCCGAAGTGCTGCAGATCATTGCCGATACTGTTGCGGCGACAGGCTGGAACGCGGTCACCGTTGCGACGTTTGATGACGATCACCTGGACGATGTTGCGTTCAACGGCGTTCCCGACGACCTCCGCCCTCGACTGCGTCACACCCTGTCGACCGCGAAAGCGCTGCCATCAACGAGCGTGAACGAGTTTCGCGTCAGCCGAAGCTACTTTATTCCTGCGGATGAAGCGACGCGACTGCTCGATGGGCTCCGTGCACTGACACAACCGACGCACAACCGCGCGACAACGGGCTGGAAGAAGAACGATGTTGCGATCGTGCCCATGACGGACACGCAAGGTGAGACGCGCGGCATGATCTGGCTCGATGCACCCGAAGATGGTGAGATGTCCGACGCGGCCACGTTCGAGTATCTCGAATTCTTCGCCGATCTCGGTTCGCGGACGCTGGAGCGACTGGAGTTGCGACAGATTCACCTTGATGCGCTTGAGGCACTCCGAACGAGCGAATCCAAGTTCCGCATGCTTGCGGAACACACGCCGGGCGCGATCTACCTGTGTCGCCCGGACGAAAAGTTCACGATCGAGTACTTCAGCCCGACAATCAGCGACATCCTCGGCTACGACGCCGACGCCTTCACACGCAGCGAACTCGACCTCGAATCAATCACACATCCCGACGATCTCGTCGACGTCATGAGCCTCATTCAAGCCGCCATTCGCAATGGTGAACCGTATCGCGCGGTTGTTCGCCTGCGCCACATGGACGGCTCGTATCGCGTCATTGAAGAGTACGGCACAGGTGTATACGACGAAGCGTCCGGCGAACTGCGGTTTGTTGAAGGCTTCCTGCTTGACGTAACCGCACGACACGATGCGGAACGCGATCGAAGGCGATTGTTCTTTGCCGTCAACAACTCGCCGGACAGTGTGATCACGCTGGATCATGACCACGTGATCATGGATGTCAACGACACCACGTGCGAACGACTGGGCTACTCGCGCGATGAACTGGTTGGTCAGTCTTTCTCGAGAATCGAACACCGGACTGAGACGCCGCGAACGCCGCACGTTGATGATTCGGGCGCAGCGCGGCGGGTCGAAGTATATGAGTCCGCGCTGGTCACCAAGGCGGGCGACGAGATTCCTGTCGAAATGTCATCGGCCACGTTTGTGTACGAATCGCTCACCGGCACGTGTGTCTTTGCGCGAGACATCACCGTCCGCAAGGTCATTGAACAAATGCTGCGCGATCGTGGTCGGCGCGAATCGATGCTTCGACGCGAATTGAATCATCGTGTGCGCAATAACCTGAGCTCGCTCATGACGCTCGTGGCGATGACCAGCGAGAAGGCAACGAATACACAGGATTTTGCCGAAACGATTCGTGGTCGAATCCATGCGATGGCGGTCGTCCACACGCTGCTGGATGAATCACAGTGGCACGATGCGCACCTGACGCAACTCGTGGACCGGCTCATTCCTGAAGCAAGTCGACATCAGATTCGCGCGCACGGCGACGACGTCGTCATCCCCGCGCAACAGGCGTCGTCGTTCGGCATGGTGCTGTACGAAATCTCAACGAACGCACACAAGTATGGCGCGCTCTCGACGGAACATGGGCGCGTCACGCTTGACTGGACCGTCACACCGCACGAAGACGGCGCCTTGGAGATCGGCATGATGTGGCGCGAACAGGGCGGGCCGGCGATCATGACGCCGCCTGTCGCAGGTACCGGCAGCGCACTGATCAAGGGTCTTGTACGCCAGGATCTCAATGGTGAAGTGCACGTCCGATATCCGCGCGGCGGCGCCGAGATTGATCTCATCGTCCGGATACCCACTCAACCGGCCGAACGGCGCGACACCAGTGGACATGCACGACCTGTGCGGCCCGATGCGCCAACGGTTGAGGTCCTTCCGACGCCTTCCGTACCGATACATCCGGATTCCAATTGAAGGCTCTTCTGTGGTGCTCACATTCGAGCACGCATGGAGGACGCCTGTATGTTCACCTCCGGCCTGAATGCCTCCGGGCTGACCGCACTGCGCGTGCTTCAGGGCAATACGTCGCAACTGAATGCATCCCTGTTGCGGCTCTCCACCGGCGATCGCATCCCGCGAGCGTCGTTCGATCCCGCAAGCCTCATCACGTCCGAGAACTACCGGACGGTACTCGCCGCGCTCAGCGCTGAAGTCCGCGTCGCGGAGCGCGCTGATCGCGTCATTGATACCGCCGACGCCGCACTTGGCGAGGCCAACGGCATGCTCGCCGAAGCAGAAGCGCTCGCGATCGCGAACGCCAACACGGCCGGCTTGACCGATGAGGAACGCGCCGCGAACCAGATGCAGATCGATTCCATCCTGGCATCGGTGGATCGGATCGCGGGCTCAACAACATTCAATGGCGACACGCTGCTCGATGGCGATTCGACCGTCACCGTGGCGAACGAATCCATCACGATCCTGAATGCCAGTACCAGCGCGATCGGTGAAACGGAAATCGATGGCGAAACGTATACGCTCGCCGATGTCGCCGCCGGCGGTGCATTGAACACCGTGGATGGCAACATCGGAGATGCGCTCGATGTCATTCGACAGGCGCGCACCGACTTGTCCACCGCGCGCGGCGCACTCGGTGGATTCTCATCAAACACGATCGCATCTCAACTCGACACGCTCAACATCACGATCGAAACGACCGCCGCCGCCAACTCGGTCATTCGTGATACGGATTACGCGGCTGAAACCGCGAACCTCGCACGGCTCATGGTGCTGAACGACGCTTCGATGGCCGGGCTCGCAATCATCGCTGCCAACCGCTACCTGACACTCGACCTGCTCGGCGCCTGAGCCGAGCTTCAACGACGAACCGGATACGACGGGCGGTCCACCGGCACCGCCGGCGCTGTCCCCAGCGCGTCCATGACCGCACGAATCGCGGCATCGAGTTGCGGATCGCGCTGATTCAGTCGATCGCCAGGCGTCAAAGCGACGGCGATGTCAGGCTCCACGCCTACGTTCTCAATCGACCAGCCGGCGGCATCGCGCCATGCATACTCAGGCTGCGATGTCATGCCAAGATCCGTGAACGGCTTCGGTTCACGCATACCCACCACGCCGCCCCAGGTCCGTGCGCCCACGAGCGGACCAAGTTGCAGATGACGGAACAGCGCCGGGAAGATGTCGCCATCCGAGCCGGCATGCTGATCGATCAGCACGGCCATCGGACCGCGCGGCGTTTTGTCAGGCACCGTGTACGGCTGACCGTGACGAGGTTCGAAGTACGCCCACGGTCGTCGCGCGAGTCGTTGAATCAACATCTGACTGACATAGCCGCCGGAGTTGCCGCGCACGTCAACCACAATGCCTTCCATACTCGCCTGCGGATAGAACTGCCGAGCGAACAGGATCAGTCCATCGGTACCCATGTCAGGAAGATGCACGTATCCAAGACGGCCATCCGAGGCGTCCAGCACGGCGTCGCGATTCGCATCGACCCATGCTGCATATCGAAGGAACGACTCATCGGCAATCGTCTCGACCTTGATGTCACGGCCACGAGAATCGTCCGAAGGATCGTCGGTCACTCGAATCGTGACCACGTCGCCAGCACGCCCCTGAAGCGCGGCGTACGGATTCAGTCCGCGCGAGAGCCAGGTTCCATCAATGCTGACGACATACATGCCCGCGCTGACCCGAAGATGAGCCGCTGCGAGCGGGCTCTTGCCGCGCGGATCCCACGTCTGTGCAGGCAGGATGCGATCGATCCGGATGCCGCGCGCATCGCGCGTGAAATCCACGCCAAGCAATCCCACGTTGTGCGCCTTTGGTACATCATGCTGCTCGCCCGGCCATACATACGTATGACTCGTTCCGAGTTCACCGATCAACTCGCCCAGAAGATCCGACAGTTCCAGACGGGTTGCGACGCGTGGCAGCAGTGCAGCGTACTTGGCGCGCATCGCGGGCCAATCCACACCGACCATGTTCGGTGCCCAGTAGAAATCGCGTTGCAGTCGCCATGCTTCATCGAAGATGTGCGCCCATTCTTCGTCTATGGCCACGCGCAGATCAGCCCCCTGCACGTCAACCGACGATGCCTCGTCGTCGGACACTGCCATCGTCTGCAGGCCTTCATTTGTCATGGCGACAAGACGGCTTCGATCACCACTGACGTCGTAGCGTTTGACGCCGTTGAGCAACGTGCGCGATTCACCATCCACGCAGTTGAGATGCTCGAGGTTGGCGTGCGATTTCGGGTCGGTCTGGCCCCATGTATCGTTGCGCAGACCCATCGTTGGCGTGCGGATGAACGTCACGCCGCCGTACACCGCTTCAAGATCGCTCAGGTTGCCCGGTGTCGCGGGCAGGACTGCGATGCGCGCTGCCATGTTGTCGGTGTCGATGACGAGTGGCTCGAAGGCCGCAAGCGCCTGTTCGATCATGTCCTGCTCGATGTCACCGTTGCCTGCGACAGGCGGCTTCGGCGCGGGTGCCGGCGCGGCCCACGATTCGAGATCCGTGCCGTGCCGGCGTGCAAGCGCGGGCAGTGGGGGCGGAACCGAGGACGACAACGGCAACGCACATACGTTCGATGACTCCGTGAAGATGTGATCGTTGTCCATCTGCCCAAGCACCGGATCGAAGTGACGATTCGACAGCAGGTAGAGATAGCGACCGGCAGGATCCCAGCGCGGTTCTCGATCATCGAACGAATCGTCGCTGACGGCGAATGTTCGACCGGTCCGAATTGCATGCAACTGCACCTGATGATGGAACGTGTCTGTCATCGTGACGAACGCGAGCCATGCGCTGTCAGGCGAGAATCGGTAATCCGTGATCTCGACATGCTCATCTGCATGAATCGTCTGACGCACGAGCGTTCGCGTGTTCAGAAGATGCAGGCGCATCGTCTTGTCGCCAAACGCAATCCAGTTTCCATCCGGCGAGACCTGCACCGGGAACAGCCAATCCTCACGATCCTCGGTCGCGATGCCCGGGCGACCGCTGCCGTCCGCAGGCATGAAGGCAATCTGCTGCTCGCCGGTTCGGTCGGTGATCAGCGCGATGCGTTCATCGTCGATCCAGTCTGCGCCCCATTCTCGCGCGTTGCCGGTGGAGGTGAGTCGGCGAACGATGGCATCTTCCAGTTCGATCGTGAAGAGTTCGCCACGCGACTCCACGAGCAGCGTTGAGCCATCGTGATTCAGCGCCATCGCGCGTGCGGTCTTGAGGAGATCAACGGTTCGGGCACGACGTGCAACGCGATCGCTGGCAAGCCGAACGTCAAGCCGGCGCACAGTGTCATTTGCTGCGTCGAGCATGCTCAGCGTTCCGCCTTGCACAAAGACAATCATGCGGCCGCGGCGCAGCACATCAGCGGAAGGCCAGCGCAGGTCATAGCCTTCAATGGCGGTCGGGTCGCCGGGCATCGGCGCGAACGATGTGTGGGCTCGGACATCGCCACCGTCGCTGGACATGGAATGAATGTTCGGCGCGCCATCGCGGTCGGAACAGAAGAAGATCCGGCCGATCAACCACATCGGATACTCATCGTTCGAGCGATCGGTGGTCAGCCGTTGAAACCGGCCGGATTCCAGATCGCCCATCCAGATATCTGGCGCGGTGCCGCCGCGATAGCGTTTCCATGACCACTGTGCGGTCGACCAGCGATTGAACGCAACGCGGCTGCCGCTCGCGCTCGGTGCGATCATCGTGCACTCACCAAACCCGAATCGTTGCGGAAGTCCGCCGGCTGTTGATACGCGATGGAGTTCATCGCGCGCATCATGATGCTGACGTCCGGATGAGAAGTAGACGAACGCGCCATCAGGTGACCAGCCGCGCACGGTGTCGTTGCCGGGGTGATACGTCAGTCGTGTCGGCGAGCCACCGGTGGCGGGCATGATGTAGACATCCGGGTTGCCTTCATACTGCGCGGTGAATGCGATCATCGTGCCATCGGGGCTGAAGCGGGGGTGATGTTCGACGCCGTCGTCGGACGTCAATCGGTGCGCGATGAGCGAGGCATCATCGTCTGTCACGCGAACGGTCCAGAGATCGCCTTCGGCCACGAAGACAAGTTGGTCGCCCGCGAGTGCAGGCTGCATCGGATAGCCCGGCTCCGCTGCCCCGCCAGTCGAACCGCCCGCGAGCAGCACGACGGCGCACGTCATCAACCAGATCCAGCATCGATTCATAGGTTCACCCCTCCGTGGCCGCCGCGTGCGGCCTGTTCGCTCAGGATACCGCTGGCGCTGGCTATCGGACGTGGATGGTTCCGAATGCGCGTCCGTTCCTGATTATCCGGGCGCACAATCTTGCTAACCCCCTGAACCGCAATAGGTTGAATATGACTGCGGCCATCGTCGCAGCATTGACGTTCACCAGATCCCGAGGGGAGATGACACCCATGCGACTCACATTGACCGCCCTGGCACTCGCCGGTTCCGCCGTCGCGATGCCCCAGCTGGCATCCGCCGCCGAAATCACCCCCGGCGTCTATGCCCTGAACAACCACCCTGATGGCAACGCCTCGTCGCCCGGCTACGGCCTACGTCTCGACGAGTTGTTCGACTTCACGCCGGACGCGAAGGACATCATCACCTTCGACTTCGATCGCGAAGGCGCCACCATGCGACTCGAGTACGACGGTTCATCCGTTCGCATTCGCGGCCGTGCGTTTGGCGGCCTCGACGTTGGCAGCGACTACTCCGAAGATCCGACGCAGACGAGTTGGGTCACCATTGACTTCACATATTTCAAAGTTGAACCCGTCGCCGGCGATGACGACATCAAGACCGTGCCGGACGACTTCGTCAACTCCGGCAGCATCACCTGGGAGAACACGGGTGAGGTGATTGGTCTCTGGGATTTCTCAGGCGATCACGACTACACGTTCCGTCTCGGCGATGGTGACAGTGACAACGGTCACCGTGGCTTTGACGGTATCTCGGGCTGGGGCTGGCTCGATCACGGCGCACCCGGCACGCATGTGTATGCATCGGACTGGCTGTTCTCAGCCACGCCGATTCCGGTTCCACCGGCTGCGCTGCTCGGTGCGGCAGGCATTCTTGGTCTTCCGATCACGCGACGTCTTCGCCGTCGCGCACAACGCGTCAGCTGACACCAGAAGACCCACAGAGCTTCTTCTGCCTCGACAGCTTTCTACGTTGGTCACTCACCTCAACGCTCCGCACGCCCGGTCGTGTGCGGGGCGGTGAGGTTTTTTGGGGCGCGTTGGTTTCGCCGCCGTCTCATGTAGGCCGGGTCGCCGCGGCGACCCGGCATCTTTGAGCGTACGAGGCGTCGGCATTGCGCCCGCCGCCTTATTCCCCCGCTTCGCGAACGCCGTACATTGGATCGTAATTCGCTGCTCGAAACTCGCGGGGAATATCACCATCCGCCTCCCACGGTTCGGACAACGACGGACGAAAGTACGGTTCAGGCTCGATCCGGCTCTTGTCTTGCGTTCGATCTGCAAAGTCAGCAGTAACGGGCGCACCACTGTCACATAGTCGATACGGACAGAGAAATCGCTTGCAGTAGATGCGACCAGCGCGGAACACTTTCTCACGGGTTTCCGGCAAGGTATCAATCGGCACATGCCACGCAGTGAGTGCATCGGTGACGTGTTCCAATCGCCCGCGACCACTCGAATCCTCGTCGATCCACTCGCGCAATGTCACTCCCGACCGACCAAACGGCGCATCAAGCTGACGCTCATTGAGCAAGTTGATTGCGTGAAGGTCGTCAAGCAATCCAGTCTGGATCCAGCCGCCGCAACCGATCCACCACGAGCGTCGTTTGTTGAGCATATTGCGCAACGTGCAGAATCCATGCGTTGCTCGACCGAGCCTGGCGAGTTCATTGAGCAACTTGAAGAAGACTTCGCTCTTCTTGCCCAAACATGCGGGCACCCAACCAAGCCAGATACCTGGATCGTATTCCACTCTCGTAATCGAGATGTAGGCCAACCAGTCCATTGATGGATCGACTCCCGCGTCGCCCACGTAGCTCAGCGAGACCCATTTCAGTTCATCGAAACCGGCTGACTCAAGTCGTTTTCTGCGGCCCTTGAAAGTCTTCCATGGCTTTCCAATCCCAGGAACACGCGCGGCCAGATATTGCGGCTGAAAACCTGCTTCCTCCATCGTGTCAACAGCCAGGTCATATGCCTCACGAATGGAATCCGTCGTCCATTCGCATTCAAGCAACTGCGCAAGGAACCTTGGTTCGCTACGGTCGAGCACGAGAACAAACTCCCACACGCTGAAGGCGGCGGGTCGCCGCGGCGACCCGCCCTACATAGCTTGATGCGCTCAGTTCGCGCTCGCAGCATCCATCGCCAACGCATTGACGGCTTCCAGACCATCACGGAACGACTCCAATCGTTCCAACGGTCCCTGCAGAATCACGCCGTCGCCCGGCGACAGCGTGACGTCCGGGCCGGGGCACATCACCGGCGGCTCGTTTGGACGCCGATGTTCCACGATCGTGATGTGATGCTCGCGCATGATGTCGCAAACGGTTCGGCCGTTCAGCGGACCGTCCTCACGCACCAGCCAGCGTTGCATGGCGATCAACTGATCACCCACAATCACGCTGCTGATGGTCGCCGGCGCGATCGCACATGTCGCAAAAGTTGGCGCACTGAGTGCCGATTGTGACATCGCGAGATGCAGATTGAACCCATCGCTGACCTTGTCGGCCACGTTCTGATCAAACATCCGCAGCACGACGCGCACGTCCGGGTTGTACTTCCGAGCATCGAGCGCGGTCTCGAGATTCACCAGATCCTGATCCGTCGCGAGCACGATCGACTTTGCCTTCTTGATGTTGGCATCGATGAGCAATTCGTCACGCCGGGCATCACCAATCAGCAACGGCGCGCGATCCCGGCGCACGACTTCCAGGAATTCGTTCTGCGGATCCTTCTCGATCACCACCACTGGCTCACCGAGTTTGCGCAGCAGTTCGTACGCGCGGAAACCCAGCCGGCCAAACCCGACGAGAACGACATGATTGCTGTAGGACGATGCGAGCATGGTGCACCAGCTCCTTTCGAATCGCTTGCGATCGCGAATGATCAGCGCGAAGTCGATGATGCCTTCGATGATGACGGTCAGACCCAGAATCGGCACGATGAAGAACAGCGACTGCAACACGCGCGACGTTGGAAATTCCTCCGGCGGCTCACCGAAGATCAGACTGAATGTGTAGTACATCGCGCGAAGAAACGAGTGGTTCTTCTCGGGTTCGAGCCAGCAGAACAGCACGCCACCGGTGATGAGGATCACCGCCATCAGGATAGCGCGAACGCGAAAGTGCTTTGCGCACGTCTTGAAGAAGCACCATTCGCTCCACCAGCGCGTTGCCGAACGGTGCTTCGGCGGCTCCTGCCTCAGGTCTTCGATCCGTGGAATCGGCATCTCAGAGATATTGTCGGATTGATCTTCGCCGAATGCCAGCCCGCAATACAACACGTCCCCGGAGCACGCGAACGCGCGCCGGGGACGTGCCAGAGAATCAGATTGAGACGACGCGGCGTTTACTCGCCGATCGTTTCCGTCAGGAAGTCGCTCAACGTTCGCGCGAACAACAGGCGGTTGCTCAGCTTCGCAAAGCCGTGACCTTCATCCGGGAAGTACAACTGCACCGGGTCATATCCGCGCTTCTGCAGACCGGTCGCGAGCTGCATCGCTTCGCCCACCGGCACGCGCGGATCGTTCAGCCCGTGCGCGATCATCATCGGCACATTGATCTCATCAATGCGATGGATCGGCGACACGGACTTCAGGAACGCCGGATCACTCAGCGGACCGTACTCCACTTCACGCAGCTTGCGTCGATACGACTTCGTCTGCTGCAGGAACGTTTCGAAGTTCACGATGCCCACGACGTTGCACGAAGCGCCAAAGACATCCGCGCCCTCGATCACCGTCGCGACCGACATGAAGCCGCCGTACGAACCGCCGTATGCCGCAATGCGACCGTTCTCGGCGTAGCCCTGATCGACCAACCATCGCGCCGCTTCCACGCCGTCTTTCACCGAATCCCAGCGCTTCGTGTAGTTGTCCATATCGAGGTACGTTCGACCGTAGCCCGAAGAACCTCGCACGTTCGGCTTGATCACGCCGAAGCCGCGCGTCAGCAGGTACTGGGTCAACGCATCAAATCGCGGACGATGCTGGCCTTCCGGCCCGCCGTGATACCACGCGACGAACGGAATCGGCCCCTGTGACTTGTCGTAGCCCGGCGGGAGATACAGAAACGCCGGCACTTCGAGGCCGTCGAACGATGCATACGTCACGAGTTCCGGCAACGTCAGCGACGACAGGTTGATGCCCTGCGTGTCGGCCGCCGTCAGCGGTCGTGGCATCTCGCGGGTGAACACACCCTTCTGATACGCAATGCCCGGCGTGCGCGCGTTGCTCATCGTCCATGTCAGGCGATCGCCCGTCAGATCAATGCTGCCGATGATTCCCGGATCGCCGGTCGACACGCTCATCATGTCAAAGTCCGGCAGACGATACACGCGCAGTGTGCCGTACCCATCTTCATTGAAGCGCAATGCGAGCAGTGAACGATCTTCGTTGACTTCAACGGTTTCGACTTCGCTGTCATCGATCCCGAGCTTCGGCGTAGAACCGGTTTTCGATGCAAGGTCAAACTCGTACAGACGTCGCATGCCATTGTCGACATCCGCGATGTACAACACCCGGCGGTCATCATCCGTGTACGCGTGCGCCCAGCGATAAGCCTTCTCGCCGTTCATGCGAATCTCGGTCGTCTCGCCGGTGACGGTGTCCAGCTCCAGCGCGATCGCGTTGTTGGCGGCGATGTACTGGTTAAGCAGCACGCGGCGACCGTCCGCCGATGCATCCGCCGCAATCCAGTATCCCGCTCGATCACTCAGCTTCGTTGATGTAGCCGTTGCGAGGTCGTATCGGTAGACGTGGAAGTCCGCCGGGCTGTCGTCGTTCGCCCCGTAGATGAAGCCCGAAGAATCACGCAGCCACGTGTGGAAGCTGTACACCACGTTCGGGTCAACGAAAATGGTCTCCAGTTCGCCCGTTGCCACGTCGTAGCGATGCAGGTCGTTCTGCTCGCTGCCGCCGATCGCCGCAGACACGATGATCGTCGACTCATCCGGTGAGAGTGAGAAACCACTGATGCCGTCCCCGAAGTCCGTCAGCGGCTCCAGATGCGCATCAATCGACAAACCGGCTTTGCGACGGAACAACTGTCGCACGCCATCCGGCCAGTCACGAACATACAGCGTGCCGTCCGACGCGAGCTTCGGCTGACCCGGCGCGCGAATCTTCATGAACTGTTCGATGCTTGGCTGCGCATCCGGGCGCTTCTCGGCGCGCACATCCGTAACCACAACCGTCGCTACGGCCATCGTGGTGGTCAGCGCCAGTTGAAACAAAGGCATTGAGCGCATGGCATAGTCCTTCTTTCTGGATACCGATTCATATCAACGTGAACGCGACGCTCAACCGAACAGACCGTCGAGCAACTCGACGATGCCCTGACCCTGCGTCGCTATCGTTTCGTAGATCTCGCGACCCGTGGAAATGTCCAGCAGCTCGCGCTTCAGCTTGTTCTCGCCAGCGAAATCCGCCTTGTTGATCACGAACACATCCGCAATCTCGAGGATTCCCGCCTTGTCCATCTGCACCGCATCGCCCATGCCCGGCACGACGACCACCGCAGTGCGATCGACGAAGTTCCGAATCTGAACTTCGTTCTGACCCGCGCCGACCGTCTCGACAATCAACTTGTCGAAACCCGCGCCGCCGATCAGTTCGATGATATCCGGCAGCGTCGAGTAGTCCTCGCCGACAATCGCCAGACTTCGGTAGAACACGCTCTCGTCGACCGTGTTGAAATCCACACGCAGACGATCGCCCAGCAGCGCGCCGCTCGTGATCGGACTCATCGGATCGAACGCAACCACCGCGACCTTCTCATCGCGACGCACCGCCTCGGCGG
Organism: Planctomycetota bacterium; assembly: GCA_039029515.1. Taxonomy (GTDB): domain Bacteria; phylum Planctomycetota; class Phycisphaerae; order Phycisphaerales; family SM1A02; genus JBCCFX01. The sequence continues at coordinate 36,919 of JBCCFX010000004.1, forward strand.
CCATCGCGGCGACAAGCGTTGACTTCCCTGCGCCCGGCGCACCGGTCAGACCGATCACCGTCGCCGGCCGCTTGCGCGGTGCGTCGTCGACCTTCTTGCCTTCGTGCACCATGCTGATCTGCCGCGCCAGCCGCGCGATGGGATGAGCTGAGTCCAACGGTTCGTACGGCTTCGTGCAATCGCGAACTTCATCCACGATCGCCTGCATGCTCGTGCCGGTGTGATAGATCTTCTTCACGCCGCCATCGAGCAGCGTCTTGACGTCTTCCTGCGGAATGATCCCCCCGACCGTCACGACCATGTCCTCGCGTCCGACGTTCCGGCATTCGTTCAGCAGTCGCGGCAACAGCACGAGGTGCGAGTTGCTCATCATCGAGCACGCGATGAGATCCGCATCTTCGTCACGGGCAGAGATCGCGAGACTGCGCGGCGTCTGCCACAGACCCGAGTAGATCACGTGGATGCCCGAGTCGCGCAGCGCGCGTGCGATCAGCTTCACACCGCGGTCGTGTCCATCCAGCCCCATCTTCCCCAGCAAGACGCGGGGCCGATGCGAGAGATTTCCGCAGCGATCGATCTTCTCCAGGGCGGTTGTCGGTTCGGTCGTTGGACTGGCCATAGAAGGAACATGATAGCCTTCCTACGGCGTCTTTCCGCCTTACGTGCTCACCAAGTCCGCGACCGCCGCCGCCCGCACGTCGAGGTCCGCCTCCATGGTCGTGAACCGCTCCAAAGCACCGACCAGCGTCCGAAAGACCTGTTCGAACATGGCGGCCGGATCGTCAGCCGCCGGCGGGTCGGGCAGGCCCCAATGCACCTGAATCGGCGCTCCCGGGAACACCGGGCAGGTTTCGGCCGCTGCCGAGTCGCACAGCGTCACCACGAGGTCGAACGGCGCGTCGCGGTACATGTCCCAGCTCTCACTGCGAGCGGCATCCGTGGGCAACCCATGTCGGTCGAGCGTCTCCAGTGCCAGCGGGTGCGGCGTGCCCTTGGGTTGCGACCCGGCGGACCACGCCTGCAGCGCATCGCCGAATCGATGATTGGCGATGACCTCGGCGAGAATGCTCCGCGCGCTGTTGCCGGTACAGAGAAAGAGAATGCGAGTGGTCATGGGGGAGAGGTTACCAGCTGTCAGCTCTCAGCCATCAGTTGTCCGCCTTCGTAGGGCCGGGTTCTGCTGAACCCGGCATCTTCGATCCAACACCAACGCCGACACTGACTTCTTCGTAGGGCGGGGGGCTGTGCCCCCGCCGTATATCAGCCACGCCGACACGATGAAACTCATGATCAACAGCATCAATGTTTGAGCGCTTCTCGCCATGCCATGCCGGGTTCAGCAGAACCCGGCCTACAGAAACTCATCCCATCGGCGGGGACGCAGCCCCCGCCCTACAGGAACGAGAACCTCGACTCCAGTCGCCAGTCGCTGATCGCCAGTCGCTTCTTCTATACTTCCCCCCATGACCACCACGACCGCCGGCAATCCCGTCGAACGACTCGCCCGTGCCCTGCAGAAAGGCATCGTGGCCGTCCTTGGCGATGAATTCGCCGATACCGATCCGCTCATCCAGAACAGCCGCAATCCCGAGTTCGGCGACTACCAGGCCAATGTCGCCATGTCCCTCGGCAAGAAGGTCGGTAAGAACCCTCGCGAACTCGCGCAAGCCCTCGTCGATGCCGTCGAACTCGATGAGATCGCCGAACCGCTCGACATCGCCGGCCCCGGCTTCATCAACATTCGACTTCGCACCGATGCCCTCGCTGACATGCTCGCATCCATGGACGATCATGACCTCGGCGTCCAACCCGATGCCGACACCCATGCGATCGCCATCGATCTGTGCGGCGTCAACGTCGCCAAACAAATGCACGTCGGCCACCTGCGCTCGACCATCATCGGCGACGCACTTGCTCGCGCTTACGAACGACTCGGACGCACCGTCCATCGCGAGAACCACCTCGGCGACTGGGGATTGCCCATCGCCATGGTCCTGCACCAACTCCGCGAACAGGGCGTGAACCTCGACACCATCGAACTCACCGACCTCGATCGCGCATATCGCGACGCCCAACTCTCCGGCAAGGGCGACTCGCGCGGCCTCGCCGCCGCCAACCGTCTTGGCGCTGGCCCGCATCGGTTCATCGAACTGGAGGAACAGACCGCCGGCGCGCACGAAGCGATCGAAGCCGCCAAGCAGACGCTCGTGAAACTTCAGCAGGGTGATGATGAACTGCTGCGCGACTGGAAGAAGCTCATCGACTGCACACTCCGCGCTGTCTATGAAGCGATCGATATTCTCAACGTGAAACTCGGCCCCGAAAACAATCGCGGCGAATCGTTCTATCGCGATCGGCTCGACGGTGTCATCGAACACTTCGTCTCGAAGAAGATCGCGCACGAAGATGAAGGCGCGCTCGTCGTTCGCTACGAAGACCGCGAACGGCCGATGCTCATTCGCAAGTCCGATGGTGGCTTTCTTTATGCCACGACCGATCTCGCCGCGATCCAGTACCGAACGCAGGACCTCAAAGCCGACCGGCTGATTTACGTCGTCGATGCCCGACAACGCGATCACTTCCGCGACCTGTTCGACGGCGCTCGACTTGCCGGTTGGGATCACACGCCCGACGGCGCAGCGATCGAGTTTCGTCACATTCCGTTTGGTGCGGTGCTCGGCGACGATCGCAAGCCGCTCAAGACGCGCTCCGGCAAACTCGTCACGCTGAAGTCACTGCTCGATGAAGCGGTGGATCGTGGCAGCGCGGAAGTCATCGGACGCGCGAACGATCCCAACGCACCCACGCACGGCCTGCCGGAAGCGGAACTCCGCGAGATCGGCAAGCACGTAGGCATCGGCGCGGTGAAGTACGCGGACCTCTCCAATGACCTCACGAAGGACTACGTCTTCGACTTCGATCGCATGATCAGCTTCGAAGGCAACACCGGCCCGTACCTGCAATACGCCCACGCCCGGATCTGTTCGATTCTCGGACGCGCGGGCGACGCCACCTCAGCCGCCCGAACCGCCCAGTTTCGCTTCGATGAGCCGGCGGAAAAGCAGTTGGCGCTCGTCCTGCTGCGATACGGCGATGTCGTCACCGACGTCGCCCGAGCCCTCGAACCCCATCGCATATGTACGTACTTGTATGAATTAGCCGAGGCCTACAATGCGTTCTACCAGCACTGCCCCGTGCTGAAGGCCGAGGGTGAGGAGATTCGAAACTCCCGAATTCGTTTGTGCGATCTGGTCCGGCGCGTCCTTGCCGACGGACTCGATCTCCTGGGAATCCAGGCGCCAGAGAGGATGTAAGACGTCATGTCCAGCGACGCCAAGACACAGGCCGGCACCAGCGCCGGCAAGGGACTGCTCACCTACGCCATCGGCGCGATCGCCATCGTTGCCGCCCTCGTGACATCAGGCATGCTCGTCTACGGGCATTTGCAAGCCATCGATCTGCCCGGTTGCGGCGTCGATCAGGGCTGCGCCGATCTCACCAGCGGCAAATGGGGCGTCGTCCCCGGCCTTGGCTGGCCCGTCTCGCACGTCGGCTTCGCCTTCTTCCTCGGCCTGCTCCCCGCGTGGCTCGTCTCGCGCGACGGCACACCGAGTGCATTGAAATGGCTCATTCGTGTCGGCTTCCTCGCATCGCTCTTCTTCATCACCATCATGCTCGTTGAGAAGAAGTTCTGTCTCTACTGCGCACTGACGCACGGCGCGAACTTCTGCCTCCTCATCGCCAGTGAATTCTCACCCCGCGCACGCACGCAACGCAAACCGATTGCATTGCTCGGCCCCGCGGTCAGCGTCTTCGCGATCGGCAGCATCGTGCTCGGCGTCATGGGCGCACGCGCCAATGCGAAGGTCGAAGAAGAAGCCAAATCCGAACTCGCCAGAAACGTTCAGGACATCATCGATCAAGGCCAGCAGACCAACGGCCAATCGTCGACCGCCACGATGAGCGAACGCTTTCCCGGCGTCGAACATCGCAGCGACCCCATGTTCGGCGATGACGGTTTCGTCGGACGCTGGCGCACGACCGAAGAACCCAAACCGATCCGCATCGTGGTGTACTCTGATTTCCAGTGCAACGACTGCCGCGAAATCGACAAGCAGATCAAACAACTTGAACTCACCCGCGATGACGTGATGATCAGCCACAAGCACTACGTCTTCTGCACCGACTGCAACGACTACCTGCCCGCCAACCGCAACCTGCATCCCAACGCATGCTGGGCGGCTCGTGCGTCGGAAGCCGCCGGCATGGTCAAGGGTCAGCAGGCCTTCTGGGACATGCATCACTGGCTGTTCGAGAAGAAGGGTTCGTTCACCACCTGGCAGGAACTGCAGGGTGGACTCTTTGAGATGGGCTGGACCGCCCTGGAAACCGAAGAGTTCAAGACGATCTTCACCAACACCGCGCTGACGGACCCGCAGATCAAAAGCGACATCGATGAAGCCATGGCGCTCGGCCTCTACTACACGCCGATGATCTTCATCAACGGTGTGCAGCTCACCGGCTGGCGAGCCCCGAACGCGGTCATCAACGCCGTCCAGGAAATCGCACGCACCAACCCCAAGCCGCTGCCGCCCATCGTCGACAACCCGCCGATGGCGCCGGGTAAGGCCGTCCGCGACTGGGAAACCGCCGGCTGGTTCAACATGTCCAACGATGCCTATCAATGGCCGTTCGGCACCGGCTCCGACACCGTCGAGGTCATCGTCTGGGGTGACTACCAGCACGACTACACACAGAAGTTCGACCGTCACATGCGCAACGACATCCTGTCAAAGCATGTCGACGTGCAGTACACCTTCCGTCACTACCCGATGAGTTCCGAGTGCAGTGAGAAGATCAACAAGGTCTTCCACCAACATGCATGCAAGGCGCACAAGCTTGCGGAATCAGTGGCCCAGATCGGCGGACTCACCGCGTACAAGTCCATGCATGCCTGGCTCATGGAGCAGCCGGAACTGATCACCGATGACAACGCGATTGATCAACAGATCCAGGCGATCGGCCTCAATCCCAGCGTCGTGCGCGACAACATGGAATCCAACCCGGTGTTGCAGCTGGCCTGTTGATTTCTTTGCAATTGAAGTCGGCGCGAGGGGTTTTTGTGCTGAATCAGTTCGCATTTGCTTAAAGAAGCTTGGTTTTACCAATAAATCTATCA
>JBCCFX010000005.1:0-37042 GCA_039029515.1 Planctomycetota bacterium
GGTGAATCGAAACACGAGCAATGGCCCCGTCATCGAGCCAAGCCCCTCGAACTTCGCAATCGCCAATTCCGTCGTCTGGGGTAATGATGACGGTGACGAGAGCATCCTGAGCAACTCGCCCGGCACGATCAATTACATCAACAGCATCGTTCAGGATCGAGACTCGATTTCCTCCACCATTCACGTCGGACCAGAGTTCGTGAACAGCGACGACGACAACCTTGCGCTGTCCTGCCGGTCACAAGCCATCGATCTCGGCGTGCCGATTGCCGGCATCGACATCGATCTCGCCGGGAACCCGCGCGTAGTCGGCGCAGCGCCCGATGCGGGTTGCTTCGAATTTCAGAGTGTGCCGTGCCCGGTCGTCGACGATGGCATTCGACGCGTGTCTGCCGACGGCCGGTTTGATGCCGATGGCCTGAGTTGGGACTCGCCCAGCAGTGCGCTGAACATCGTCATGGACGTTGCACGACCGGGCGAAGAAATCTGGATCGCCGCGGGCACCTACCGTCCGGGCCCCGAACCGGAGGACACGTTCACCCTGTGGTCTGGCGTCGAGGCGTACGGCGGCTTTCCGCCGGACGGCGGCAACTGCACATTCGGCGCTCGTGATCTCGACGTGCATGAGACCGTGCTCACGGGCGAGCTCGATGATCCCAATGATCCGACCGACAACGCGTTTCACGTGGTGACAGTGCGGTCAGATGCTGATTTCCTCGCCAATCCGCTTGATGACTTGCTTCGGTGTGACTCGGATGATGAAGGGCGCATGCGGCCGCTCTCGCGACTGGATGGTCTGACCATTCGCGATGGCGGACAGACTGGCGTGCTTGAGCCCTTTGGGGGAGGCGTGTTCGGCGATAACATCGATGATTGTCTTGAGATCGTGGCTTGTCGTCTCACCGATCATCGCAGTACGATCGGGTCTGCGGCGGATGTTCGCACAGACGCACGATTCACTTTGCGCAACTCACTCGTACAAGGCAACATTTCAGATGTGCGATTCGCAGTCGAGGTATCCAGCGAACCTGCACTTCCCGTCGAATTGATCAACACAAACTTCATCGCTAATCACGCATTGCAGGCCACTGCGTTCTTCGTCAACCGTGGTCGGCTACACATGCAATCGTGCGCGTTTCTCCACAACGTAAGCGACAGTGAATCTGCTGCCATAGGGTGGATTCTCACGTCGCCACCGGATGCTGAGCATGTCGTCGAGAGTTGTCTGTTCGCACATAATCAGTCAGCGGAAGGTGGACTGATTCGTGCGTTCGGCGCGCTTAATCTACGAATCTCGCACTCGACGTTTGCAGATAACACCGCAGATGTACCGTCGTCGCCCGTGTTGCCACTCTCTTCTACGAAACTGATTGATGTCTCAAATTCTGTAATCTGGAACAACCACTCACGAGCGCTCGCTGACTTCCCGGACGCCTTCACCATCACCAACTCAGTCATCGAAGGCGGCTATCCGGGCACGAACGTACTCGATGCCGATCCGCAATTCATCGACGCGCCAGAGGGCAACTATCGGCTTGGACCGAACTCGCCTGCTGTCGACGCCGGTGCGTTCGCACTTCTCCCAATGGACACGTTCGATCTTGACGGCGATGGCATTGCCGAAGAACCGCTGTCCGTCGACCTTGATGGCCGCGCACGCTTTGATGGCGCATCCGTCGACATGGGCGCCTTCGAGCGGCCGGCCTGCCCTGCCGATTGCATGCCCGTGAATGCACCGGGCGCGCCGAATGGCAATGGCATCGTGAGCATCGATGACCTGCTCGCCGTCCTCAATGCCTTCGGGACACACGACCAGACGTGCGATGTGAATCTCACGACTGGCGACATCAACGTCGATGATCTTGTCGAGGTCATCGTGTCATTCGGCTTGTGTGATTGATCACGCCGGCGGCGACGATATCGACTTCTCTCCCGCGGGGATGGGCGCCATGATCCGCCCGTCGATCGAGCGGATATGGAGATCACGCTGCGGGAAGGAAATCTCGATGCCGGCCTGACGGAATGCCTGATCGATGGCGCTGTGCAAGGCGTGCTTCACGTGCAGCCAGTTCTCAACCGAGGTGATGAAGACACGCAACTTGAAGTCGAGCGAGCTCGACCCGAATGCATCGAAGGTCACCCGCGGCGCCGGTTCGTTGACCACGAAGTCACACTGCTTGGCCACGTCATACAGCAGCTTCTCAGCGAGCGCGGTATCTGAGCCGTACGCGATCCCCACCGGCACCGTGACGCGCAGAATCGGATCGGACAACGTCCAGTTGATGATGCGGTTCGTCACGAAATCCTTATTCGGAATGACGAGTTCCCGGCGATCCCAATCGACCACCGTCGTCGCACGCATGCGGATCTTTGTCACTGTGCCGTTGATCTCACCCACCGTAATCGTGTCGCCGATGCGAATCGGCTGCTCGAACAACAGGATCAGACCTGACACGAAGTTTGCAAAGATCTCCTGCAGACCGAAGCCGAGACCGACGGTGATCGCGGCTGCGAGCCACTGCACAGTTGACCAGCCAATGCCGATCATGTTGAACGAGACAATGATGCCAATGATGACCACGGCGTACTGCAACACGGACGTCAGGGCATAGCGTCCGCTTGCGGACATCGGCAGACGCTGCAGGATGGCGATGCTCAGGATGCCGCGAATATTCCGCGCGACGATGAAGGTGACAATCAGGACGAACAGGCTCAGCAGTATGTTGGCCAGCGTGACGGGCACGATGCGCGTCGCCGTTTCGACCGCGGTGGAACCATCCGCTGCCGTCACGGTTTCCGTGGCCGTTACCACCTGTTCCCACACCGTGAACTCACGCAGGACGTTGAACGCCGGGAGCACATCACTCCAGATCGCGGCAAAGCCAACGAGGATCACCATCGTCACGACGTTGCGCAAGAGCGTTCGCGTCTGTGCGCTGATCGCGGCAATATTGAGCTCTTCATCTTCGATCGGCGGCGGCATGGCTTCGGCGTCGCCATCCGCCGCGGCTTCCAGCGCCTTTCGTCGTTCGTCACGTTTGCGCCGAGCATTCTCCAGCGCGAGATCGCGCTGCGCGAGGAACAGCCATCGCAACAGCACGGCATGGATCACCAGCAGAATCAACCACCAGCGGAAACTCCATGCAACACGGAGATAGAACTGCTCTGCGGTGTACGTCCAACCGAGCAGTGCCATCAGCCCCAGTGCAAGCGGGGTCATGACCAACAGGCCATACCAGATGTAACGCAGCCGGCTGCTCCAGCCGTTCGGAAATCGCGACAGGTGTTCACGTGGCAGGCCACGCGCGGGGCTGAACACACGAGATGCAACGGTCGCCATGACGATCATGGCGGCGACGAAACAGAACCGACCGACGCTGTCGCGGTAGGACGACAATTCCTGTTGCACGAAGAGCGTGACGACGACAGCCAGCACAACGAAGGCCGGCCCGAGGATTGCAACTTGTGATCGCACCAGCTTGCGAGTCTGGGCGCGCCAGCGAAAGTGCGCATCACCGAGACCGTTATCGCGCAACATGCCGAAGACAAACGACAGGATCAGTGTCATCCAGGCTGCACGGTATAGTGCGCTGCTCAGTCCAATCGTCAACGATGTACTTTCCGCAGCGCGATTGAACGTCAGTGCGATCAGGAGCAACGGTGCGGCCAGCGACGCGGCTCGTGCCACCGTACAGAAGAGCGCAATGACGGTATCGCTGAATCGACTCTGTAGTCGATGCCGAGCGCGTTCACTCGTTCGATGCAGCAGGAGTCGGAGATAGCGTCGAAGGCCGAAGAGCACGAGCGCGCCGGTCCACAACATGGCGTACCACACCGACCGCCGCTGCACCTCGGTGACGAAGATGTCACGTACGGCCTGCCACTGCGATGGCGCGATGAGCCACTCCATTGCGTCCCACGAATCACTGATGGTCGATATGGAGATGCGCTCGGCACTCTGAATCCACAGCACGCGTTCATCGATGAACGACCGATATGTCGCGACGGATTCCACGAGCGATCGTTCGATCTCCTGCGTCGGCGCGAGAACATCATCGAAGTACCGATCGTAGATCCCGATCGCTTGCGGCAGGAACACATCCCGCTGTTCGCGCAATCCGGCAATGAGCGCCGGTCGACGCTCATTGCGACTCTGACCTTCCGGACCGCCGATCTCACTATCGAACAACTCCGTGACAACAGCATCAAGGTCGACCAGCGACACCTCGCGCGACTCAAGTTCCGTGCGTCGGAACTGGGCATCGTTCATGTCACCGCGGCGCTCGTTCAGCTGGCGTCGATGACGACGAATATCAGGAAGCTCAGAGCGATGCCGACGCAGCGTGATCCCGATTGCATCGCTGAAGCCGGCTTGCAGTACCTTCTCTTCCATGCGCCGGAATTCAGAGGACCAATGCTCCGAGAGATCCGTAAGTTCTGTGCGCTCCAGACTGCGCGTCTCGGTCAGCGCGATGATCATCTCGGCTTCGTCAGCGAGTCGGAGATTGGCGCGCGCCACTTCGAGTACCAGTGGATCATTCAGGGCAATGGCATCATCCACGGCATCTTCGGCGGCTCGGATCAACAGTTCCGTCTCGCTGGCCTGCATCAACGCAAGTGCTGCGTCGAGGCTCGCAACCTCTTCAGTCGATTCGAGAAAGTGACGCTCAGCCAACTGGCGTTGCGCGCGAAAGAGCTCGCGTCGAGCTTCCAGATTCTCGAACTCAGCTGTCAACTGCCCCTGACGAAGCACGAGCGATTGCCGTTCGGCCGCCTTGGCCAATTGACGAGCTACGGCAATGTCGACGGAATCACCGGATTCCGCTTCGGTTGTTGAAGCCACACTAAGCTGTTGGAGCCGCGTCTGCAGCGCTGTCTGTTCGTCAGCAATCGCCGCTCGGCGTTCTGCTCTTGTGACGGGCGCACGTTCCAGCTGATCACGAGCCTGTCGGCGCGCCTCGAGACGCGAACGCGCTGACGTGATCAACGCTTTGAGCTCTTCGATGGTCAGACCATCACCCGTTGGCGCGGATGCCGGTGGCAGCGCAAGCTGCTGCGAGATCTCCGCAAGCTCTGCCGGCGCATCCGCTGCGGCAGCCCGGAGTTCGGCCGTCCGCTCTGGAATCCGGTCGATGTCCAGTCGATACCGAAGTGCCTGACGAAGCAGCTCCAATTGCTGCGCGGCGTCGTCGGCGGGCGCCTCAAGGGCTTCCAGAGCCGTGATGCTGGCTTCGATTTCTGCCGCGGTTGCCAGCTCTTCAGACAGCGTCGCGCCGGGCGTCGGAACGTCCTGCTCAACCTGAGCATGGGCTCGATTCGTGAGGTAGAGCCCCAGGCACAGTGCGAAGAGGAATCGCATCCAGTTGTACCGCGCTCTATGCATCGCTTCGTCCAAACCCGATATGCCGGTCATCAACGCGTTCAATGAGAATTGGCGTGCCGCACCTTCCGCAGCTTAACAGCGATCCGTATCGATTCGTTCGGAACGTGAATCAGTGAAGAATCGTTGACACCGCCCGAGCGACCACCGATATAACTGCCGGTGACGCGGAATGCCTATGTCGGACGTCACCACCGATCCCCGATCCCAATGAGTCAGAAGGGACCATTGTATGCCCATCCGTTTCGCCCGGAGCCACGCCATGGCGGTGGTGGTCACGGCTAGTACCGTTTCAGCCGCTCTCGGCCAGTCGGCCGCCGAGTATCTCAACCATGATGCGACGATGAGCGCCGCCCGCCGGCTCGCTCGTGCCGCCAATGTCGATCTCGACACCCTGGCGCGAACCGGGCAGGGACGCGATGTCATCGTGCTCACGCTGTCGGCCGATCCATCGCAACATGCATCGAAGCCCGCTGTGCTCATCACCGCAGGGCTCGATGGCGGGCACCTCGTCGGCACCGAAACCGCACTGCGTGTGGCATCGCTGTTGTCATCCGACCATGCCGAATGGCTCGACGATGTCACGGTGTACGTGATCCCTCAGGTGAATCCCGATGGCGCGCACGCAACCATGAGTGCCGATGGCGCGATGCTGATGACCGGCAACCTGCGCACCATTGACGATGATCGCGATGGACTCATCAACGAAGATCCGCCGACTGACATCAACGGCGATGGCGTCATCACAATGATGCGCCGACTCGAACCGACACTCGACGATGCGCCGACCCATCTCGCCGACCCGGCCGACCCTCGACTCAACAAGACGCCCGCGACAGCCGACGGCGAGCGCGCTGTCTTCACGCTCTATCCCGAAGGACTCGACGCTGACGGCGATGGGACGATCGCCGAAGACGGCCCGGGCATGGTTGATCTCGATCAGAACTTCGTGCAGGACTGGCCGGCGTACACGCCAATCGCCGGCCCGGTCCCGCTCAGCGAACCGGAAACGCTGGCGCTCGCACGCTTCGTCGTGGATCATCCAAACATCATGGCCGCCATCACGTACGGCCGTCACGACAACCTCGTCAACGCACCCGATGGAAAAGGGAAGGGTCCACTCAACCGGATTCCGAAGAACGTGCACGAAGACGATCTCGATCTCTACAAGGCGATCAGCACAGTCTTTGGCGATGTGACAACCACCGCACATGCACCTTCGCGCGACACCGCGGGGAGTTTCCATCGCTGGTTGTATGCACACCGCGGGATCCCGAGCTTCGCCACGACTGTGTGGAGCCGACCTTCGCTTGACGATGCGGACGACTCCAATGACGACCCGGCAACCGAAGTTGCAGACATTGCAGACGACACTGCCGCAGGTCAATGGACGGGCGAAGTTGACGTTCCGGACATTGGCGGCCTCAATGTCACGATCGATCTGAAGCCTGCTGCGGACGGCACACTCGAAGGCACACTCACGAGCGAGATGTTCAGCTTCGACCTGACTGGCACGTTCGACAGCGGTAGCCTGGCACTCAAGGGTGAACTTGCCCCGGGCGCTCCGGTCGCACTTACAGGTGCCGTGACTGATGACACCTACACCGCCACCGTCAGTGGACCGAACGGCGAGTCGTTCCCATTCATCGCAACACGGCAGCAAGCGGTCGCATCATCGACAAGCGATGATGCGAAACCTTCGAAGCCTGACACACCGCAGGACAAGAATGGCGCTGCATGGCTTGCCTACGCTGAGACATTGGACGACACAATCGGCTTCGTCGAATGGACGCCGTTTGACCATCCCACGCTCGGTTCGGTGGAAATCGGTGGGTTCACGCCGGGCTTTCAGATGAACCCGCCGGCCTCAGCGCTCGACACGCTCGCTGCGGAACAGACTGCCTTCGTCGGTGAGATCATCGAGCGTCGACCTTCGTTGCGGATTGTCGGTCCCGAGGTCAACGCATTGGGCGGCGGTCTCTACGACCTGCGCGTCGCAGTTGTGAACGATGGCGTCATGCCGACCCGTACGGCACTCGCGGCACAGGCGCGCTCTACGTTGCCGATGAACGTCAGGCTTTCCGTGCCGATTGATCGCATCGTGACCGGCCAGCGGGTACAGCAGACGTGGCGCATCGACGGTCACGGCGGCCGCGCAACGTTTCGCTGGATGGTTCGATTGAACGACGATGAACAATGCACGATCACGATTCAACATCCGCAGCTCGGCGAACGAGCCATCACGATGCAGCCGGGAGGTGAAGGATGACCATGCTTCGAATGCTCTTGTCCGCCATCATGCTTATGACCGTCACCGCGACGACGTGGGCACAACAACATATTCCATCACGCGTGGACATTGCCTGGAATCGCTATTACGACTTCGAGGAAATGGAGCAGCAGCTTCGTGACCTCGCGGCGGCGTACCCCGACATCATGGCACTGGAGTCGATCGGGAAGTCGGTGCAAGGCCGGGACATCTGGCTCGTCACCCTGAACGTTGAGAAGACCGGCCCGGATACAAGCAAGCCCGCGATGTACATTGACGGCAGTATTCATGCAAACGAAGTTCAGGCGACTGAAGTCGTCATGTATTCGATCTGGTATCTCACCAAGAGTTATGGCACGGTCGATGCAATCACCGAACTGATGGACGACACCGCGATGTACTTCGTGCCGTGCGTCAGCCCCGACAGCCGAGCGCATTGGTTCCGCGAGCCGAACTCACCGAACACACAACGTTCCGGTCAACGCCCAACAGACAACGACTTCGACGGCGTCGCCGATGAGGACGGCCCCGACGACCTCGATGGCGATGGTCACATCGGCTCGATGTTTCGTTTCGATCCGAATGGCACGTGGAAGCGTCATCCTGAACGTCCGGCCCTGATCGTCCGAGCCGGCGAGGATGAAGAGGGCGAACTCTCATGGGCCGGCCAGGAAGGCATCGACAACGATGGCGATGGTCGCATCAACGAAGACGGAGCCGGCGGCTACGACATGAACCGCAACTGGCCCGCGGGCTGGCAGCCAAGTTTCATTCAGCGCGGTGCAGGTGAATTCCCACTGTGCTTCCCGGAAACGCGCGCGATCGCCATGTTCATTCTCGACAAGCCGAACATCGCCGCTGCACAGAGCTACCACAACACTGGGGGCATGATTCTGCGCGGCCCTGGCGCGCCCTACCGCAGCAGCTTCTATCCGCGCGCTGACCTTCGTGTCTACGATGCGCTCGCGGAAGCCGGCGAAGAGATGATTCCTTTCTACAACTACCTGATTATTCACGAGGATCTGTACACCGTGCACGGTGGCACCGTGAATTGGGCAGCTGAAGGCCTTGGCATCATCAGCTTCACGAACGAACTCTGGACAACACGCCAGATTCTGCAATCGAATGAGCGAACGTATGACGCCGATGCGCGCCAGCGTTGGCAGGACCGCATCCTCTTCGGGCAGACGCAGACGCTATATACAGAACACGATCATCCGACGCTTGGTCGCGTCCTGATCGGCGGTGGCACCAAATATGCCTCGCGGTCAGACCCACCGTTCATGCTGGAACAATCGTGTCATCGCAACTTCGCGTTCACGATGTATCACGCGAGCGAAATGCCGTCCATTCAATTCGACCACGTCGCGACCCGTGACCTCGGGAACGATGTCTGGGAAGTCACCGTCGAGATTCTCAATGAGAAGATCATTCCGACACGCACAGCTGTCGCTGCACAGAAGCGCATCGGCACACCCGATCGATTGATCGCTGACGGCGCCTCGGTAATCACTGCGGGCCGAATCGCCAATCGGTTTGCCACAACGATGACGCCGGTTGCCCATCGTCCGGAACGGCTGTTGGTCAACGAAGGCATTCCAAGTGAAGGCCGGCGTGCGTTCCGGTATCTGGTATCCGGTCAGGCTGGCGACACGTTCACACTTCGCTACGAAGCGGAGAAGTGCCGCGACATTGAAACCACGGTCACGCTGGAATCCGAGTGAGGTTAAAAGCACATGAGGGTCGGAACAGTCATGGTTCCATACCCTCATGTGCTTGATACCACGGCGTGGTTCGTCAGTGCTTCGACACACCGACTTCGACATCAATCGACTTTCGCTTGCCGTTGCGAAGGATTGTCAGATGGACGGTATTGCCGAAGCCCGCCGCTTCCTTGGCCTTGGTGAATGCTTCGCTGCTCGCGCCCATGCCGTCGAGATCAATGATGATGTCGTACTTCTGCAAGCCGGCAGCCTGGGCATTGCTGCCACTTGTGAAACCGGTCACCACGCGGGCATTGTGACGATCGAGACCAAGCTGTGATGCCAGTGCAGCACTCGGTGTTTCGTCGTAGATACCGATGACGAGCCGACCGGAAGGACGCGGCTTCGGCGGCATCAGCACCGTGTCAATCACGTGCGCAACGCCGTTACTCGCTTCAATATCCACAGAGATGATGTTCGCGTTGTTCACGCGGAATCGACCGTTGTCCAGCGCGAACCGCGCTGTGCCGCCCTGGAGCGTCGATGCATTACCGGCGCTGAGCGCCTGCTCGCTGTACACGCGCCCGGGAATCACGTGATACGTCAGGATCGCCGTTAGCTGCGCACGGTTCTCCTTCTTCAGAAGATCGTCAATGGCATCGTGTCCGAGTTTGGCAAATGCCTCGTCCGTCGGCGCGAGGACAGTGAACGGACCTTCATTCGCCAGCGTGGGCGCGAGTCCGGCTTCAGTCACCGCTGCGAGCAGCGTGCCGAACATGCCAGCACTCTGCGCACTCTGCACAAGGTTGTCCATGGAAGGCAACATGACCGAGTCGATCACATGGATCACGCCGTTGTCGCACTGGATGTTGGTCAGAATGAGGTTGGCGCCATCGATCGTCAGCCGGTTGCTCTCGGTGGAGATGTCCAGGCGCTGTCCGTTGACGGTCTGAATCGTACGCCGCGTCGCGACATCGGCAACACCAAGATTGCCTGAAGCAACGTGGTACGTGAGGATGTCGGTCAGCTTCTGCCGGTTGCTCTTCTTCAGCAGACTGTCGAGCGTATCGTGACCAAGTTTGGCGAATGCTTCATCGGTGGGCGCGAAGACGGTGAACGGTCCATCGCCTTGCAGCGTCTCGACAAGACCAGCGGCGTCGACCGCGGCAACAAGCGTATTGAAGTCGCCGGCGGCAACAGCCGTCTCGACAATGTCTGCGGCGGGTGCCGATGCCGTGACCATGGATCCGAGAACAAGCGAAGCAACGGTGAGCGCACAACGATCGCGCAACATGGAACGTGTCATGTGGGGACTCCTTCGTGGAATGACAGGGACTCAAATGGTGGCTCGCCCGAGTCTGATCCGCGTGATCATCGGGCGAACAGAACCGGTTTCGAGGGTCGCTCGCCGGCAGATTCAGTGATTTTTTTCACCAAGTCATGGCATTGATCGACATGAATTCGGCGGGCTGGTACGAATCGGTCGTTACGCTGTCGCGATGCGCATCCGCTGGTTGTGTGTCATTCCGCTTGCTCTGCTCTTCGTCGGTCTTGCTGCGCTGTACGACTGGTTGAGCTTTGCGCCAGCGCGAGATGAGATTCATTACTGGCCGACCACGCTTCAGTTCGCGGCATTCTGGTGGCCGCCAGTCGATTTCCTACGCACCTACCCGGAACTCAACACGCCGCTGCCCTTCATGATCTTCGGCTGGCTCGAGCGGCTGACCGGCGGCGGCATCGCCGTTGGTCGCTGGTTCAACCTCTTCGTCACGTTCCTTCAGGCGTGCATCATTCTGCTCGCAACGCGCGGTGAACATCGGCGCGCCATCCTCGCGACCGTCGGCGTACTGGCATTTCCATACTTCACGGGTATCAGCCTCTTTCTCTACACGGATGCCATCGCCAATCTGTTCGTGCTCATTGGTATATGGATGTGGTGCCGCGAGCGCTACATCGTGTGTGGCATTGCGTTCACTCTCGCGGTCGCATCGCGCCAGTACACCGTTGCGATCCCCGCGGCGCTCGCAGTCTACGGCCTTGCCGAAACATGGCGTCCAAGCGCACGCTGGATTGCTCCGATGATTGCCGCCATGACACTGTCCGGCTGGTTCATCTTGTTCGGCGGCCCCGCGCCACTCAATGAGATCGCACGACAGCGCATGATTACCAGCGGCCTGTTTGGCATCGTCTGGCACAACCCGATGTACTTCCTCGCAGCCGTCGGCGCGTGGTACGTCGTGCAGGGATTGATCATCGGGTTGATAGATTGGCGGCAGATCCGCGCATCCTGGCGATTGGCCGCCTTGATTGCCGTTGCTATCGGCGCGGCGATGATCATCGCGCCACCGCTCGGGAATCACCCGCCGTTTCCGATTCGCGATATGGGCATGCTCGACCGGTGGCTTCGCCTGATGACCGGCGATTCAGATGTGCTTCGACTGTCCCTGCTTGGTGGACTCGCAGGACTCGCGGTTCTGCGCTTCCGACACTGGAGTGTCGCGAGCGCTCTCGTCTTCGCGCAGACCATCCTGATGTTCAAAGCGCACATCATGTGGGACAAGTACGCACTCCCGCTGATCATCTGCCTGTGGTTTCTCACCGCAGATGAGCAGCCGGTGCATGAACCGCCAACACTGTCACGTCCGGCACGTCGACGCCGGGCAGCAGCTCACGTCTGGAGCACGCCGGTTCGGAAGTCCTCATCCATGGGGAAGGACGAAGCGACCTCCAACGCGCGCACGAGCTCATCACGGGTGTGACCGGGCTCGATCATGCGATCGAGCCAGCCGCGCGCTGCGCCGTATCGAATGTCCTGCTGCTCTCGATAGCTGTCCGTGATTGCCGCAAGCAACGTCGCGCGTTCCTTCTCATCGGGTTCTTCACCGCGACGTTTCCGCGATGCGAGGTCGATCTGGAGCAGCACATTCGCCGCTTGCGCTGCGCCCATGACGGAACACTTGCTACTCGGCCACGCGAGCGTCAGCAACGGATCAAACGCACGCCCGCACATCGCGTAGTTCCCTGCGCCGTAACTTCCGCCGACGAGCAGGGAGATCTTCGGCACGATGCAATTGCTCATCGCGTTGACCATCTTGGCCCCGGAACGGATGATCCCGGCCTGCTCGCTGTCACGACCGACCATGAATCCGGTGGTGTCATGCTGAAAGATGATCGGAATGCGCTTCTGATTGCAATCCATAATGAAGCGTGCGGCTTTGTCGGCAGAATCGTGGTAGATCACCGCCGGCATGTTGATCGCCGTGCTCGGCCCCGCCTTGCCGCCGGGCATCTTCTTCTGCGTCAGCTTGCGCTGGTTCGCAACGATGCCGCACGGCCAACCGCCGATACGCGCGTAGGCGCACGTGATCGACTGACCGTAGTCCGCCTTGTATTCGTTCAAGCTTCCTTCATCGACGTAGCAATCGATGAGGTCAAGCGCATCGTATTGCTTGGCACCGTCCGCTTCGAAGATGTCATAGACATCGTCGGGATCGCGCTTCGGCTTCGCCAGTTCGTGCGGCGGCTGGGGAATCGGCGGCGATGACATATCCGCATGCACAAGCGCCTTGAGACGATCGAGACATGCGGGATCATCCGGCTCGTGGAAATCGATCGTGCCGGAGATCTGTGCGTGCATCTCCGCGCCGCCGAGTTCTTCGCTCTCGACGTCCTGGCCGATCGCCGCCTTCACGAGCGCCGGACCGGCGAGATACAAACCAGAACCCTCGGTCATGAGCAATGTGTCGCAGAGCACGGGCAGATAGCCACCACCAGCGACACAGTTCCCCATGATCGCCGCCATCTGCGTGATGCCTTTGGCGCTGATGACCGCGTTGTTTCGGAAGATACGGCCGAAGTCATCGGTGTCGGGGAAGACATCCTCCTGCAATGGCAGAAAGACGCCGGCCGAGTCGACGAGGTACAGCAGCGGCAGACGTGCGCGTTCGGCGATCGTCTGTGCGCGAATGATCTTCTTGCAGGTCATCGGGAAGAACGCGCCGGCTTTCACCGTCGCATCGTTCGCGACGATCATGCAAAGTTTGCCGCCAACCGGGGCAATCGTTGTGACGACGCCGGCCGACGGTGCGCCGCCATACTCGCGGTACATATTCCACGCGATGAATTCGCCACACTCGAACGTGGTCGAGCCGGTATCGATAAGGCGTTCGATGCGCTCGCGCGCGGTCAGGCGCCCAAGTCGGTGCTGCCGTGCGATCCCTTTCTCGCCGCCGCCAACCCGGATCGCATCGGCTTCCTCGCGGTACTGCTCCGTGACAGCCCGAAGGTCGTTGGTGGTGGCGGTCTCGGTCGTCATGGCCTGCACGTCTCCCTGATCAGCGGCATTGCGGGACCACGCAGCATACGCGACCACAGCCCGCTTGAAAACGACGCAAGCTCCGGATCAGATCTTTGGGCACAGGGGCGAATCCCGTATCATGAAAGATGGATTGAACGAGCATTTCGCGTCGCTCATCCGGCTTGCACTCAAAGACCAGCGGGGACGTCAATGCAGCATGACCTGACGATTCACCGGCTCCTGACGAAAATGAAGGAGATCCACGCTTCCGACCTCCATATCAAGGTCGGCGCACCACCGATTCTTCGTGTGGCCTCGGAGTTGCACACCGTCAATGTGCCGCCACTGACGCGCGATGACACGAAGAATCTCCTCAAGCCGATCATCCCCGACCATCTCGTTGATGAGATCCGCACGATGGGCGGGACCGATTTCTCCCACCACGAAGGCGATGAGGGCGAAGAACGATTTCGCTGCAGCGTCTTTCACGCTGGCGGCAATCTCCACGCTGCTATTCGGCGCGTGAACCCGAAGATTCCAGCGTTCAATGATCTTCGCCTGCCCCCCATCTACGAACACGTCTCCGATCGCACCCATGATGGCCTGGTCATCGTGTGCGGCGTGACGGGCAGTGGTAAGTCATCAACGCTCGCCGCGATGATTGATCACATCAATCACCGGCGCCATGCCAACATCATCACGATCGAAGATCCGGTCGAATACCTCTTCAAACCGCAGACGTCGTACATCAGCCAGCGAGAGATTGGCATCGATGTACCTGACTTCCCCACGGCCTTGCGCGCGGCGGTCCGCCAGGATCCGGACATCATCATGATCGGCGAACTGCGCGATCGTGAGACGATGCTCGCCGGCATTCAGGCGGCGGAGACCGGCCACCTTGTCTTCGTAACGCTGCACACCGCAGACACCATGCAGGCGTTCTCGCGCATCCTCGAGTTCTTCCCGACGAATGACCATCAATTCATTCGGTCCGCGCTCGCCGTTGGCCTGAAGGCCGTGATGGCGCAGCGCCTGCTCCCGAGTTGCAAAGAAGGCGTCGACCGCGTCCCTGCAACCGAAGTGTTGCTGAACACCGTGACGGTCGCCGACCGCATACGTGATGCGCACGACGAGGACATTCCGGCGATCATGGCCGGTTCGGAACATGAAGGCATGCATGACTTCACGAGCTCGCTCGCAAAACTCGTCGAAGAAGACTTCGTTGATCTCCGTACGGCCGAGAAATACGCGCCGAATGCCGAAGCGTTGCGCAGTCGTGTTCGTGGTATCGAAGTCAAAGCCGACACGCTCGTCAGCAAGCGACACTGATCACGCCGTTCGCAACTACTGCCGGACACCGTTGCCATGCGCGCTATCGTCTTCGCAATTGCCGCCGGACTCTGCTGGGGGATCGGCGAGTTGTTCACCAAGAGCGTGCTGCACACGGGCCGGATCGGCCCGATCACCGCGATTGCCGTTCGGTCCACGATCGCGCTGCCGGTCCTCTGGCTTGCGTACATCATTGCGGTCCATCATCGCCGCGTGCCCGGCGAGCCATCCAACTGGCTCGACGCCGGCACGGGAAACCTCGTCAAACTTGCCATCGGCGGCGGTCTGATCGCCGGCGCGGGCGGCATGCTGTTCTTCTACGCAGCTCTCGGAGCGGGCGAGATCGGTCGCGTGAAGCCCATTGCGTTCGCCGCTGCACCAGCCGTCGCGGTCACGCTCGGGTGGCTGATCCTTGGCGAACCGATGACCGCGCGCAAGGCGGCCGGCGTCCTGGTCATTCTCGTGGGCGTCTTTCTGCTCACCGGCAACTAGAATCTCGCGATATGGCACGACGACTCGACGGCAAATCAATCATCATCACCGGCGCAAGCTCGGGCATCGGCCGAGCAACCGCATTGGCATGTGCAGATGCGGGCATGGATGTCGTTATCAACGCTCGACGCGCGGATCGGCTTGAAACGCTTGCGGCGGATATTCGATCGCGCGGCCGAACAGCCGTTGTCGTCCCCGGCGATTGCACGGACAGCACTGTAATTCAATCATTGATCGACCGCGCCGCGACCGAGACGTCAGGCGTGTATGCGGTGTACGCGAACGCTGGCTATGGATTGAGTCGAAGCGTTGCGAATATGTCCGAGACCGAACTGCGCGACATCTACGAGGTCAATTTCTTCTCGTCCGCCAGCCTCATTCAGCGTGCAGCGCGGCATCTGCTTGAGCGCGATGAACCCGGCCACATGCTGATGTGCTCCAGCTGCCTTGCCAAGCTCTCTGTGGCTCGGCACGGCGCGTACAGTGGAACGAAAGCAGCGCAGAATCATCTCTGCCGTGCCATGCGTCAGGAACTACGCAAGCACAACATCGAAGTCGCAAGCGTCCACCCGATCACGACCACGACTGAGTTCTTCGAGGTCTCGGATGAACGCAGCGGTCTCGATAGTCATGAAACGCGCTACGTCGAGCGGATGCCGAAACCGTGGGTGCAGACGCCTGAGCGTGTTGCACGAGCCATTGTGAAGTGCCTGCGCCGACCGAAGCCGGAAGTCTGGACATCGCTGTCGATGCGGCTTTCCGCAGCGTTTATCACGGCGTTTCCCGGATCACTGGACCTTGGCGTTCGGTTCGGTCCGGTAGCTCGTCAGATTGAACCGACCGAAGAACCTGCGGTTATGACGCCCCAGTCGAGCGCTCCGAAATCAGACGATTGATCGCATCGAGCCGTTTCTGATGCCGCGGGCGATCGGGCTCCAGCAACACGAGCGCGGCGATGTGCGTGCGCGCCTGTTCGAACTCGCCGGCTTCGATCGCGATCGCCGCCGCCGTCTCGCGCGTCGCCGCATGATACGGATTGATGTGCAATGCGCGCGTGATGCGATCCAACGCCTTCTCTATCTGACCAAGCTCGCGATACAGATGGCCGAGTTCCACGGCGAACACCGGTTTGTACTGTTCGCGCACGTACAACTCTTCGAGATGTTCCGCGGCGCGCGCTGCCTCATCGCGATCCAGCCAATACTGCGACAGCTTCTTGTGCGGATACGGATCAACCGGACGAAGCTTGATGAGTTGTTCCAGCATCTCCACGTCGCCGGCTTCGATTGTGCCTTCGCGTCGATCGATACGACGGCGAATTTCCATCTCAAGCAAGTCCGGATGGTCGGGATGATCGTTCCGCCACGCCATGATCATGTCGTCCGTGACCTGCACCTTCGGACGAATCAACGGCGGCCAATCCGCCGCAGAGAGTTCATCACGACTCTTTGTGCCGGGCCGACCGATCTGCGTCGACAACCGCCGTGCAATCACATCAAGACGCGCCTGGCGCGATGTCTCCAATTGGGCGCGCAGTTCTGGATCCTGTTCACGGACTTCGTCAACGAGTGACTCCAGTGACGGTTCCGGCGAGAGCCCCCAGGACTCAACCTGCGCCGCCGCCCACACCAGGAACTCTCGATAGAACTCTTCGCGCGTCACGCCGAGTGCTGCCGGCATGGCTTCTGCTTCGCGAACACCTTCGAAATACTCACTCAGGAGGCGAATCATGGCCGAGTTGCCGAAGCGTTCCTCCATGAACTCGACCATCCAATAGCCCTGCGCATACGCCTTGTTGCGATCACCCGGCCGTTCCGGTCGAACGAATGCCCACTTGATCTCCTCAAGCGAGAACAGCGTGCCTTCATGCAAGCTGTCGGCGAGCATACGGCAACGGTCGTAATCGCGCGGTGCCAACTCCATCCGCACCGCGATGGCTTCCGTAAACCAGTGCGGAATACGATTCTGTGTCTGCGCGAGCGTGACCGTGTGCGTGTATTCATGCTGAATCACACGACGCCAGTCGAACGGACCGTAGTGCTCTGATGGCCGGCCTTCACGCGGCACTTCCATCGCAATGACTGGTCCGGTGCATGCAGCCACGGTGTGGATCCAGGGCATGCCGGTGATGCGCACCGCGAACCGCTCGTGATCGGGAAGCACTTCAATGATCGTCTTGCGATCTGGTTCGAACTGAAGCTTCTCGGTCACGATCTCGTGGATGCGCTCGAGTTCATCCGGCATCGTTCGAACCAGCACTTCATCAATGCCTGGCTTGTATCGAATGATGAAGTGTTCTGTTTCGATCCGGTGATAGTCGGCGATTTCCTCGAGCAGGAACAGGCTGTTCGCCGCCCGCTTGTTGAAGCGGTCCAAAGACGCAACAGATTGCAATGCATCCAATGCGATCGCATCGCGACCAGCCTGCAACTCCATCAGGCCGAGTTCGATCTGCGGCTCTGGCCACGCGGGCTGACGCCGAATCGCTTCCTGCAGCACATCGGATGACAAGTCGTACTGCCTGAACAGCGAGAGATACCGACCCGCGAGGGCATATCCCTCGGCCGTACCCGGCGAGAGGGTGTCAAGCGTATCCAGCGCGCTGCGCATCGCCGGTTCGTCGTATCGAAGCGCATGAGCGCACGCGAGCAACGCGTGCGCCTGACGAATCTTCGGATATCGGTCAATGAGCTGCGTCAGCACATCCAGTGCGTTGTCAGGATCATCTCGCACGAGACGAAACTCGGCCACGAGCATTATGGCGAGCGGATGCCGGTCGTTCAGGCGACGAATCGCCTTTGCCGTATTGCTGCTGGATTCAAAATCAAAGCGCTGCAGACTCAGTCGTCCCAGCAGATACCACGCATCGATGCAGCGCGGATTCAATGAGAGCGTCTCAAAAGCAGCGCGCATTGCTTCGCCGGTGTTGTGCTTCTCTGCAAGCAGGTACGCTTCCGCCAGGCGCGCCGGCCAATAGAGCCGATCGTAGTCCGTGCGGACCCGGGAGAGTTCATCGAGCATGGTCTGGTAGTTTCGTGCAGGCTGACCCTGCAGGCGCGCCTGGATCGCCATCGCGTGCACGCCATCCGTCACCATCGCGGCATCGACATCGTCGGCAGCGCGCCAGATGCGAATTGCTTCGTTGACTGCTTTCAATGCCTCGTCGTACTGACCGAGTGACTCCAGCGCCTCGCCGCGCTGTCGCGCTGCGCGGACGCCCGCCACACCTTCGAGCAACGCGAGGGCATCGCGAAGATCACCTCGGCGCATCGCGGCATCCGCGCGCACATGGAACGAGACTTCAGGACTGGTCAGAATGGGGTTATCGAAGTCGTACGCGAGAACCGCGGCGATCGCGCGGCGCTCAGGCGAATCGAGATCACGATCGTCCCAGACGCCATGAAAGACGCGCATTGACTTGCGCTCGTCATCGGTCAGCCATTCAGCATTCATCGCGGTCGCGACGGCTTCGCTCAACTCGACGCGATCCGGCAGCGATTGCTGACCCTGCGCCACCGCGACTGATCCGGCGACACTCATCGTGACCAGCATCAGCATGAAGGCACAAACACGCACGAAACGACGGTTGACTGTCGACATCACCATGCTCCACTGTAGCGCCGCGAAATCATGACCGGCAGATCAGCCATTCAACGCCTGATCGACGCGAACCATGGCCATCCTGTTCCGCCAACGTGATGTATCGGCGGAATGACGTCGATGGCCTTCGATTGGTTACCATGATGACGAAACTCAGCGGTCTGCGCGGCGAATCACGAACTTCAGCCCAGACCAGGTCTCGTCGACCGCACAGACCTTGATGTCGACCAGACCCGTAGCAAGGCCGATCTCTCGAACGACGTCGCCCGTGAGATCAGTGTCCACGCCAGACGCTCGCTTCGGCCACGAAATCCACACCATGCCATCCGTGGCCATTGCCCGCTGTGCCGCCGGCAATCGACGACGGAGTTCCGCCGCAGACGTCGCGAACAATTGGATGAACGCAAGCGATCCGCGTGTCGACGCAACAATCGTGACGTCATCCGGCAGGTCTTCCAGTCCTTCGACATACCCGGCAGGCGGATTGATGAATCGCACGCGCATACCCGGCTTGATGCCGAGCTTTCGAACCAGCGGCGTTCCGGAATAGCCGGCGGGCATCACAGGCTCAGTCGCCGGCGGCCATCATCTGAATCATGTCGATGCAGCGCGTCGCGTATCCCATCTCGTTGTCATACCAACTCACGATCTTGAAGAAGCGATCGTTGAGCTGAATCGCCGCAAGCGAGTCATAGATGCTCGAATGCGGATCCGAGATGAAGTCGCTGCTGACGACTTGTTCATCGCAATAGCTGAGCACGCCGGACATCGGACCGTCCGCGGCAGCCTTCATCGCAGCGTTGATCTCATCGATCGACGTCGCCCGGCCGGGACGGAACGTCAGGTCAACGACAGAGACATCAGCCGTCGGCACACGGAATGCCATACCGGTGAGTTTGCCCTGCAAGTCGGGGATACAGAGACCGACGGCTTTCGCGGCGCCGGTCGATGCGGGGATGATGTTGGTGTACGCGTTCCGACCGCCACGGAAGTCCTTCTTGGACGGACCATCCTGCGTCGGCTGCGTTGCGGTTGCGGCGTGCACGGTTGTCATCAGGCCTTCTTCGAGGCCGACCGTGTCATTGATGACCTTCGCGACGGGCGCGAGGCAGTTGGTCGTACATGATGCATTGGACACGATGCGGTGCGCGCTCGGATCATAGATTTCGTGGTTGACCTTGTAGGCCATCGTCGGCACCTGGTCAGGCGTCTTCGTCGGCGCTGAAATCAGCACGCGCTTCGCGCCAGCCTGAAGGTGTTTGCTCGCTGCTTCGTGCGTCGTGAACAACCCCGTGGACTCGATCACATAGTCGACACCAAGATCGCCCCACGGAAGATTGGCGGGATCGCGTTCAGCCGTCGTCAATGTCTTGACGCCGTTCGACGAGAAACCGTCATCGTGCAGCGTGACGTCATGGTCAAAGCGACCGTGCGTCGAGTCGTACTTCAGCAGATACGCGAGGTTCGGTGCGTCCACGAGGTCGTTGACGGCGGCGATCTCAATCCCGCCGCGTGACATAGCCTGTCGATAGACCAGGCGACCGATCCGACCGAAACCGTTGATGCCAATGCGAATAGCCATGCGTCTCAAGCTCCACGCGAAGGATAGAACGGGGCAGCGTAAGCCAATTCGACGATCCGGACAAGACGAGCCCATGGCGTTTCGGAAACCGCCCGAGCCGCCTAGACTTGCCTCGCGGAATCACCCGTGCGAGGCGACCGAATGGGCGCACCGGCAATCCATATGCGTTGGCTTCACCTGCTGTTTCTCCACTGGCGACTGCCCGCGGAGGTTGTGCAGGCAACCCTGCCCGCCGGCCTGACCGTCGACACCCATGACGACATGGCATGGGTCGGCCTCGTTCCATTCACCATGCCGTTGCTCCGCCACCGATGGTGGCCGCGCGGCGTGAACCTTCCGCGCATCACCGAATTCCATGAATGCAACGTGCGCACGTATGTGCGCCGCAACGGTGAACCGGGCGTGTGGTTCTATTCGCTCGATGCGGGCAGCCCCATCAACGTGTGGGGCGCACGCGCTGTCTGGAATCTCCCCTACTACCGCGCGCGCATCCGTATCGTTCGGATTAATGATCAGATTGAATACACGGTACAACGGCGAGCCAGGTCACTGGACGGGCGATCACCAGTGCTCGGCACGACGTGGGAGATCGGCGATCCGTTGCCACCGTCGGAACCGGGCACGCTCGAACACTTTCTCACCGAACGCTACGTGATGTTCATGCAGAAGCGAGATGGTTCATTCCGTCGCGGTCGCATTGAACATCAACCGTGGCCGCTGCGGGAAGCAACGATCCTCGAACTCGAAGATGATCTCGTCGCCGCCGCCGGCTTCCGCGACCTCGACCATATGCCGATCGCGCACGCCGCGGATCCAATCGACGTGCGCGCCTGGGCACCAGAACCATGCTGACCAGCATGTCCTTATGAGTTGCTGGCCTGAAGTCGCTCCTGTTCCGCACGTGCCGCTTCAATCGCCGCCCGGATGCCGTCATCGATCACGATGTCGAGGTCCTCGTAGGACAATTCGGGCGATGCAAGCGGCGCCAATACTGCACGTCGATTGTCAGATAGTTCCGTATCGGTCAGACCGGTCACACCGAGCGTGCTGAAGAACACGCCCAGCCCATCGACGAATGTGCGCGCTTCCGTGAGCAGCGTATCGGCATCTTCTGCTGATGCTTCCTCACTGCTCAGGTATTCGTAGAACGTCGTGTCAGGCGAGCGATCACGATATGCCGCGTAGGCGACGGCAAGCCGGTCACGAATGTACGCACCCTGATCGACAAGCACGACCTCGCCGGTGTCTTCATCCACGGATTCCTGCAGGAACATCGAGTTGTGCCGTTCGATCGCCTCAAGCACCGCTGCGCGACGAAGTCGATGCGTCACGATGCGACGTTGCGCCGCCGGGCTGAGATACTGCTGTTCCTGCGCGCCCTGATACACGTGCGTGCCGTCGGTCGTTCGCAGCAGTTCGCCCTGGTTGAGGTCACGCAGGTAGATCGCAAGTCGATCCATCGAGCGGAACGCAACCGGATCGCGCAACACACGGTCAACGAGCTGGAGTTCCTCGTCGAACACAAGCGCCAGTTCCGGGAAGCCGATGGACAAACCTGCGGTGAGATCCAGCAGGATGCCATCAGGACCACCAAGCGTGAAGTCGCTTCGGCTCAGGCCATCACGGCGACGCTGCTCGAAGATATCCAGCGTCGGGCTGATCGCACCCGCGCTCGATGCAAGGAAGATCAACTCACCATTACCGATCGTCGGCGTCACGCTGAAGTTGATGTCACCGAGCACAACGACGTCAGTACCACCGTCCGGCTCTGACAACGTGCCATCCGGCAGAAGAACCGGCGCTGGCTCGCGACCATTGAACGTGATTGACTCCGCCGTCACATCAAGATCACCAAACACCGAGAGGTCACCGAGGACCGTATTCTCACCCGCGATGATCTCGAGATCGCCGAGCGTCGTGAGCTTCTCATTCTGCCCCATGACCACATCGCCATCGATCGCATTGAGCGTGAGATCACCACGCGAACCGATCGTCGCCACTGTCGGGACATCAGGGCGTCCATCCGGGTTCAGAAAAATCCCGTTCTGCGTGGTCACGCTCAGCGGACCGTTCTGGAAAGGCGAGATCGGATCTTCATCATCAAACAGAATGAAGTCTGCGTTGGCCGTCAATGTGTCGAGCACATCCATGCTGCCGACATCGCCGCCGAAACGCACGAGTTCATCAGAATTCGCGGTCAAATCGTGGAAGCCATCGATCGTCAAATCGAAGTTCACTTCCTGCGAGCCGGTGACGATGGAATCATCCGTCAGAACGACGGCATCATCGATGTCGATCACCACGCCGGTGATGTCCGCACCGAGTTCCGTCCTGCCGTCCGCATCCGTCATGAATGTACCGACATCATCAATGTCACCCGCGACAATGGTCAACGGCGACTCAATCGTCATGTCATTGCCGCCAGCATCCACCATCTCATTGAACGCAACGCTCGAATCACCATCGAACGTCACATCGCCTGCGAGCGCGAGCATCGTGTTGTACGTCTGATCTTCGGCGGTGACATCATTCGCGAGCGTGGTCGTGGCATCGCCATTGGTCGTCAGTGCGGCCAGCGGCGCATCGCCACCAATTTCATCATCAAGTGCGATCAGACCGTCTGACGTCACATCGAGCGCAAACGGTCCGTCGATGGTTGACGTGAAGGCAACCATGTCCGTGCCCGTGATGGATGAATCCGCGATCAGTGTCACCGCGTCATTGATGATGGCGTTGTTCGCATCGACGTTCGCACCGATAAAGGCTTCGCCGCCCGGATCTGTGAACAGTGTGTCCAGGTCATTGAAGTCGCCTGCAAGCGTCGTGGACGGCGTGATGAGGTCAAGATCATTGCCCTGACCATTCGTGCCACCATTCAAGGCGATCGCCGTGGTGCCGGTCATGACGATGTCATCATTCAACTGCACCTGGTCATTGAACATGAGGTCGTTGCCACTGACATCACCATTGACGATCGTTGTGCCGGCGGCATCGGTCGTCAGCATGTCGACGCCCAAAACAGCGTCGCCGAATACGGTCGACGGTGAGTTGATCGCGACGTCAAAACCGTTGCCTTCGAGCGTCTGACCGAATTCAACGGAGGTATCGCCGGTCAGCGTCACATCGTCATCCAGAAATGCCTGTTCGTTGTACTGCTGTTCATCGGCGTTGACATCACCTGCCAGCACGACTGTGCCGGGCATGTCAGTTTCGAGCCGCGTGAGCGCTTCCATTGAGCCGACTTCGCCGTCGATGCGGGTTTCGCCGGCCGTATTGATGAGCAGGTCATGCGCGCCATCGGTCATGCCATCAAGGCTGATGTCACCTGCATCAAGGCTGACGAGCGTGGTATCCGCATTGAGCAACAGGCCGCCGGTGTACGTCTGCGCGGCGTCCGTAATCACGGTGTTCGTAAGCGGATCAATCACCGGCGCGTTGGCGAGATAGCCGGTCGCACCGTTGACCGTGGACCGTCCTGTGACTTCGAGCGATGCGAGCGCTGAACGCAGGCCGACGGGATCGTTGAAGATCGCATCGCCATCAATCACCAGCGATCGGCTGGTGAAGCCCGGCGGCGGTCCCTGCGTCGGATCAAGCACGTTGAACGTATTGAGCGTGTCGAGCCCATCGTTGAAGGTGATCTCGCTTCCTGTCAGCGTGTAGTTCTCACCCAGTTCGACGTAGCCGGTGTACGTCTGCGTGCCACCGGTCTGAAGAATGCCGCCACCGATGGATTCATCATCGAGCAGGAACACATGCGTGCCCGAGAAGTCGATGAAGTCATTCACGACCAGCGGCACGTTGATTGAGACCCAGCCGAAGCCGTTGTTGTTCTGGTTGGCAAGAAACGTCAATGAGTTCGCACCATTGATCGGCGCACGCACCGAAATGACGTTGCCCGCCAGGAATGTCACATCGTTGTTGAATTGCAGGTTCGTGACGTAATCCACGAAGATGGAGCCTTCGGCTTCCAATTGAATATCGCCCATGATCTGTTCGAGCAGACTGGCGGCAATGACTGAGTCGTTGTTCGGCAGGTTGCCCGGCTCACCGAATTCATACGTGACATTGCCATCGCCATCAGGATCGAGCACACCCGCGGGTGGTCCGCCGAATTCCGCGATCCGAATGTTGCGCGGATCGAGCAGCACCGTGCCGTCTTCGCCGCCTTCAAAACCGCGTGCATCAATGTCGTCACTGTTCAGCGACAACTGACGACCGCCGGAGAGTTCGACGAATCCACCATCACCACCTGCGCTGCCAGCCGACACATCAACGCGAGCGCCATCCAGCACAGTCGTGATGCCGTCGTAGCTGTGCACGAGGACTTCGCCGCCATTGGCGAGGCCCGCGCCGCCGGCCGCCGTGGTTTCACTGTCAGGCCCGAGGAACGTGTAGTACTGACTCGTTGTCTCAACGTAGCCGCCGCGCCCCGCGTCACTGTCTGCGGCAATCGTGCCTTCGTTGAGAATGTTCGGCCCCTGCACGACGACATCACCGGCCGTGCCGGTCGCCACGCTGGAGCTCATCGTGCCCATGTTGTGAACGAGACCATCGGAGGCGATGGCATCGATCCGACCGCCGTGTGCATTGATCGTACCGGTGTTTCGAATCGCCATCGAATACAGATCACCCGCACCCAGCATGACATGGCCACCGGCGTTGTCGATCGCGCCGGTGTTCTCCACGCCGGCTTGCGCCTGCAGATCCGGTGCGGTCGCGCCACCCATCGGTCCGTTATCCGGATTGAATTCCGTCCCGTCGATGACCACCATGATGCGATCGCCATGACGGCGCAGCATGATGTCTTCACCCGCGACCATCGCGACGATTCCGCCGGTCGACTCGATGCGCCCGTGGTTCGACACGTTGGACCCGATCAGGTGAACGTCATCAGCGAGAATCAATCCCTGATTCTCAACCGTACCGCGCAGCAACTTGAAGTGATCGTTGCCCGTGAGGAAGTCTGCGTTGTCGAGACTGCCCGCAGCCGCGTAGAGACCCGCGACATCGACGACGGCGCCGCTTCCGAAGAACACGCCCGACGGATTCACGAGATACACCTGACCGTTCGCGAGGAGCGCGCCGTCGATGTACGTCGGTTCCGGACCAGTGATCCGATTGAGCACACGAGCCAGTTCGTGCGGCTGAATGAACTGGATGGTCTCGTTCGCCGCAATCCCGAACGCGTCATAGTTGATGATCGCGCCGTCACTGGCGGTGATCGTCGTCAGATTGCCCTGTTCGGCGATCGAGACTTCACCGGCGACGACATCGGCACCTTCAACGTCGGCGTGCGCAATGTCAACGAAGCTGCCGCATACGAGAGCGGCACAGATGGGAAACGACTGTCCGAGGGTACGGACGGACGTGACACGCGCGGAGGAACGATGGCGCATGGTCAGGTCTCCAGTTCGGGTCGTGAGAAGCGTGGCCACACGGTCGAGCGTCACCCGGTACGCGCTCGCCGCTCAGGTGTGCATTCAATACAGGATCGTCAACACGAAGTGCAGTCGATCCGATCCTTCGTTGACATCCGCGGTCTCAATCTCCTTGAGCACGAATCCCCAGTCAACGCGAAGGTTCACATTTCGTCGAAGTAACAGGTCAAATCCGACGCCGGCACCGATCAGCGTCTCATGGCTCTCGAACGACAATCGATCACTCTGATACACGCGACCAATGTCGATAAAGCCTTTGAAGACAAGATCCCAGTCCGGCATGCCGAACACATACTGCGGCGCTCGCCGGAATGGCTGGCCGAAGAATTGCGTCGGTTCCGGCTCAATGCCGAACCCGCGCGGAACGTGATAACGATACTCCAGCGAACCGATCAACGCGGTATCGCCCGCCACAACCGATTGCGGATACCCGCGCACGCTGTACAGACCGCCCGCCACCGCTTCTTCCTGCGGGATGAGTCGGTTGTCGAACGCATACTGACCGCGGAACGACGCCCGGATCTCGTGCGCGAGCGTCGAGCTTTCCGGCGTCGACGGATCTTCCCAGTTCGCACGATTCAGCAATGGTTCGAGGTACACAGAATGCGATGCATTCCAGCGCATGACCGTCCACTCGGAGTCTGGCGACGTTCGTCCGAGTTGCGCCAGTTCGACCTCATCGGGATCGGTGTACTGGAATTCGAAGATGACGCTGGCGCGCGTGTCGTACCACTCGGAGACCTGCTCAAGACGAGCGCCGACATACGGGATCAGGAATGATTCCTCGCCGGTACCGACGAATGGGTTCTCGACTTCAATGTCGCTGTACCGCACACCCCCGAGCAGGTCGAGGAAGAAGTTGTCATCCTGATAGACGTTGCCAACGAGCTCGCCGCCAACACCCCACGATTCACCACTGAAGGTGTCGTTGAAGAAGCCGACTTCGCTCGCGTCATACTCGGCCCAACTGCCGTAGACGCGGTATCGGAGCCGTCGATCCTCGGAGAGCGGCGCATCGTAGGAACCGAGCAACGCGTGCACATCGTCAAAGTTTGCCGTCGTGTAGTCGAGCGACAGGATGTCGTCGTTCTCGGTGAACTGCGTGTGAAAAAACCCGAAACGCTGACGAAGGTAATCCGTGGACGGCGTGCCGGTGTTGGACAACTGGCCGAAGATGGTCAGCGGCCGATTCTCGGTGATCAGGTAATCAAGCGCCGCGGTGTCCGGTTCAGAGCCCGGCGAAAGCGACACGTCCATACGTCGACCAGGATGTCGGCTTCGGAAGTAAATAAAGTCGTTCAGCGAATCACGACGAAGCAGGTCGGAGCGTGGCAGATCGGAATTCGGATCGTACGGCTGGATCGGTGATTCCAGTCGATGCCGCTCATGCACGGCATTGTTGATGCGGTCTTCGGGAAGGATCGGCCCCTTGTCCGAGACGCGCTCGCCCGAGCCGAGCGTTCGCAGTTCTGAGACGATACCGGTGGAGATCACGAGGCCGAGCGCGGTTCGACCCGGCGCGCGAATGTCTTCGCCACGCGGGCTGATGTCGTCGAAATCGGGATCGACGCGGACCGCCATGAAGTCATTCTCGATGTACCAGCCAAGAATGGACTCGATGATCCACTGCACCGCCGAAGCGTAGTAGCTCGTGTCGGCGCTGGGAATTGTGAGCTGACCGAGCGTGGTCCATTCGATGTCCACGCCCTGACGCGGCGCAACG
This sequence comes from Planctomycetota bacterium, assembly GCA_039029515.1. GTDB lineage: Bacteria > Planctomycetota > Phycisphaerae > Phycisphaerales > SM1A02 > JBCCFX01. Next base: position 27,817 of record JBCCFX010000005.1, read on the forward strand.
TAGCCATCTTCAACGAGTCCAAGCCCGATCGGCATGGCGTGCAACAGGCTCAGATCAGGGTGGTCCGGGTGATCTCGTCGATAGCGCAGCTCAAAGTGCGAGATGACGTAGACCGGACCGTCCTGAGGGAGCGCCGCTCGAGGTTGACCTGCCGCGGCGACCACCACCCCGCCGCCGGCGAGATGGGTGTGCATGTGCGTGTGGTGCGTGCCATCGGCATGGTGATGATGGTGCGAATGTTCGATCGGCAAATCGCCGTCGTGGAACGATTCGTGCGTGTGCTCAGACCCGGTGACGGGGTGATCGTCATGATCATGGACGGCTGAAACAGGACCGGCAAGTGCTCCGGTCGAGCAGCCGAATGTCGCGGCGAGGATCACGGCGACGATTCGCTGGACGATGCGCATGCTGCGTCTACCTTTCTCCACCGGCGTGCGATACGACAGCGTGTACCTCAAGACGAGGAAAGCACTTACGCATTTGTCCACACACCGTACCCAGCTCTGCCCCACGTCCCATATTGTCCACGAATCGCGCCGGCATTACGAGGGCAAGTGATATGGAAAGTTCGCGTTCTTGCGCTTCTGAGTTCGCGCGGGCATGCAGAATCTGCGCTCCTTTTCGATTCATACCCAAACAAAAAGCTAATCTTTCGTATCGCCTTCATTTCACATGGGTTGCGGATCGATAAGGGATAGGTCCGGGTTGAAGTGGCCCGGCTATTGGGAGTGTGTGCCATGCGAAATTCAGTCCTCGGCGGCATCTGTGTCACCCTGTGCATCGGCCTGACGGGTTGTGTGCAGTCGGCGAAGCCGAAGCGTGTGGTACTCGAACCGGTCAGCCTCGCGGCACTGCCTGATCCCGCGCCGATGGCGCCGTCGGAGACCTTCTTCCGACTCGGTGCCGGCGACTACTACGGCAACCTGCTCTTCGCGCCGTCAGATGATCCGGTCCACGCCGCCACCCCTGCGACACCCTGGCTCGCCTTCAATCTGAAGTAAGGCGCAGCTGTGGGCCATTGGCTGTTGGCTGTTGGCAAGAACCGAAAGCTGAACATGCTGTAGGCCGGGTCGCCGCGGCGACCTGGCGACGATTTCCCACGCGCGCCCGCTCTGTAGGGCGGGGGCTGTGCCCCCGCCGAACGAATTGAACATCCACGTTCACCCTAGGCCATCGCACCCACGTGTCGTAGGCTAGCATTCATGCTGCGTCTCAAGCGGCCGCGCGCCAAGACCAACCCGTGGGTCGGCATAGTGCTCGTTCTTGTCGGGATCGGTGTGCTCGTCGCCGTGACCGTGGTGCGGTGCGAGCGGGCTTATGCGCTCGCGCACAAGGAGGCATCTTCGGGCTGGGGGTATTCGACATTACTCGTCATTAACGACGAGTTCCTTGGCGGCACTGTCTTGCTTGAGACGTGGGGATCACCCGACACGATCGCATATCGGTACCAGATTTTCATTCTGAGATCGTTGGAACGATACGAGTCCACACCAAGTGAATTCGATTTAGCCGGACCCCACACCGTTCGATTCGGTGCGGATCGAAAGAACATCTGGCTAATGGATCGGGATGGCAATGAGTCCGGTCCATATCCCGCGGATTTTCGCGAATTTGATACCGACATTCCGTACCTCGATGACATGCCGCAGGTGAGTTACGTGGAGCTCCTCCAAACCAGAGAGCTTCTCGGCTTATCCGATGCAGCATTTGGTACAGAGACGATCATCTGGCCGAATGTTCGGCCGCTCATGATTCGAGTGATCAAGTCCACGATGCTGGACACGGGGCTTCCACTGCTTGCGTGCATCGTGGCAGTTCTCTTTGTCCGTGAACTCTTCGCGTTCACGATGCGATACACATCATCGCGATGCATCAAATGCGGCTATACGCTCCACACCGACGCAACAACATGTTCCGAATGCGGCACACCGAGACAGGATGCGACTGCGTGACCACGCCGGGTTCAGCACGGCACTCTTTCCATACGGACGCGTACCCGGCGGGGGCACAGCCCCCGCCCTACGGGATCAACTCGCATCCCATTTCCCGCATCCCGAACCCCGATTCCCGAATCACGAATCCCGCTTCTCTTACCGGTACTCATTCCGCAGTTTCTCCAGCCCGACCTTCGCCCCGGGTGATGGATCTCGCTGCAGATACCGATCGATCAGCGTGCGGACATGCGCACGTCCGAACGTCTGTTCGATCGACGTCGCCAGGCGCTTGATGTCCGCATGGGGCCACTCCGGCCGAATCGCACCGATCAACTCCGACACCGTCGACTCATCAAGTCGACCGCGCAGTTGCGGTCCCCAACTCTGCCAGACCATGTCCACCGCACGGACATCGCGCTGATCGAGCATCAGGAACGCGGTCATCACATCCTGGTGTCGGCCGAGCCGGTGCAGGATCGGCATCGCGGCTCGCGCGGCATCAGATGACGGCCGCATCGAAGCCATGCCATCCCAGAACTGCGCGCCGATCGCATCCTCACCAAGCATGAAGAGCGTCCGCAGCGCGCGTGCTGCTTCGGGTCCTTGTGGGTCTTCCGCACCAGCGCGCATCAGCGCTGGCAGCGCTGCGCGAACATCTTCGCCCGCAGCTCGATCGTCCGACACAATGCGCCGACGCGGCAACTGCGATTCCGCAACCCAGAGCATCAGCGGATCGCCGATCGTCTGCACACGCCAGGCGTGACCGTACGGACCATTCCAGTGTCGACCCGCCACCAGGAACGGTGTGCCGGACACGCATCGACGCACCACCAGTTCAGGCGGAATGAACGCACCGAGATACGGTTCGTGCGCCGAACCGATGTACGCATACACACCGTTGCGCAGCCATCGCTCGCCGATGGTGCCCGGCGCCGTCGGCGCCGTCAGCGACCAACTGTGCACCATGTGCAGTGCGAGCGGCCGATGCAGCACCGGCACGTCGTAGCAGTCGACCGGACCGCCGCGCAACTGGAACCAGTCCGCATTGCCCTTCGAGTTGATGAACATGACATCCGATTCGAGCCCGCGCTGAATGAGTCGACGCCAGCCGTTTGGCGTTGCTTCGGTCCCGATGGTCGATTGCAGGTCGAATTCCAGTTCCTGAAGAATCGGCAGCGCGGGCTTCATGCTGAAGACCTGCCACTGTCCCGATTCCTGATAACTGTTGTAGAGATGCACGTTCTCGCGTCCGAGGAACAAGGCGCTCATCGCCATGTACGCAGCTCGCGTGGCATCACCGAAGATCCATCCGACGAACGCCTCGCGCTCGCCGTTCGACCCTCGACCTAGAAAGTCTGTCGTTGCCAATCCGCCGTTTGTATTTGCGCCCGAGACGCTGACCGTCTGATTGGAAGGTAGTGTGACGCGCACCTTGCCCGCGACGTCCCGGCAGATGGTGATCGTGTCGATGTCGCGCCCGAGTTCGCCGAATGCAAATCCAGTCGATTCCACGTTGCCGCGCACCGCATCGCGCAATGCAAACGCGCGTTCACTCGGAAACGTGTGGTCTGGCAATCCCTGAAATCCATCGAGATACGTGATCGGCTGTCCCCGACCGGCGGCAAGCGCCACCGCGGCGGTCCACGCCGGATCATCCAGTGATGTGATCACTACGCCCGGCGGATCCCAGCCTGACAATCGAAAGACATCGTTGACCGAGTGCGTCCCGACTGTCCCGCCAAACGTGGAGATGACGACCGCATCGAGCGCTTCGGGCGTGATCACATCCGCTTCGGTGCCGGTGAGCACCGATGGCCGACGAATCAACTGCTTTGGCGCGAACGCACGCACAAAGAGCGGCGCAAAGTGATTATCTTCAATCAGGACTGGCCAGCGACCTTCCGGCGACCATCGCTGCAGCTCGCGAAGATACGTCGCTTCGTCCGGCACAAGCACCACGTGATCCACCATGGGAATGCTGTTGCGCACGTTCGCGACACGACTGCCGAGCTGCACCGCCCACGGAATTTCACTGCCGGGCTGCTCCTGCACACTGGCCGATGCCATCGCGCACGACGCCATCAGCGCAAGCATCACGATGACCAAACGAGCGCGTGCGACCGAGTGGTTCATCATGGTGTGAGCCGACCCATGGACTGCATTTCGCGGAGTGGATTGGCGACGATGTTGTCGCGTCCGAGCACGATTTCGTCGGCGATCTCCATCGCTTCGCGGAACGATTCCTGAGCTTCTTCGATAAGGACGCATGTATTCAAGACCTGTCCGCGGTCGAGATGTTCCACGGTGGGCACCGCATCGCCGGCAATCAGAACAGTTTTGCGGGCAAGGGCGAGTAACACGCCGCATGTACCGGGTGTGACGCCGGGCAGCGGGAACAGATCCACGCCCTGTGCGAGTGAGTCCGGTGCATCGAGGCATCGTTGCAGCATCGCTCGATCGTGTTCAAAACGTTCGTATGACTCATCGTCCTGAGCATCGCGCGCCTCGGCCTGCTTGTCTGCAATGACGGTCAACGCGTACACGCGCTCCGGCTCGTGAACGTACCACCGCGCGCCTTCGAACAGATTCAAGCCGCGCCGATGCTCCACGGAGAACGACGTCAGGAATACGTCCGTGATGTCTTCCGCCGAGAGATCTGTCCGCTCATCCAGGCGCGCACGCAGGACGACGTCCGGCAGCGAGGGATTGATCAGCATGTGCTGGTCGTTCACGGACACAAGCACGGTCGTCGCGTGCCCTGTCCGGCGCTGTGCCGGCTCGTGACGAAGCGGATGCGATGACAGCGTGCCGATCGAGATGATTCGGTATTCGATGCTCATAGATGGCATCGTAGGCGAGGATCGCTACTCGATGGCGCGATCGACGCGGAGACGGCTCAGCGGATCGTCTGCGTCGTTGGCCTTGGCCCGAATCCGGTCGATGATAAGCGGCGGCACGATGGTTTCGAGGCGATCCAGCGAACCGCCGTGTGCGGCGATCTGACGGATCAGGCTCGAGCTGGTGAACGCGTACGCTTCGCCGGTCACGATGAAGACGGTCTCGATATCGGCAACCTGGCGATTGGTGATCGCGAGTTGTGTTTCCGACGCGAGGTCGGTGATGTTGCGAATGCCTCGGATGATCGCGCATGCGCGGTGTTCGGTCGCGAAGTCCACGGTGAGTCCGGTATAGGACGCGACATCGACCGGCGCACCATCAGGTTCATCGCGGAGCAGTTCATCGACGAGCGTGCGGACCATATCGGTTCGTTCTTCGAACGTGAACAGCGCGCTCTTGTCGGGGTTGTGTCCGATACCCACGACGATGCGATCGAAGAGCCGACGCGCGCGAGCCAGGACGTCAAGGTGGCCGCGCGTGATGGGATCAAATGAGCCCACGTAGATGCCGGTATGTCGATTCGGACCGTCACTGCCCATGGTTGGATTGTAGGGATTCTGCGGGTCGTGCGCCCGCGTGAACGGCATGGTCGATGCAGGTCGACCGCGATCGCAAATCGATCACGCAGGTCGTTTGCGACCGGGCGGGATCAATCTGACCGTGTTGTTGTCGGGTGGTCACGAACCCCCCTGGATCGGCCCCGTACTGGAATGCCTCCCCGGTCGGGGCCTTTTTCGAAGCTCTCACGCTGAGGCTCAGCGGCCCCGGTTTACGCCGGGGCCGCTTCTGTTTCATCGCCTCATCATCGCGTGGATCAGCGTGTGACCTCACACGGCGGCCGGGACCGGAAAGTCAACTTCGGTCTCGTGCACGTGATTGAACAGGTTGGTGAACGTGTTGACGGTCACCGCGCCGAGCACTTCCACGACTGCAGCATCATCAAAGCCAGCGCCGCGGAACGCCTCGAGCTGTTCGTCCGATACAAAACCGTCGGTATCAAGCACTGCGGTCGTGAAGTCGAGTACGGCCTGCATGCGCGTGTCATCAATGTGGCCCTTGCGCACGTTTAGCACCATGTTCTCATCCAGACCGACCGACGCGGCAATCTGTGTGTGGGCGGCGAGACAGTATTCGCAGTTGCGTTTCTGGCCGGACACGAGCGCGATGATCTCGTGCTCTGCTTCGGTCAGCTGTCCTGTTTTGACGCCGCCGGCGAAACCGAGAAATGCCTTGAGCACACCCGGATTCGCCGCAATGCCTTTGAAGATGTTGATCTGCTTGTTCTTCAGCGGACCGTTGAGAAGCTCAGCACCGGGACCGGTATCCGTCGCGGGATCCACCGCAGCAAGACGTGGCATCAGTCATCCTTTCCTTCGACAGGAAGTCGTGGGGAATCGCGCGGCGCAGGAACGTCACGCGGAATCAGTTCAGAAGTACCGCATTCAAGGCGCCCACGCCGGGCGGGTCCAGATGCGATATGAGTCACTTCAGTTCGTTCGGCGTCTGGTCAGGTTGTAACCGCCGTTTCGGCGAGGTGTCCGAGTCCAGCCGACTCCAGCAGCGTGCGGAAGTTCTCGGAGAACACGAAGTTCTCTTCCGGGAATTCCAGCCCCTGCAGGTTGTTATCCAGATGGCTGAACATGAGGTCGACCTGACCGATCGCCTTCCATTCGCCTGCGTTCGGCCCTGCGTGACGCAGAACAGCAACCTCGCCGCGCGTCGATGCACCTTGCGGATTCATGCGTGCGATCGTGGCGCTGTACCGAATCGTCTCGCCGTGGCTGACGTCTTCGGTGACCTCAGCCTTGATCACTTTGGCGAGCAGGACTTTTTCACGGAAGTCGTTGTACGCACCGACGAGAATTCCCGCCGACTGCGCCATGCCTTCGATGATCAGCGACGTGGGCATGATCGGCTGCGCATGCAGATCGCCTTCCGCGGGGAAGTGATCATGCAGATGCTCTTCCGCCAGGGAGACGTTCTTGATCGCAACGAGACGTTCGCCGCGTTCGTATTCCAGAATGTTGTCGATCCACATCCAACGCATGCAGGCCAGCCCAATCAGTGAGGCGTCAGGACGATGCCTCGGCAGGCTTGCCAAGCTTGCGCTCAACGAAGTCGACCAATGACTTGACGGTAATCAACTCGGCAACTTTGGTGACCTCGCGATCGTTATCGAAGTCGCCGAACTCAACGTGCGGCATGCGCTCGCGGAGCATGGCCATGCCGGCGTCGGTGAACTTGCCGTCCTGCACCCAGTCCGGATTGTCCATCAGGTTCTCAGGGAAGAGTTCACCCTGCGAGATCTTGAAGGGGCGATCCGCGGTGGAGAACGTCTTTTCCAGCCGGAAGACGATGTCGAGGAAGTCGATCGACTCGGCCTCGAGGTCAGCGGTCAGGCTGGCGTCCAGCGTGATGTCGTCCTCGTCAGCACCAAGTGCCTCTTCCAGAACTTCGCGCACGTTTGTAAAGATCTCGTCACGGCTCATCGCCATGGGTCTCCTTCCTGAGTCGCGCCCGGTCGAACGACGTGTCCGACCAGCGATGCTCTCAGCTTCCGCCTGACATCCTACGCCCGCTGCGGGCGACATATCGGACGCATGGTAAACCGTCCGGAGACGGCTGTCTCGGCCGGGACACCTGCCCGACGCACACGCCCCACGCCACGGCAGCTGTAGCTGCCATCTTCTTCCTCAGCGTGCAGGGATACTTCAACCTCCAGAGCCTCACCAGGGCGGACCATGGAGCCAAACTTGAGCGATCGGACCTGACCCAGCACCAGACGCGTGTCACCACGGTCTGCGAGCATACGTCGGGCCGCCTGCGCCATCGTCTCAACCATCATCACACCTGGCAGCACCGGAAACCGCGGAAAGTGGTCCGCGAGGTATTCCTCGGCGTTGCTCACCTGCTTGATGGCGACGATGCGATCGGGGCTCTCTTCCACGATGACATCGAGTAGTTCAAATTTCATGTGTTCGGTCTGGTCCGTCCGGGACGTCGGTCGCATGTCCCAAGCCACGCATCGTATCGAGACCCAACCCAACCGGCAAGGCATGCAACGATGACGAAACCCCCGCATGGGACGGCGATTGTGACATGTCGCGGCCAGGAGCACGCGATTATCAGCCGAACCCGCACAGGGCGCATGCTTTCACCCATCGGCCCGACCGACGCCACGCGAACATCGGACAAGCTTTTCGCGACGAGATCGATGCACACGCTTTGACGACAACCTGACGAATTGGACGGTTGGTGTGTTGCTGGCCCACTCGCCGGCACCAACACGAGGATGGAGAGACCACGATGCTCAGCCGCAACCTGAACCACAAACTTGCATGCACCGGCATTGCCGCCCTGAGTGCATCCGTTCTGGCGTCAGGCTATCAATATGACTTCCAGCACCTGCATGGAACCACGGCGACATTTCACGTGACCGGTCCCGCGACCGGCTCATCCCCTGATGTGCAGGGCGATGCGATGCTCACTCGCGTGGAATATCCCAACAGCGATGAGTTCATCACCTTCTACAAGCCGACCGCGGTCCACGATTTCCAGTGGAGCGGGAACAAGTCCAAGATCCGGGTTCGCGCCGGATCCAACACCACTGATGGATTGTCCGGCGACTACATCCTCGGCGCCGATGATGGCAACTCAAGCAACGTCACCTCCGCCGACGTGACGGCATTTGAAGGCCACATCCTGACGGCCATGTCGTCCAACAACCTGAACCAGTACATGGACATCTCAGGCAACTCGAACAAGGTGTCCTTCATCGTCGAGTTCGATCGCGTCGTCAAAGACGATGATCCCGGCGCGGATGACTTCGGTGAACTGCTCTACTTCGAACGCGGTTCGGGCAGCGGTAACAGTTGGCTGAAGATCCAGGCGGTCGATGCGTCTGGTACACCGCTCGGTCCGTGGCTCGTGATCACGCCCAGCGAAACCGTCCAGACCACGCCGACAACAACTGTGTACAAGTCCAATCAGACCATGGGCACGACGTCCATCGACGTCAGCCGCCTCGGGGTCTCGGAATTCCAGTTCCTCAAGGTCTCCAACACCCTGGAAGGCGAACTTGCCTACACCGGCGGTGGCGACATGTCGCCCGACTTCAAGCTTATGGCGGTCATGACCAACACGTCGCAGCTCGCCGAAGACCTCTACTTCGATTGATCTCTCTCTCAGCCGCCACGCTGCTCTCCCGGCATGGCGCGATATAGCTCTCGATACTCCATTCCAGTTCCTCATTCAGTCCCACACACGAGAAGGGGCCGGCATTCCGATGTCGGTCCTTTCGCGTTGAGGGGCTCCGAACGGGTTTTGGGGTTCGATATTCGGGGTTCGAGGATGACAATCGCAGACCACAACCCTGCGTTCGCCGAGGGACAGAC
>JBCCFX010000006.1:0-36757 GCA_039029515.1 Planctomycetota bacterium
CGGATAGACGTTGAAAAAGCCCAGCGCCGGAAATGCTGTGCCGGCGAACAGCGCGAGCAGGACGAACGGTGCGCGCCACCCACGCTTGGTGGCGACAATGCTGGTGATCGCAACACTGAGGACGGTGAGCATGGCCAATCCGCTGACCAGGTTGATGCCCTGGATTGTCCATCGATGATAGAAGAACGCCAGTTCGTATGGGACAGCAATCTTGCCGGCATAAAACAGCAAGCTCCGGCTCGCGATAGCACATCGCTCCAGGAACGATTGATCGAAATCAACCCCAGATGCGCCGACGTGGTCGCGCTCCAGCCAGACCGTGATCAGCGCCAGCGGAATGCCAATCAGGAAGAATGGCATGATGCGCATGATCCGCGCTGTGTTGAGCGGGCGACGTTGCCAGAACATGATCAACAGCAGTGCGGCAGGCAAGGAACATGTAATCGTCTTGCTGAGTAGCGCGGCGACATACGCGACAAACGCAAGGCCATACCAGCCGCCCGCGGACCGTCGTGGTTCAGACGTGAGATTCTCTTCGAATCGCAGGTACGACAACATGCCGAGGAGATAGAACATGCCGGACAGCACGTTCTTGCGTTCGGTGATCCATGCCACAGATTCGACGTGAATGGGATGAACGGCAAACAAGGCGGCGACGACAAATGCGCCGGGTATGCGCAGTCGAATCAGGATCAACCAGAGCAGAATGGCGTTGATGCCATGAAGTACCACGTTGACGATGTGATAGCCGAGCGGATCGAGTCCCCACAATTGGAATTCGACCCAGAACGACGAGAAGACGAGCGGATAGAACTGCGGCGTTTCTCGGGGAATCCAGAACCGGAACACGCCGTCAGGGGATTGCACGTTGGCGTTCTTGGTGACGTATGAATCATCGTCCCAGATGAAGCCGGCGCGCGTGACGGGCGCGTACGCAATGCACAACAGGACCACGATCGCCGCGCATCCGAGGCCGAACGCACGCCACGGCAGTGCGTGTTCAGGATGACGTGGTAGCGCTTCCATGGGGAGCCGATTCCGCGGCCGCAGCGCGCGATTCTTCGTCTGTCAGAATGCGTGTTGCCGCATCAGACAGGAGTTCAACCGTCGTCGGATGCGGGTGAATCGTCTGGGCGAGATCCGTCAGCATCGTGCCCATTTCAATTGCAAGCGATGCTTCGGCGATCATCTCGCAGGCGTTCGCGCCGGCAATACCGACCCCGAGCACGAGTTCGGAATCAGCATCGACAATGATCTTGGTGACACCATCGGCTTCGCCCATGCCGACCGCTCGGCCTGATGCACCCCACGGAATCTTCTGGACGCGCACCGGTTGTCCAAGCGTGCGCGCATCATCTTCCGTCAATCCACACCACGCAATGTTCGGCATGGTGAAGATCGCATGCGGGCAAGCTCGAGCGTCGAACATGCTGACCATGCCGGCCACGACTTCGGCGGCGACACGACCCTGACGCAATGCACGATCCGCGAGCATTGGTGCGCCGGTGACATCACCGACCGCGAACATCCTCGCATTCGATGTCTGCATCATGTCATCGACGATGATCGCGCCGGTTTCATCACGATCCACTGGCGCGTTGAGGTCGGATGTATTCGGCACAAAGCCTGTGGCAAGAATGATGCCGTCAACTTCAATCGTCGAGTCGTCTGACAGTGAGCACGTCAGGCCGGCATCGGTGTGTTGAACAGCAGACACATCCGTGGCTGTCTTGAACGAGGCGAGCGACTTCTTCCATCGTCGTTCGAACGGTCGGACAAGGTCGGCATCGCATTCCGGCAGCCAACGCGGGTTCGGCGTGATGAGGTGGACCTCTGAGCCAAGGCTGCGCGCGATCGTCGCACATTCGAGCGCGCAGTAGATCCCTCCGATGATAAGCACACGCTTTGGCATGGTCTCGGTGCGCATGCACTCTGTAATCCAACGCACAGTCGTGCCATTGTGTTCGGCGACCGGATGCGGTTCCGGACGTCCGCCGGTGGCGATGATCGCACGTCGAAACTTGACGCGTCGAACCGAACCACCTTGAAGAGACAAATGGCGATTGTCTTCAAACGCTGCCCGACCGGCGATCACGTCGATGGAACGACGCGCGCACTCGCCATCCAGCCCCTTCGCGAGCCGTTGAACTGCGGTGTCGACCCATCCATCAACCGTCGGCCGGTCAATCGTGGGGTCGCCATACGTCACGCCCATCGGTGCAGCGCGCTTCGCGCGATCAATCGTGTCTGCGAGATTGAGCAGTGTTTTGGACGGTACACAACCGGCGTGAAGACAGACGCCGCCGAGCTGGCTGCGTTCATCAATGATCGTAGTGGACACACCAAGTTCGGCCGCGCGAAACGCAGCGGCATAACCGCCGGGACCGCCGCCGATCACCACGAGATCACATTCCTGAGCAAACTCACCTACAACCATGCGGACGCGTTCTCACGATTCGAGGAGCAGGCGAGCCGGGTGTTCCAGGTCGCCAATGACATGACGCATGAATGCAATCTCAACCGCGCCATCAATCAGGCGATGATCCATCGAATGACTGAACGGCATGATGAAGCGAGGGACGATCTCGCCGTCGACAACCCACGGTTGCCAGCGCGATTTGCCGACCGCAAGCACCGCAAGCTGGCCCGGCGTGATGATGGGTGTCGAGTATCGACTTCCACCCATCGCGCCGGCATTGGAGATCGTGTACGTGCCCCCTCGGGTTTCGTTGATGTCGAACTGTCCGGTTCGCGAACGCTGCGTGATGTCGTTCGTCGCATGCGCGAGTTGAACGATGCTCAGTCGATCCGCGTGACGAATGACAGGCGCGACCAGGCCACGCGGAGTCTGTACACCGATCGCAATGTTGTAGTACTTGCGGTAGACCACGGTTTCGCCGGTCTCGTCGAGCGATGCGTTGAAAATCGGGTATCGCTGCAACGCACGAACGACCGCGCGGATCACGAACGGTAGCGTGGAGATTTTCCGTTGCGGATGATCGTCAGTCGGATATCCCTTGCGCAGAGCCTCCAACTGCGTGATATCTGCATCTTCGCAATCGGTGACATGCGGAATCGTAGTGATCGACTCTGTCATCACACGGGCGATCGTTCGACGCGCCTGTGACAATGGCTGTCGAATGACGGGGCCGTATTGGTCCGATGAACGCTCGCCGTCCGGTTCTTCGTAGGGCGTGATGAGCGCGGGCGGCGCCGAAGGTGCGGCAGGAATCGCTGGCGCTGCGACCATCGCTGGCGCGTGTCCTGCCGATCCGCTCGCGGCGGCTTCCACGTCTGCGCGGGTGATCCGTCCACCCGGGCCAGAGCCATTGATTGACTCGAGATCCAGTCCGTGTTGTCGCGCCATCTTTCGTACGTACGGCGATGCCGGCTTGCGCCGTCCCGCGGGCGCAGCTGTTGTCGTTGTACCGTTGCCGCGTGATGACGAAGATGCCTTCCGCGTACGCGCTGCGGTCGAGGCTGAGGTTGCGGATTTCTTCGCCTTCGGTGCACCGGCGACATCAAACGCGAGCATGACATCGCCGACGTTGACGACCTGCTTCTCCTCGACAAGGACCGCGCTTACCGTGCCGGTGTACGGCGATGGAATTTCGACGGCGGCTTTGTCGGTCTCCACTTCCATCAACGGTTGATCTTCAACGACAGCGTCGCCCGGTTTCACCATCAGGCGCATGACCTGGCCTTCAGTGACGCCTTCGCCGAGATCCGGGAGTTTGAATTCAGCCGCCATGATCGTCTCTCGCTGCGTCGAAATCGCGTTTAGTCAAACGCCATCGTGGCGTTGACGGCTTCAATGATGGAATCGCCGTCCGGGAGGTAATGCTGTTCGACCTGAAAGTAGGGGAAGTGGACGTCGAAGCCGGTCACGCGTCGAATCGGTGCAATCAGGTGCTCGAATGCGTGCTCGTTCAGGCGTGCGATGATCTCGGCCGCGATGCCGCACGTCTTCGGGCCTTCGTGCACGATGACGCATCGACCTGTTTTGCGGACGGATTCAACGAGCGATTCCGTATCCATCGGTGCGATGGACAACAGGTCGATCACTTCGGGATTCACGTCGTGCATGTCAACGAGATCATCGACCGCTTCGAGCAGTGGTCGCATCATCGCGCCGTAGGCAATCATCGTGATGTCATCGCCCGGTCGAACGACCTGCGCCTTGCCGATCTCCATGCGTTCTGATTCATCAGGAACATCTTCACGGAACGCGCGGTACACGGACTTTGGCTCGTAGAAGATGACCGGATCAGGATCGTCAATGGCGGCCTGTAACAACGCTCGGGCATTGCGCGGGCCTGACGGAATGACGACCTTCAATCCCGGTGTGTGCGCCCAATACGCTTCGCGCGATTCGCTGTGATGTTCGACCGCGCGAATACCACCGCCATACGGCGTCCGAATGACCATCGACACCGGATACTTGTTTCGCGAACGATTGCGCAATCGGGCGACGTTCTGCTCGATCTGGTCGAATGCCTGCATCGCGAAGCCGGAGAATTGAATCTCCGCGACCGGGCGAACGCCGTACACGCTCATGCCGACCGCGGTGCCGATGATGCCGCACTCGGCGAGCGGCGTATCGAACACGCGGCGCTCACCGTACTTGTCGAGCAGTCCCTTGGTCACACGGAACACGCCGCCATTGATGGCAACATCCTGTCCCATGACACAGACGCGATCATCAGCATCCATGCTCTGATAAAGCGCAAGGTTCAGGGCTTCGACCATCGTCAACTGCGGCATCGAATTCCTCGTCTACTGGTTCGGCTCGGACAAACCCTTGCGGGCGAGACGCTCGAAATACTCAGCCTGCTGCTCCCGCAGTTCAGGCGGCATCGATTCGAACATGTACGCAAAGATCTCGTGCGGATTCGCCGTCGATCGTTCGCGGAATGATTCACGACCGGCGAGCACTTCCTGTTCGCACTCGTCGCCGATACGTGTGATGTCGTCGTCAGTCAGCACGCCGCGCGACTTGAGATACAGTTCGAAGCGACGGATCGGATCTTTCTGTTCCCACGCGGTCTGTTCCGCATCATCGCGGTAGACTTTCGGATCATCTGCGGTCGTGTGTACGCTCATGCGATACGTCACCGCCTCGATGAACGTCGGGCCTTCGCCACGGCGAGCCTGCTCGCACGCAACGCTGCAGGCGGACACCATCGCCAGGATGTCGTTCCCGTCGACGCGCACGGACGGCACGCCGAAACCGGGACCGCGTCGAACAAGATGATCGACGCCAGACTGCTTTTCAATCGGCGTGGAGATCGCGTAGCCATTGTTCTCACAGATGAACACGACGGGTGCCTTGTACACCGCGGCGAAGTTCAACGCTTCAGCGACAGCGCCTTCAGAGAGTGCGCCGTCACCAAAGTTCACCATGACGACGTTCTTGTCCTGCTGATAATTCATGCCCATGGCGATACCGACCGCGACCGGCACGTGGCTGCCAATCACAATGGAGAACGGCATGTCGTTCACGTCGGCGGGCGGTGCGAAGCCTTCGAAGTAGCCGTCCCAGAGCAGCATGAGCTGATCGATCGGCCAGCCGCGCCACATCTGGGCACCAAACGAGCGATAGGACGGACTGAACCAATCCTTGCTCGTCAGCGGATAGACCTGACCGATCTGTGTCGCTTCCTGACCAAGTCCCGGGGCGAACGTGCCCATCTGGCCCTGACGCTGCATGTTGAGCATGCGAACATCAAGTTTGCGCGTGAGCACCATGCCGCGGTACAGACGAAGAAGCTCATCGTCCGCGATATTCGGCTCCAGATCCGCATTGACCTGACCGTCTTCATTGAGGATGCGAAGGTCTTTCACGACGCCCAGATTGATCTCGCTCACCGACGCGCCCTGACGGCTGCCACCGGCATCCGACGTGGCGTCGGGTGTCGAGTCGATCGTCTGGCTCGGCATGCGCGAATCCTCCCTGAAGAATGGGTCGTGACCGGGCGATCCGGCTCAGCGACGACCCTCCATCCTACGGTCCGTGAGGGTCCGCCGCCAGCGATCTCGCACGGTGTGCGTGTATGGTGAATCACGTGCCGAATCAGACCCGTTTGAGGTGCTCAAACGAGTTCCGGCATGCCCGGCAGTAGTAGATCATCCGGCATCGCGTCGGTCCGAACGGGCTGTCCAGCTCCGTTGACGATGATCCGCAGAATGGACATGGAATCGCCGATGTCCGAATCGTGACCGTCGGTGCCGCGACTCCGCCAGCAAGCCCAAGGCGATCGCCGCGATCCGGCACGGTCACCCCATGTTCCGCGAGCGATGCCCGGCCGGCATCGGTGATGCGATCGACGTTCCACGCGGGTTCGTAGACAAACTCAACGTTGACGTCTTCAACACCATCGAGCGAACTGATACCGGTGCGAATGAGGTCGCGAATCATGTCCAGTGCCGGGCAGCCGACAAACGTTGGCAGGATGACGACATCAACGCGTTGACCGTCGCCTCCATCGTGCACCTGCACATCTTCTACCAGACCCAGATCCACGATGCTGATCGGCATCTCCGGGTCATCGATCGATTGCAGGACCGACTGGATTTCGTCGTGCGTGGTCATTCTGCATTCTAGGCGCGCACCATCGTGGTGCGGTTCACCATGCGGCGTCTGGATCGCTTCGAAAGACCTCGCACATCTCGTCGAGCAACTCGGCGAGCACCGGCGTGTGCGTTCCTCGGCGACCACCGACGGTCGTCGTATCGAGGATTGGCAATTTGATCGACAGGTTTGATCGGCTGAGCACGCCCTGAATGGTCGTTGCCCACGTTTCAAACGTTCGGAAGTCATCGCCACCGATCAATCCCGCGGCGACCACGTCGTCCTGCCCGTCGACCGGCTCGAACAGCGCGACGGCGGGCGCAGCGAGTGCGTTCAGCGCCGACTGCATCCGCTCATGCGCTTCGGGCGTGCCCGGGCCAAGTCGTTCCACCCAGTCTGATGCGTGCCGCGTATGCACGTGCTGTTCCGCAAGCTGACGTCGCGACAGTGCGGCGAGGCCTTCATGCGACGATGTGGCGAATCGTTCGAGCATCAACACTTCGTAGTGGGCGCACAGAAACTGGCGAGAGAGCGCCGTCGCCCAGTCAAATTCATCGGGCAACACGGTGATGTCAGCGCAGTGATACGCTTGCGGCGAACGATTGAATGCGATCTGATCTGCGGTCGAACCGGTGAGCGGCGCGACAAATTCGTACAGCGCCGCGGCGTGCGCGATTTCATCCTGTGCAAGCGAGGAGAACGCAATGTCCTCTTCGAGAATCGGTGCAAGTCCGGTCCAGTCTGAGTTCCGGTGACCGATCATCAGTTTGTCATCTGCGAGTGCCAACACGGTGCGTACAAACGCATCGCGCAGTTCGGGGGCGACATCATCGGGGTGCGCTGTAGCGGAAATCGATGGACTCATGCTCAGAACGTCTCCTTCAGGTCGTCCTTCTCGTACTCCGTGATGTCACGGTCCGCGCGGATCGCATCCCATTTCTCACGCACGCTCTTGCTGTAACCGCGCGCCATGCGATAGAGCTGATCGGTGTAGCGCCAGATCATCTCGCCCGGCTCGGTTGCAATGATGGCGTCCGCAGGGACGACCCAGATGCGATGCAACTGTTCAGCGCCGTCAATCTGCGACGTGGCGGCGTCAACCGCATCAGCACTGCACGTGGCTTCGACGGTCATCGATGACACCGGCTGATCGCCTGCCACCGCCTGCGTGAACACCTGCCATGCTCTCATCGTGCCAGCGTCGGACGAGGTCGGAAATTCATCGGAGTTGCCCGCGACGACGGTGCGCGGAATCGCCCAGATACTCGTGCACGGCTGATCCTGGCCGTAATGCTCTTTGGCAAGCACGATGGCCATTTCGTGATCCGTCGCGTCGAGATAGCCCGCGAGCCTATACGCGGCGCCGTCCTTCAACTGGGTGAAGATGACGTACGGATTACCGTCACCCAGCGGTTCGAACGGGATGTCGTCGGTGTAGTGCGGGAGGTTCTGGCGGGTTTTTGACATGGGGCGTTGACCGTTATTCGTCGTCCGTTTGTCGAAACCGGAGAAGCTGGCAGGTTCACTCAGCATGCGAGCCATGTGTTGCCTACGCCGCGGCAACACGCTTCAGGAGTCCCGACAACATGCGCTTGACATCAGTTGTCAAACCGTTCACCAGATCATACCGCGCGTGGTCAATGAGTCCGAGGTCGCGGGCGATCAACGCCTGACATTCGCACTCATTTGCGGATCCGAACGCGATGTTCAGAAACCGGGCAAAATCCGCGTTCGATCGACGCCCGCAGCCTTCGGCTATGTTGGATTCCACGGAGATAGCCGAACGCCGAATCTGGGACGAAAGCCCGTAACGCTCGGAATCTGGAAACGAGCGTGTCAGGTGATAGATGAGCAGCGTCAATTTGTGAGAAGACTGCCATACGCGCAGACGTTGATAGTCCTGCATCGAAAACTCCTCAGGCATGCGTGGCCGAGGATTCTCTGTAGCTTATCGTCTCCCAATCGCCTGCGCTGTCATCCGCTTCTCTTTCGACAAACGACAAACGGACAACGTCCTACGCTGCCGGCGGCGTTGCCACCTTGCCGTGCAGGATCGACTCGCGGACCCAGCGTCCCTGTTCGTACGACATGCGGCGCAGTGCGACACGTGCGCTGTTACACGGACCGTTGCCGCGAATGACGCGGAAGAACTCTTCCCAGTCCGGCTCGGTGAAGGACCAGTCGCCGGTCGTTTCGTCCATCTTCAGATTCTCGTCGGGTCGCTTGCTGATCACCAGACCGTGCTCGTCCTTCTCGACGACGTGAATCTTCAGTCCGAGATCGAGTGCGGCGGGCGCGAACCGGTTCACGAAACGCCGACGCAGTGAGTCGTTCGATTCCGTCTTCATCCGCCAGCGCATCGGCGGTAATTGTTCGCAGTTCGGCTTGTCGTGCGGGCCGAAGAACATGATCGATGGATACCACCAGCGATCAAACGCATCCTGACACATCGCCTTCTGCTGCTTCGTACCCGACATGAGCGTGAGCACCATGTCTTCGCCGCTCTTGAAGTGGAACGCTTCTTCCATGTTGATCCGCTTCATCGTGCGGATGTACGGTCCGTACGCGCCATCGGCAAGCGTCTTCTGATTCATGATGGCAGCGCCGTCGATGAGCCACTGAATCATCGCGATGTCGCCCCATGTCGGCGCGGGGTAATTGAATACGTTGTGGTACTTGGTCTTGCCCGTGATGAGATCACGAAGCATTGCATCGCGCGTCTTCCCGAGGTCTTGCGACACGCGATAGAGCATCTGGCCGTGTCCGACCTCGTCCTGCACCTTCGCAGTCAGCGCGAGCTTGCGTCGCAGGCTCGGTGCGCGGGTGATCCATTCGCCTTCGGGTAACGCACCAACGATTTCACTGTTGGCGTGATGTTCCGCCATGCGCAGCATGCCGATGCGATAGGCGTCGGGCATCCAGTCGTCGCGCTCGATCAACTCGCCGGCGGCGATGCGGGCTTCAAACTCCGCGATTCGTTCCGGGTCTTCCTGAAGGTTGTGATCGATGTGCATGCCAACGTTTGAACTGCCACTCATCATGCGCTCCCTGCGTCGGGTCCCTGAAGAATCGTTGCGAGGCCCTGGCCGACGCCGATACACGCCGTCGCCAGTCCGTAGTTCGCATTCGTGCGCACCATCTCGTGCACCATGGTCGTGACCATGCGTGCGCCGGTGCATCCGAGTGGGTGGCCAACGGCAATCGCGCCACCTTTCGGGTTGACGTTGGCATCGTCGAGCCCGAGTTCCCGAACGCACGCCACGGATTGCGCCGCGAACGCTTCGTTCAGTTCAATGATATCCAGGTCCGATGCCGTGATCCCGGCTCGAGCCATAGCTTTCTGCGACGCCGGGACCGGACCCATGCCCATGTACGCCGGATCGACGCCCGCCGATGCACTCGGGCCGACGAATGCGAGCGGGGTGAGTCCGAGCCTGGCGGCGGTCTCCGCTTCAACGAGCAGCAACGCCGAAGCGCCATCGTTGACGCCTGAGCTGTTGCCTGCGGTGACGGTCGCTTCATCGTCTTTGGCAAAGACCGTTCGGAGCGATCCGAGCTTCTCGAGACTCGTTCCCGGGCGCGGATGTTCATCGCGATCAATCACCATCGGATCGCCCTTGCGCTGCGGCACTTCGACGGGAATCAACTCGTCCTTGAACAATCCGAGTTCATCCGCCGCGGCCCATTTCTGCTGGCTCCACTGTGCGAATCGATCCTGCGTTTCGCGATCGATCTTGTACTTCCGCGCAACGTTCTCCGCGGTTTCACCCATGCCGTACGGGTGATGCAGTGCCGCGAGCTTCGGGTTCGTGAATCGCCAGCCGATCGTTGTGTCGTACACCTGCGGCGTGCGCGCGAATGCCGATTCGGACTTGGGCATCACGAACGGCGCGCGGCTCATGGATTCCGTGCCGCCCGCGATGAAGACATCGCCGTGGTTCGCTTCGATCAGTCGAGCGGCGACGTTGATCGCTTCGAGTCCCGATGCACACAGGCGATTGACGGTGCATCCCGGGACCGTGATCGGCAGGCCCGCGAGCAGCGTGGCCATGCGGGCGACGTTGCGGTTGTCTTCGCCAGCCTGGTTCGCGGCGCCGAGGTACACATCGTCGATCAGGCTCGGGTCAACGCCCGTGCGATCGATGATCGCGCGGATCACGATGGCGGCAAGATCATCAGGTCGAACGGACGCGAGGCCGCCGCCATAGCGACCGACCGGCGTGCGAACCGCATCAATAATGGCTGCTCGTCTCATAGGACGAGTAGTGTAGGCCAATCGTCGGGGCGGTGGCGACGCCTGCGGGTCACGCTCGGGCGAAGCGCTGATCGAAGGTGGATGCGTTCAATCCATCCATGACCGGGTTCACATAGGACGACCCGATGCTCTTCATCCACTCGAACGGTCCGCGCGGATAATTGACGCCGTACTGCAGCGCGATATCGATGTCGGCAGGGGAAGCGACGCCGCGGTCACAGGCAAGGATGGCCTGCACAAAGATCGCCGACAGGACACGGGCGAAGATGTACGCTTCGAGCGAATCGGTCGTCTCCGCGCCGGCGGCCCGTGCGAAGTCCAGCACCGCGGCTTCGAATTCGGAGCTCATCGTCAACGTCTTGCGATGCGTGTCGATTGCCGGTTGGGCCGGATCGTGTGCGTAGTCATAACAGCCGCGCTTGGTCTTCCGTCCGAGGTGGCCATCGAAGACGAGTTCTTCCTGCATTCGACTCGGTGTGAGTAGCGGGGGACGATCGAGCTGTTCCCAGACGGATCGGGTCGTGGCGGTATTGACGTCCTGGCCGATGAGATCCGTCAGTTCAAACGGTCCCATGCGGAAGCCGCCAAGCCGGCGCATGATGTCATCGATCTCGTCCACGGATGCAAGTCGATCTTCCAGAATTCGGAACGCTTCCAGGTAATACGGACGCGCGACGTGATTCACAATGAAGCCCGGCACGTCCGCAGCGCGGGCAACCTTCTTGTTCCACGATGCCGCAATAGCAGCCACACGCTCGACAACATCGGCCGATGTGTCATTGCCCGCGATGACTTCGACGAGCTTCATCAGCGGGGCCGGATTGAAGAAATGCATGCCAACGGTGCGCTGCGGTTCCCCGAGCGCTTCCCCGAGCGCTGTGACCGACAACGACGATGTGTTGGTGGCGATGATGGCGTCATCGCGCAAGACGGGAATGATGCCCGACAGCACCGTCGTCTTGATGTCGAGATCCTCGACGATGGCCTCGATCACCAGATCGCTGCCGGCGAGACACTCCGCGGACGTCGCGACCAGCAGGCGATCGCCCGCCGCGGCGCGATCCTCGGCGGTCATGCGACGTTTCTCGACGAGTCGATCCAGGCGTTTTCCGATGCCGGCGATCGCAGTGTGCGCGACCTCCTCCGAGACGTCCATGAGTTCGACGGTCCAGCCGTGCATGACGGCGATCTGCGCGATCCCCGCACCCATGGTGCCAGCCCCGATGATGCCGACCGTGGTGGCTGCGTTGGAATCCGCCATGGCGGTCGTGCTCCGTTCCGTTGCGTGCGACATTCAGCGACCCTTGAATTCAGGCTTGCGCTTCTCGAGGAACGCGACGACGCCTTCGTAGTGATCTTCAGTGCGACCGGCCGTGTCCTGCGCGAACGCCTCCGCGGTCAGTTGGGCATCGAGACTGTTCTCGAACGACTGGTTGAGCAGGCGTTTGGTCAGCGCGATACCGCGACCGGGCAATGACGCGAGACGACCAGCAAGCTCGCGAGTCGCCTCAAGCAATTCATCCGCGGGAACCACGCGGTTGGCGATACCGAGCCGCAGTGCTTCTTCGGCATCGACCTTCTCGCCGGTACAGCAGAGTTCCATGGCCTTCCCAATGCCCACAAGACGAGGCAGGAACCACGTGCTGCCCGAATCCGGAATCAGGCCGACGTTGATGAACACCTCGATGAACGATGCGCGGTCGGACACGATTCGCATATCACACGCGAGAGCAAGGCTGCAGCCGGCGCCGGCGGCAACGCCGTTGACGGCCGCGATGATCGGCTTGTCCATGGATCGCATGCGCTTGATGATCGGGTCGTAGCGACGTTTGAGGTCTTCGCCGAGCGCAGGAACGTGGCCGGGCACGTATTTGGTCTTCAGATCGCCCAGATCCTGTCCGGAACTGAACGCCTTGCCGGCCCCGGTCAGAATGATGACGCGCACGTCCTTGTCGCGTTCGGCTGCCTTGAGCGCATCGTGCAGTTCCTTAGAGACCGCATCATTGAACGCGTTGTACACGTCCGGTCGATTCAGCGTGATGGTCGCGACGTGATCGGCGGTTTCGGCGAGCACGGCGGACGCCGGTGCAGTGGTGGTGGTCATGTCGTTCGATCCTTGAGTGCGCGGTGTCAGCAGGGTCGTTCAGAGCGCGATGATGTCGAGCGTTCAGGTGCCTTTGAAGTCAGGCTTGCGCTTATCCATAAACGCGCGCATGCCTTCTTTCTGGTCATCGGTGGCGAACAGCATGTAGAAGAGCTTGCGTTCGTATTCGAGCCCTTCGGACAAGGTGGTCTCATGTGCCTTCAGCACCGCTTCCTTCGCGAATTTCAGCGCGACCGGCGGTTTCGATGCGAGCGTCCTGGCGAGCTTGATCGCTTCGCGCTCGAAGTGATCTGCCGGCACGACACGGCTGACGAGTCCGGCCTGCTCTGCTTCGTGAGCGGTCAGGAATCGTCCGCTGAGAATGACATCCATCGCCTTCGCCTTGCCGATCGCACGCGTCAGTCGTTGCGTGCCGCCTGCACCAGGCATGACGCCGATGTTGATCTCCGGCTGCCCGAACTGCGCGGTGTCTGACGCGACGATGATGTCGCAGTGCATCATCAACTCGCAGCCGCCGCCGAGCGCCCAGCCACTGACGGCAGCGATGATCGGCTTCTTCACGCGCTTGATGCGTTCCCACGTTGCGAACTGATCGCGTTCATACATCGAGAGCATGGACTGTTCGGCCATATCGCCGATGTCGGCGCCTGCGGCCCACGCGCGTTCGCTGCCAGCAATCAGAATGACGTGGATGTTGGAATCGTTATCCCAGGCCTCCAACTGCTCGGCGAGCATCGCCATCAGTTCGGGGTTCAACGCGTTGAGCACTTTGGGGCGGTTCAATCGCGCGATGCCGACGTGACCGTCGACTTCGGTGAGGATGAGCGGCTCATCGACAGCAGGTTTGGTCTCGACGGTTGTCATGTGGCGCTCCTCTCAATGAGCGATTGCAGTTTCGATTTGGGCAGCACGCGCTGCACCTGCGTGCCGCGGCCCACGACGCGATCGCCGGCGTCGCGCACATGGTAGGCGGTGACATCGCAGACCAGCGTGCTTCGCTCGACCTTCATCGCTTCCGCGACGAGCCGCACGGTATGGCCGACCGGCGTCGGGCCGACGTGATCAATCGACAGGTGCGATCCGATCCCTTCCTCGTGATCATCGAGATGCGGGGCGAGCACCATGCGAGCGGCGATTTCCATGTGATGCGCCATCGACCAGGTCGAATACACACGATGCACGATGATCTCGTCAAACGCGGGGCACATCTCCTCGGTGACGGTGATCTCGTGCGTCGCCGTATTGCCAACCTGCAGTGACGACTTCATGACACCGCAGTGTAGCACGATGCCCGCCGTCGTCGACTCCACTAGACTGCATCACCGATGCCTGAACTGATCGTCCTGTTTCTTGTCGCCGGCAGCCTGATCGTGCTCATCACGTCAGCGCTCTACGCGCGGGAAGCGCGTCGTCCGACGCCGCGGACGACGGCGTATGCACTCGTTCGCGGCCTGGCATCCGAGCCATCCGAACGCCATCTGGATTTTCGTGCCTGGTCAGTGGAGCGACCCGGTCGCGTCACGATTCCCGTCTGGGAGATCGATGGCCACGGCGATGCGCGGACAATCGTCATGGTGCACGGCTGGGGTCAATCGCGCATCAATATGCTCGCGCGCATCGGTCCCTTTCTTCCTCATGCTCGACGCATCGTGATGTACGACCTGCGCGGGCACGGCGAAGCGGACGGCGGGATCAGCCGTCTGGGGGTTGATGAAGCCGACGACCTTCACGCGGTCGTTGATGGTCTCGACAGCGACGATCCGCTCGTGCTGGTTGGCTTCTCGATGGGCGCGGCAATCGCATTCGAAGCGCTGCCCGCGATGCCTTCGCCAGTTGAGCGCATCATTGCGTACGGCGTGTACGACACATTTCACAAGTCGTTCCAGGGCCGCGTGCGCGTCATGGGTTATCCCGCGCGCCCGATGACGCACCTCGCGATGGGCTGGTTTCGGCTCTGCGGACTCCGGCATCGTCGGGTCGTGCCCGCACTTGAGTCGGCATCCGTACCGGTCGATCTGCTCCACGGCGCGCATGACATCGTATCACCGCTCCAACACATGCAGGAACTCGATCAGCGCGCACCGCATGTCACATTGCACACGTTCGAACGTGCGCGCCATCTGGACATGCCATTCGTCGAGCCGGACCGTCATGCTGCGGTGATTCAGTCGATTCTCACCGATCAGGCGTGAGGATCGGTCATCGACGTCGGGTCAAGCAATTCATCAAGACGCTTCGGCGCGATGAGTTCGTGTTCGAGCACATACTCGCGTACGGTCTGTCCCGTCTTAAAGGCTTCCTTGGCCACTTTCGCGGCGGCGTCGTAGCCGATCTCCGGCGCAAGCGACGTGCACATCATCAACGACTTCTCCACCATGCCGGTGGCAATGTCCTTATTGACGTGCAGGCCATCGAGGCAGCGGTCGACGAGCATGTTCGACGAGTTGGCGAGCAGCATGACGGATTCGACAAGGTTCTTCGCGATCATCGGCATGGCAAGGTTGAGCTGCAGCAGCGAACCGACACCACCGAGGCCGCCGGTCGAGATTGCGAGATCGTTGCCCATCACCTGACACGTCACCTGCATGATCGATTCGCTGATGACCGGATTCACCTTGCCCGGCATGATGGATGAGCCCGGCTGCGTCGCGGGCAATGACAGTTCAAACAGGCCGCAGCGTGGGCCGGATCCGAGCAGTCGAATGTCGTTGGCGATCTTTGACATGCTCACTGCGATCGTGCGCAATTCGCCGGATGCAGCAACAACGCAATCTCGCGTCGATTGTGCCTCGAAGTGATTCGGCGCTTCTTTGAATCGAACCTTGGTTGCGGTGCTCAGTTTCTGCGCGACGAGCTTGCCGAACCGCGGATGCGTATTGATGCCCGTCCCGACGGCCGTGCCGCCGAGCGGGAGATTCTCTGCCATCACCTTCATCGCGCGCTCCGCGCGCTCGACGGCGTATTCTGCTTGCGCGGCAAAGCCGGAGAACTCCTGGCCGAGGCGAATAGGGGTTGCGTCCATCAGGTGCGTGCGTCCGATCTTCACGATCTTGTCCCAGCGACGTGCTTTGGACTTGAGATCACGAGTCAGGCGCTTGAGTGCAGGTATCAACTGCTCGCGGATCGCGATACAGCCTGCAATCTGCATGGCGGTCGGAAACGTGTCGTTGGACGACTGGCCCATGTTGACGTGGTCGTTGGGATGAATCGGATCCTTCGCGCCGATCTTCTTGCCGGCCGAGCGGCATGCGAGGTTGGAGATGACCTCATTGGTATTCATGTTGGTGCTGGTGCCCGAACCGGTCTGGAAGACGTCGATGGGAAAGTGCTCCATCATGTCTCGGGCGGTATCGGTGTCGAAGCCGTCGGCGAACGCCGCAATGATCTCATCGCTCGCGTTCCGAATCAGGCGCATCTCAGCCGCCTTCAATTTGCCGAGTTCCTGGTTGGCCTGCGCGCACGCTCGCTTGAGCAGCGCAAATGCGTGGATGACCTGCGGTGGCACCGGTTGGCCGGAGATGGGGAAGTTCAGCACGGCGCGCTGGGTTGTCGCGCCATACAGCGCATGTGCGGGCACGGTCATCTCGCCCATCGAGTCTCGTTCAATTCGCGTCTTGGTCTTCGCCATGGGTGCCGAGCTTCCTTGTATCGATCCATGTGTTCACGGAATCGTGCAGCGTAGCGGACATGAACCGCAACGGTCTACTGCGTCAGGTCTGCGAGCAGGATGGGAACAGCCTCGCCTGCGGTGGCGCGAATTTCGATGTCCGCATCGCCAGTCGCGCCGCTGGCCTCCGGGTTGACGACCACGACTCGAGCACCGCCCTGACGCGCGACGTCAATAAGTCCTGCGGCCGGGTAGACGACCGCACTGGTGCCGATGACCAGCAGGACATCACAGTGCTCAATGGTGCTCAGGGCGGCTTCCCAGGCGTCGGCAGGAAGCATCTCGCCAAACCACACCACGGCGGGACGCATCGGTGCGCCGCAGGTTGGGCACGGTCGTCGGTGGGGCGGATCGGCCATGTCGATGGTCTCGCGAAAACCGCACTCCGCGTGGCAGCGGTCGGCACCGATCGTGCCGTGCAGGTGAATGACGTCCGATGCGCCGGCGCGTTCGAGGAGGTCATCCACGTTCTGCGTGACGTGCGTGACGGCCGGGCAGTTCGCGAGCGCGCGATGGGCGTCGTTCGGCGAGGCGGCGGCGATATCACGTCGTCGATCGCCGTACCAGTTCAGCACGAGATCAGGATCGTCGGCAAAGCCTTCCGGCGATGCGAGTCGAGTCGGATCATATCTGGACCAGTGTGAATCCGGCGTGTCGCGAAACGTCGCGATGCCTGACTCCGCGCTCAGGCCGGCGCCCGAGAACGACGTGATGCGGGTCGCGTTGGTCAGCACAGCGCGTGCGTCGTCGAGGCTCATCCGTCCGGTGGTTCTTCGTCTTCAGGGGCCACAGACAATTCGGTGGCCGGCGGCATGGGCAGCCGTGAGATTGCGGCGTTGTAATCAACAAGATCCTGATCGGCGAGTTGTTCGCCAAAGCGGCGTGAGATCTCATCGCCCAACGCGCGGGCATCATCGACGTGACGATCGACGAGCGTGGTCAGCTCGCGGATCCAAGCCGACGGAATATCGTTCAGTTCGGCTGCTTCATCGAACCGTGCGGTCATGATCGCGGTCCGGAAGCGCAGTTCGACAAACCGGACGCCAGCGGCGCCATTCAATTCGGTGAGCATCTGCCAGGCGTCGCCGGCGTTGCCCGCATCAAGCTGCAGCACGATCGTGCGGTAACTTGCTTCGAGCCGGTCATCGGCGCTGACGCCTTCTTCATTTGAGAGCAATGTGCGACTGAGCAGGTCAATGCGAACCGTCGCGGGAACAGAAGCGAACGATCGAAGGACATCGTCAAAGGAGAGCGCTTCCGCCGGTGTAACTGCGCGGAGCAGTCGAGTCAGTCCCTGCTGCCACACCTCGCGCTGATCCTCCGGCGGCGTCAATTCAAGCAGTGTTTCAAGATTGGCGATTGTCCCTTCGTCCGTCGCAATGACACGGACCGCGTAGGGATACAACGTCGGCACTTCTGCGCGGTCGAGCAATGGGCGGCGAAGTCCGCGCCGGGCGAATCCGTCGGCGACAGCCTCTCGCACCGCATCATCTTCTTCATCCAACGCTGGTTCGAGCTCATCGATATTCACATCGTCACCGATCCACGCGAGCAGCAACGCATACGCTGGCGCGCGGGTGGATTCATACAACGGCGACAGCGCGCCGAGCGTTGAAAGGGTCTGCGTGTCGGTCGGTGTGTAGTCTTCGAGAATCGCAGCGATCGCCGATGCGGACAGCAGGCTGACGTCAGGATCCTGAAGCAGGCGAACAAGTTCATCGTACGCCTGCGGCGACTCGTGTCGGGCGAGCGTACGCAACGCATCGGCCAACACAGTGGTCTCGGTCTCTGTCGGCAGAATTGCGGCGATCAGGGCGCCGGTATCCGGATGTCCGAGTTCGTCCAGCAAGGCAATCACGCGGCGACGGACGACCGGCGAGGGATCACCAAGACGCTTCGTCAATCGATCCTGAAGATCTTCGGGAATCGTGATGCTGTCGCGCAGCAACCTGCCCACGCGTTCGAGCGCGAACATGCGTTCCGGTTCGTGCTCGCTTTCGAGCAGGACCGGCAGACGTTCGAGTTGTGTTTCGATGTTCAGCAGTGGGAACAGTTCGTTGAGCGATTCCAACTGGCGCGATACCGCACGACTCGTCTTGGTTTGTTCCGCGCGCAGCCGGCGATCGAGTTCCGCCACGCGACCCGTGAGCGATTCGACGAGAATTTCGTGCCACGCATCCGGCGGAAGGTCACGAGCATCGCTCCACCAGTTTCGCCATCGGAGCGGACGACGTCCGAACGGTCGGCCGGTGAGCTTTGAGAGCGCATCGCAGACTGCGTCCGTGATCACGCCGTGTTCGCGACGCGTCGGGTCGAGCAGTTCCATGAGACGGGCGGCGGAGGACTGCCGATGAATCGAGCCGAGCGCTTCGATGGCGTTGAGTCGGACCTGTTCGTCCAATTCGGGATCCATCGCGATCGGTGCGAGGGCGAAGGTGGCCGAATCGCCATACCGCGCGAGCACGAGGCACAACGGTTCGCGAATGTCGTCCGATGCCGTCGGCAGGGCGGCGACGAGGCCGTCAAGGTGTGCATTCGGGAGCGGTTCGAACGCGGAGATCGCTTCGATGACCGCAAGCATCTGGTCCGTTTCGCCGCTGGCGATCGCTTCCTGCACGGTCGCGACCGCGGCGTCATCGCCAATGCCGAGCAGTTCGACGGCGGCGTCTCGTCGCGTGGCGAGCGGCGTCGTCTCCGAAGGCGACAGCAGTAGTTCGCGGAAGATCCGGTGTCGGCGTGCCTGTTCGTCCTGATCCGCCTGGATCGGGGCTGCGGAGGCGGCGGGAGCGATGATCGCCAGATGTGCGGGCATGCTGACCAATGGAGACGCGGCGGTGGATTCGAGCCCAAGAGCCCACCCCGCCACGACACAGGGAACAAGACATGACCGCCGAATTGCCGGCAAAGCATCCTCCACACGGTTGATGATGACTATGAGATCGACCGGGCACCGCTGTGACTGTGTATTATACCGCGGTCGGAGATCGAAATTTCTGGAGCGATAACCGGAACAGACCGATGACGCCGCGCAAGGCGTTGGTCCGTGACGGTCGAACTCGGAGGCGCGGCCTGAGCCGCAGGACTGGGCTCCATTTATGAGTGACTGGTTTGACGCAGAAGCGCATGCCGATCGAGCCCTTGAGATGTTCGAGCGGGGTCGCCTTGCCGAAGCGGAATCCGAGCTTCGCAAAGCACTTGCCCTGAATCCCGACCACCCGGAATGGCAATTCAACCTCGGCCTGACGCTCGAGGCGTCGGGGCGGGATATCGATGCGCTGGACAGTTACCGACGCGCCGCCGAGCTCATGCCCACCGAGGCGGAGCCTCGGGTTGCCGCGGGCGCGGTCTGCAACCGGCTTCAGCGATTCAGCGACGCCATCGAGTACCTCGAAGCCGCGAATTCGATCGAGCCGCGTCACGAAGCGGCATACGCCCACCGGATTGAGAGCCACTTCCGCATGGGCGATCACGATGGTGCGGAAACGACGTTCTACCTGTCACAACAGGCTCTGGATGAACCTTCGCCGCCGTGCCTCGCCATCATGGCCGAGAGCCTGATCGAACGACGCGAATTTGATCGCGCAGGATGGTGTCTTCGCGAAGCGATTCGCCTTGACCCGACGATGCCACGCATTCGCGCACGGCTTGCGGCGGTCTGCGCTGCGACGAACATGCCACAGCGCGCACTGCAGCTCTACCTGCGTGACCTGCGCGATGATCCGGGCAACATCGAGACGTTGCTGGATTACGGCGAGTTGCTGATCGGTCTCGGTCGTCACGTCGAAGCGGGAGAGAAGTTCCGTCGGGTACTTGAACTGGAACCCGCGAACATCGATGCGCATCATCGGCTCGGTCAGATTGCGATGGCTGCGGGCCGGCATGAAGCGGCGCACATGGAATTCGAGCTGGTGTATAAGCTCGATTCGGACTATCCGCAGATTCGCATGGCCATCGCGGAGACGCTGATTCGTCGTGAACGCACGGCCGAAGCACAGACGTTCCTGCGCCATCAACTCGACCTGTATCACGGCGAAGAACAGGACAGTCGTGCAACGTTCGATCTCGTTCGGTTCGGCCGCCTGCTGCTGCAGTCGGGGATGCCGCGCGATGCAGCGCAGATCCTTGAGGATGGCCTTCGACGCGATGGTGAGTCCCCGGAATTGCTCCGACAACTGGCGTTGGCGCGATTTGATTCCGGCGACCGCGATGGCGGCGTGATCGCAAGTCGACGCGTTATTCGTCTTGATCCGGCTTGCATTCCATCGATGCACAACCTGGCCATGGCGGCACTGGATGAAGGTCGATTACGAACCGCATCCGGGTGGATCAGCCGCGGCTTGCGGATCGATCGACATGACGAAGGTCTGCGTCGACTTCGTGTGCGTCTGTGGCTTGCCGCCGTGGTCTACGTCGGCCGTCGTTTCACCCGCAAGGTGAAGGCGGGATCACAGCGCGCACAAAACACGCCGGCCTGAAGCCGGCGTGCACGATAAACATTGCTGCAATGATTCAAGCTGCGTTGGCTTGGCGCCGTCGAAGCGTCGCTCAAAGCGTCGCGCTGGTGTACGGCAGCAGGGCCATATAGCGAGCACGCTTGATGGCCTGCGCGACCATACGCTGCTGACGCGCGGTCGTCCCGAGGCGCTTTCGTGAGTAGACCTTGCCGTTCGGCGTCATCAGTCGACGAAGATCGTCGGTCGACTTGTAATCGATGTACGGGCGATCATTGACGCCCTTCTTGATGTAGCCCTGCTTGTTGGGGCCGCCGAAACCAGATGAATTGCCGCGCATGGGGTGACTCTCCGTCAGTCGTGGATACTCAGAGCGAGCAGCCCCGCCGAGACGGTCGGCGAGGCGACGAATCGCAGAGGGTAGCCGACAGGCAGAGCCGTTGCAAGATGCCTGTCGCTGGAGCCGATTCTGGTTCCGCCACGACTATCATGCTCCGGAACCCTTCCGGAGACGACCCACGACCATGGCCACGATGCCAGGACATCCACCGCATGACGCCGAGGTACCGCCCGGTGAAGGGATCCCGGCTGCGCCACGATCACGAGAATCGCTCGAACAGCGGATTCGTGAGCTTGAGGCCGCTCTCGCCCAGCGTCCTGACCGGCCAGAGCACGCATCGGGCCTTCCCGCATCGTTGCGGATTGCCCCGGACGGCAAGATTACGCACGCCAATGAGTTCGCGCTGTACATGCTTCGGCTCGACCGATCTCACCTCGGACAGATCACCGTTGAAGACCTTGGCGAGACGCCACGCCATAGCGAGGTTCTCGGGCGTCTCCTGCTCGAACCCAAGTTGACACGTCCGGTCTCGATTCGGCTCAAACGGATGAACGGTGAGGGGTTTGATGCCACAGTCAGCGTGACGCGCGTTGTGACGCAAGTGGGGCACGCACAAGGCTGGTCCGTGACGATTCGCGACCGAGCGCCGGGCGACTCGATGTTCCGATTATTGCTGAACAGCACGCGGCGCTACGACCAGCTGTACCGCCATACGTCCGACGGCATCGTCCTCGTGGATTCACGCGGCGTGATTCTGGATCTCAATCCGCAGGCTCAGGAGATGTGGCGATTCACGAACGATTCGTTTCAGGAGTGCACGTTTCACGCCCTCGTCGCAGCCGACGAATATGAAGCGTCGGTGCGCGCTTTCGAAACCGTGATGCGCGATTCGCGCGGCGAATTTGAAATGAAAATGGTGCGGCGTGACAACACAGAGTTCATCGCCGAAGTGTCTGCCAGCATCTGTACGGTCAACGGCGAGACTGTCGTGCAGGCGCTTGTGCGCGATGTCTCGCGACGTCACAGCGCCGAGCAGGCACTCGAAATGAGCGAATCTCGGTTCCATTCACTGGCCGAGAACATTGACCATGTGTTCTGGATCAGCGAACTTGGCACGAACCGGTTGTTGTATCTGAACCCTGCATATGAACGCGTCTGGGGCCGGACCGTCGCGGAAGCGATCAAGCCGTCGAGTCGCATGTTCAATCATGTTCACCCGGAGGACCGTCAGCGCATACTGAACATGGTCGGGGCGCATCGTGGCACAGAGTCACTGCGTCTGAGTTATCGCATTATGCGGCCGGATGGCCAGGTTCGATGGATCCGCGATACGGTCGTCGTGCTCCGCGATCGTGATGATGTGCCATATCGACTCGCCGGCATCGCCGAGGATGTGACCGAGCAGCGATCGGCTGATCTGGAGCTGCGCGAGCGGTCTGAGTTGATTCAGACGCTGTTCACGGAACTCGATCATCGCGTGCGAAACACATTGATGTCATTGCTCACGCTGATCGACATGACGCGGGCATCGCACGGCTCCGTCGATGCGTATGCGGACGCGATTCGTGCTCGGGTTGCTGCCGCGACCCGCGTTCACGCCATGCTGTCGGAGTCGCAGTGGCGTCCGGTACCGATGTCCAGATTGCTGGAAACGATGTGCCCGCCCGGGACGCCCGGTCGGTGTACGTTCGCCGGGTCGCCGGCTGCGATTCCACCGCTCCAACTCAATGCCATGGGGATGATGCTGCACGAATTGTTCACGAACAGCTTGAAGCATGGTGCGTTGTCGGTCGACACGGGCGTGGTCACGGTCGCGTGGCACGTCGCGCCGCGCGACGATGGCACAACATGGTTGCTCATTAATTGGCAGGAGCGAGGCGGTCCAGCGATCGAGTCCGAGCCGACGCGCGGGACGGGCAGCGAACTCCTCGAGGGTCTCGTGACGTTTGATCTGCGCGGTGAACTTTCGCTCACCTATCCACAGGACGGCGCGCTGCACGATCTCAAGGTCTCGCTGCTGACGACTTCTGACGCGAACCTGCAAGCGGCCAACCGGGTCGTGCCGATGGAGACCTTGTGATGACACCCAATGCACCGATCGTGGGAATCTCATGTGATGTCACGTCGACGAAACTCGATGTCGGACGAGGCTACGCGGACGCGGTCCAGCGCGCCGGCGGGATTCCAGTTCACCTCGCGCCCAATATCGAGCTGGTCTCGCCATATCTCGCGATGTGTGATGCGCTGGTGCTGACCGGCGGTGATGACCCGACGATGGAGCCGTTCGACGCGCCGACCCATCCAGAAGCGAAACCGATTCACGCGGATCGGCAGGCATTCGAACTCGCACTTCTCGATGAAGCCTGGTATGCCGACTGTCCCACGCTCGGCGTCTGTCTTGGCATGCAGTTGATGGGACTCCACGCTGGCGCTGCGCTGCATCAGTTTCTGCCCGATGTCCTGCCGACGGCGGCAGAACACTGGAACCGCGTGGAGCATGCGGTACACGGTGAATTCGGATCTGGCATCGTGCATTCGCATCACCGCCAGGCGCTGGCTGATGGCGGTCGACTCGATGTGATCATGCGCGCGCATGATGAGGTCATCGAAGGTGTGCGAGCGCCGGAACGCCAATCGTGGGTTGGTGTGCAATGGCACCCCGAGCGGACAGCAACGCCGCATCTCGGGCAGCACCTGTTTGATGCGCTTGTGATCGCGGCACGATCTGGCACACCCGTCGCGTGATCAGCGGTTCATTCGAGTTTGTGCCGCCTTTGACCAAATTTGACGCCTCTCATCCGCTCCCAGGCTCGAATCCGGGAATAGACCCATCGGCTGACGCATTCGTCCGTTGAGGGTCGGCCGGGGTTGAGGAGCCATGTCGTGACTGATGCCGATACGAAGTCTCGCGGGACGTACTGGACAACGTCTCGGCTTCTGATCGCCGTGCTGCTGCTTCTGGTCATCGGTCCGAGCATGCTGTACGCCGGGCGCCGTCTCCGTGTCGCGTACCACGTCAGTCAGTATCAGACCGACACCGATTACTACGGTTTCGAATTCACGCCACTCGATCCGCTTGCGCGATTCAACGATGTTGATGTTCGCGTCGATCAGACCCTGATCGTTGACGGCGGTCCGCCGCCACATGCAATTCCGTCGCTGACCGACCCTGATGTCATCGCGATCGGCGCCATGGAAGACATGGCACCGGATGATCGCGTCGTCGTGGTGTCGATGAACGGCGAAACCCGCGCGTATCCGATCGCCATCCTTGCGCGGCATGAGATCGTGAACGACACAATGCACGACAGCGCATTTGCGGTCATCTTCTGTCCGCTGTGCGATTCGGTCAGTGTGTGTGATCGCTCAATCGATGGCGTCGTCCATGAGTTTCGCGTGTCAGGTTTGCTCATGCATTCCAATGTGCTCGCGTATGACCGCGCTGACGGTGGTGTCTGGTCACAGGTCGCCGGCATGGAAGCAGTATGCGGGTCGTCATCGGGATCAACGCTTCGGCACTTCGACGATTGGTCGATCATGTCATTTGAGACCGCCGTCGCGGAGTTCCCGAATGCCACGATCATGTCATTCGATACAGGTCACGATCGCAACTACGACATGAAGGCGTATGCAAACTACTTGTCCAACGATGATCTGATCGAGGCGTTTACACCAGCCATAACACCGGACGGATATCTGAACAAAACGCCGGTCATCGGGATCAAGTCCGGCGATGACGTCCGAGCGTACGTGGTGAATTCAATTGCCAACGGCAACGATGGGCATCTCGTTGACACGCTATCGAATGGCGAACGGATTGAACTCGCGGCGACGGTCGACGGTCGGGTCGACATCATCGAAGCGCCGGGTGACGCCATCGTGATGCATACGTACTGGTTCGCGTGGCGCGCATTTCACCCCGCGACCGCCGTCATCGGGACGTTGCCCGCCACACCGGCCGTGGCGACGTCACGGCCCGACGCCTGATTACGAAACCGTCGGCAACCATGCGGCGAGCAGATCGATCGTCGCTTCCAGGTCGGTCTTGTCAATCGACTCCGTCACGGTGTGAATGTAGCGCGTTCCGCAGACGACCGCGGCGGTCTTTGCCCCGATGCCGGCACGCTGAATCGCCGCGCCGTCCTGGCCGCCGCGCGGCAGAATGCAGCGCTGGTGCGGAATTTTCTTCTTGCTGGCAACCGCGCATAGATCGGCGACAAGTTCGTGATCCGCGATCATCGATGAATCCTGCAACATGATGCCCACACCATCACCGTGACGCGTCACGCGCAGGGTGTCAGGCACGCCGGGCGTGTCGACCGCGAGCGTCGTGTCCAGTCCGATACCGACATCGGCACGTACGGCTTCGGCGGCGGTGATCGCGCCGCGCAGGCCGACTTCTTCCTGCGTCGTGAACACAACGACGATTTCACAGGCGTGTTTGGCCGTGGCGGCTTTGCTGCGGTGGAGTTTCTGAATCGCTTCAATGGCCACAAAGCACGCGATGCGATTGTCGAGTGCCTTGGACACGACCTTCTTCGGCTGTTCGAGGAATGGTTCGTGCATCACGACGAAGTCGCCGATCTTCACCTTCTTCTTGACGTCGCTTGCGGACATGCCGAGATCGATGAAGAACTCGTTCAACTCGGGCACTTTGTTTCGTTCATCGGGTGACGAGATGTGAATCGGCTTGCCGCCCGGGTTCATCACGCCTTCGTAGTCACCTCCATCAGCGCACACGAGGACGCGGCGCGAGAACAGATTGCGAGGATCGAAACCGCCGGCTGGATTCACCCAGAGGAAACCCTTGTCGTCGACGTGGCTGACGTAGAAGCCAATCTCGTCCATGTGGGCGGCGATCATCACGCGGGTGGGTTTCTTCTTCGATCCCTTGGTCGCCTTGCGGGTGCAGATGAGCGAGCCCATCGCATC
The DNA here is from genome assembly GCA_039029515.1 of Planctomycetota bacterium. Taxonomy (GTDB): domain Bacteria; phylum Planctomycetota; class Phycisphaerae; order Phycisphaerales; family SM1A02; genus JBCCFX01. The sequence goes on from JBCCFX010000006.1 coordinate 26,321, forward strand.
GACCTCGACGGAGTCGAAGAGGCCGCGAATGCTGGACTTGACGACGGCGCGAACGCGCTCCTCGCGGCCGGGGATTCCGGGCGTCTCGCACAGGTCTCGCAACAGTGACAGCTTCATGTGATCGTCCTTTCGTCCCGTCGGCGACCCCGGACTCGCCCGGGTGGTCTACCATCGTGGTGCGCCGAGGCACGTTGGGTGCCCCGGCGGGAGCGGAGCATCATGCTGCACGAATCGCCTCTACGCAACTCGCACCGTCAGTACGCCGACCGCCTGACCGCGGAGAAAGTCTCGATGTCCGATGCGGCATCGGAACAGCGTCCCGGCGCGGCACACGGTTCGACCGTCGAAGCCGAGACGACCTATCTTCCCTTCGGTCCGGGCGACGCCGGTGGTGACGCCTACGAAGTCCTTGGTTCGCTTGGCACGCTGGAAGCGGAGTACGCGGCATTTCGTCGCGGCGCTGCCATCCTGGATTCGCCGCATCGCGGCACGGTCGTCCTGACCGGTCCGGAACGTATCGACTTCCTCAATCGCATGATCACGCAGGAACTCGCATCGCTTGAAGAAGGGCGCGCGGTCGAGAGCTTCTGGTTGAATCGCAAGGGCCGCATCGAAGCTGACCTGCTGGTCGTGCATACCGAGAATGCAACGCTCCTGCTTGTCGACCGCCATCAGGCTGAGGTGACGACGACCAGCCTGTCGTCGTTCATCATCATGGAAGATGCGGCCATTCGAGATGCCTCCGATGACTGGTTTCACCTGGCGGTGCACGGTCCGAACGCACTCGATGTGCTCGCCCATGCATCGGGCGATGATGAAGTGCATATCGCGCCGCTTGCCTGCGGGGCGATCAACCTGGCCGGCGTCGAATGCACGGTCGTTCGGCGTGACCTCTGTGGAGTGCCCGGCATTGAGATCCTGGTGCCGATCGCCGACAAGGAACGCGTCTGGAATGCCCTTGTGTCTGCGGATGAAACGGTCGGCGAAGGCAAACGACGCGTGCGACCGTCAGGGTGGTTTGCATTCAACATCGCGCGAATCGAAGCAGGCGCAGCGCTGTTCAACATCGATTTCGGGTCCAGCACGTTGCCACACGAGTCGGGCGTCTTTGCGTCGCGCGTCAGCCTGACCAAGGGTTGTTACCTGGGCCAGGAGGTTGTCGCGCGGATGCAGAGTCGGGGCAAAGCAAAGCAATCGCTGGTCCGCCTCGATCTCACCGGTGAAGAACTTCCCGTCGCCGGCGCGCAGGTCTTTGCGGCTGACGATGGTGCGATGGCGACGCCGGTCGGCGTCGTGACCTCCAGCACGCTCAGCCCGATGCTTGGTGCGAAGGCGATTGCGTTTGCGATGGTTCGCGCCGCCCATGCGACGGAAGGTGATTCGTTGCGCGTCAGCGCTGACGGCACACTCTGTGATGCAACCGTGCAGCCATCGCTCGCCGCGTGGACGGAGGCGGCCACATGATGTTCGCGGATGCTGCGGCCAATCAGGAATTGTGGGCAATCGGCGGTGGCGAGAAAGTGCTTCTCGTGGTCGGTGCGGTGTTGACGGTTGCACTGACGATCTTTTTCATCGTCGTGATGAACATGGCGCGGAAGGAAGAACCGTGACCGACGTCGCGCGCGCCGTCCTGATGGTGCCGCCGACCGGCTTCGACTTCAATCCGGAAACCGCGGACAGCAACGCGTTCATGCATCGGCCGAATGTGGACGTCGCAACGCTCCGGTCCACCGTTCGGAGTGAGTTTGACGGCGTGGTCGACACGCTCACCAGCGCTGGTATTCGGGTCATCGTGCTCGACGATGACCCGAATGATCCACCGCCCGATGCTGTGTTCCCGAATAACTGGTTCTCTACCCACGCGGACGGCACGATAGTCCTGTACCCGATGGAATCACGGCAACGACGTCGCGAGCGCCGTCGTGATGCGCTGGTCCGTGCATTGACGGACGCTGGGTGCAGAATCACGTCAATTCATGATCTGTCCCCACTCGAACGCGAAGGCCTTTTCCTTGAAGGCACTGGCAGCCTCGTGATCGACCATGCAAACGGAACGGCATTCGCGGCCAGATCATCAAGGATGCACGACGCTGCGCTGGATGCGTTTCGCGAGCTTCGCGGAATTGATGTTGTGGCGTTTGATGCCGTGGATGCACGTGGCGTGCCGATCTACCACACCAACGTCATGATGAGTATCGGGCCGTCGTGTGCTGTTGTCGCGCTTGACCAGATCGTTGACGCGCAGGATCGGCATCGAGTCGCATCAACGATTGAAGCCTCCGGTCATGAGATTGTGGCGATCACTGCGACACAGATGCAGGAGTTTGCTGGCAATGTGCTGACGCTTCGCGCTGACGATGGCTCCGATCGCCTTGTCCTTTCTCAACGTGCGCTCGATAGCCTCCGAACCGATCAGATTGCTCGGCTCAAAGCACACGCCACACCGCTCGTGGTTGACGTCACGACGATCGAGCACATCGCTGGTGGCGGTGTCCGCTGCATGCTGGCTGAGGTGTTCCTACCGGTCGATCCGCCCGCTACCATGCCGTCATGACGCTTCCTCAACAAATTCGAATTGCCGAAGTGGGCCCGCGCGATGGCTTGCAGAACGAATCCGCGATCGTGCCGGTCGACACGAAGGTCGCGTTCATCGATGCGCTGAGCCAGAGTGGCGTTGCAGAGATCGAGGTCACGAGCTTCGTCCATCCGAAATGGGTGCCGCAACTCGCGGATGCCGCCGACGTCCTCTCGCGCATCGCACGGCGCGATGGCGTGATGTACAGCGCACTTGTGCCCAACATGAAGGGCCTGGAGCGCGCCGTCGATATCGGTGTCGATCAGATTGCCGTCTTCACCGCGGCAAGCGAGACGTTCAGCGAACGAAATACCAATGCCACAATCGCCGAAACGATCGAACGGTCCGTCCCGGTCGTCGATGCTGCACACGGACAGTCATGGCCGGTGCGCGGCTACATCAGTTGTGTCGTGGCGTGTCCGTATGAAGGACGGATTGATCCTGCGGCTGTTCGTGACGTTGCGCAGCGGCTTCTCGATATCGGTGTGGATGAGATTGACCTCGGTGAGACGATCGGCGTGGCCGTCCCATCGGACATCGATCGTCTGTATGACGCCGTGGGTGAAGTCATCGAGCCTTCATCAACGACGCTGCATCTCCACGACACCCGCGCGACGGCACTCACATGCCTGTATCGAGCGCTTCAGCTCGGCGTCTGCTCGTTTGATGCGTCGTGTGTCGGACTGGGTGGATGCCCGTACGCGCCGGGCGCAGCCGGGAACGTGCCGACAGAGAATGTTGTCTACCTCTGTGAACAGCTTGGCATTCAGACGGATGTTTCGCTGGACGCACTGTTCGAGGCGGGTCGCATCGTGCTCGCCGCGCTGGAGCGTTCGGCACCAACCGGCGTGTTCTCTGCGGACGCCGGTGCTGCAGATGAGTCGTGCGCTGCGGACAAGTGAATCGTGGTCCGCGGCGCGGTGTCCAGCGCGTAGCGCGTTGCGTGACCGCGATTGATCACGCGGATCGGCCAGAGGCTTGCGGTCTCACCATCCACGATGACCGCGTGCGGACGTCCCGGGAAGCCGAAGCTCCCGGTATTCATGATGACGCGATCGCCGACAACCCAATGCCCCGCACGATGTGTGTGCCCGATGACGATGAGCTGCGCCGACGGTGCGAACCGACCCGCGAATTCTGCGGCCAGACTCGGGTAGTTTCGCCATGACCAGATGACGCGCCATGCGCAGCGCGGGTCGAGCATGATGCGCCACATCGAGCCGGATGCGCCGTGATCCGCACGCATCAGCCATTCTTCGTGGGCGGCGTGCTGTGTCGCGCTGAGCCACTCGGCAAGTGTGGGCGCACTCGGATCATCCAGCCGGCTGATCGCGCGGTCGTGTGCTTCTTCGATTCGCGCCGCTTCCGGGCTCCACGGCGCGATGGATGGGTGCAGCGCATCGCCGTGCGTGATGAGAATGCGATCATCGCGCGCGAGCACGTGTCGAAGGTCGGTCAGATGCGCATCATGATTGCCCGACAACACGGTGAGCCGAACGCCGTCTTCCGCGCAGAGTTCCCGCAGTCGCAGGACTTCACGGGCCGCATCGGCGCGATAGTCGGGATGGTGCAGTTCGGCGAGATCACCGTTGATGATCACGTGCGCTGCATCCTGCCAGAGCGGGCGGAGCGCATCGGCACTGTGCGCCGCTTGTCGCGGTCGGCCGAGGTGCGTGTCGGACAGGATGAGGAGATGGCCGGGCATCAGCGTCCGCATCGGACGTCGGCCGCCGTGACTGAAGGTGGCCTGTGCATTGGCGTGAGATGAGGCGTCTCAGTGCGCATCGCGCCGTCGATCTGATTATCGGTCGCGTCCGGGACCGCCGAACGTGATGACGTTCTTGCCTTTGCGTTTGGACTCCAGTGCTCGCTGGTCGGCGAGTCGGAGCAACGAATCGCCATCGGTGCCATCCCACGGGAACGTCGCCAGGCCGGCGGAGATGCTGAGCGAACCGGGAGCATCGACACCGAGTGCGGGGAACCACATCTGCGCGATCTGGTCCTGGAATCGGCGTGCGATGTCTTCCACGGTCTCCGGATGGGTGGACCCGACTTCGCGCGGTCCATCAAGGTCAGCGAAGACGACAGCAAACTCATCGCCGCCGATACGACAAACGCGATCGCCGGCGCGAATCACGCTCGTCAGCAGCCGCACGGTTTCCGTGAGCACCAGATCGCCTGCTTCATGGCCGAAGGCGTCGTTGTACTGTTTGAAGTTGTCGAGGTCGAACACCATGACGGTGACGGGCCGACGACGCTCGCGCGCTTTCGGCAACGCGACCTCCATGAACGCCTCGAAGTAGCGACGATTGAATGCGCTGGTCAGATCATCGCTGTACGCCATGTCGCGATACTGCCGGAACGATTCGTCCAGCGCCATCCAGTGCGCGAGCCAATCCGCCCATGGTTCAATCGTCGTCCGATCGACGTCGGGCACACGCAGCCAGCCGAACGTGGCGCCGTCGCGCTCGATCGGGCAGAGATCCGGCGCTTCGATATCCGGCGGCGGATTGTCAACATCCGTCAACGTCGCGTCGCTGAAGCCCGCCTGTTCTTCGATCAGGCGCAGCGCAAGCATCGGCAATGGTGCGTGACCTGTCAGCAGGCATTCGACCAGATCGATGTCGCCCAGCGCTTCGCCGCGTGACACGCGATCATCGCGCGGCGGTGTTTGCGGGCGCGCTGGTGGCGGTGGTGGAGGCGCTGGCGCTTCGAGGGTGCGCATCGGCGGATCCATCGCCGGGGGATGTTGATCAATGTCAGACTCTACACTGGTGTGACCTTCGTCAAACGCAATCGCGTCGTCCGTGTCATCGATCACCGGAGGCTCAGTCGGTGCTGGCGTTTCGCGCGGCGTCGCGGCGCTCGGTCGTTGCGGCTCGCGTGGCCGTGGTGTTGCATCGTCAAGCAGTGTGGCGCTGAGCATCGTCACGACATCGTCAACGGCCGCATCGTCAGCAAACGACGCATCAAAGCCGTCGGTCGGGACGCCATGGCGCTGGCCGACCATGATTAATTGCACGGCGGGATCGATTCGGCGCAGTGCATCGGCCGCGCCGGTTGTGGATGACGCCAGCACGCTGTCGGCGATCACCACCGCACTGATCGGTAACGTGCCCGGCGAGTCAGACAACTGGCCGATTGCGTCGTACATCGTGCTCGCTCGCAGCGTCTCCTGATGCAGATTCGCTTCGAGATCGTTGAAGCTTGCATGACTTCCCACAAGCATCACGCGACCGCGCGTTCCACGTCGAGTCATCGTTCGAGTCATCCATCGCCCTCCGGAACATCCGGACGGAAGAGCATGTCGTACTCCTCCGGCGTGATGGTGGTGCGCGATGCATCCGTCAGGTCATCGTCATCCAGGTGATCCTCAACCACATCTTCATCGTGATGCGTCAGACGCAGTGCATGTGTTGAGGGTGGCGGCACGACGGAGGGTGGCGACGGCGGCGCGATCGGTGCCGACTCAATCGGCGGTGCGGCCAGTGACATCGGTGTGATATCGCCATCCGCCATCGACCAGATCGGCGTGCGTGGCGAGTAGCGCCGCACGGCATCGAGGAACGCATCACGATCCGGTATCTGCGCCGGCTCCACGATGAGCAGCACGTGGCGCTCGATCGCCTCAAAGCCGTCGGCTTCGCGCATGCGCGTCATGCGCTCGCGCAGGCAGAGATCCGCCAGCGCAAGACACGGGTCGTGCACGGTCCGAAGTGACCATCCACGATCGGTTGCCTGCTGTTGCAGCATCCGATACTCGGTCGTGCGCTCAGGCGCATCGAGCACGAGGCAGTGTGTTCGAATGTGGAGTGAGCCCATGATGTTCGATCACCCGTTGACGTTGCCGCATCCAGCTTTCGATTCTACCGGGTCGAGCGGTGGCTCTGATAGGGAAGATCGCACGTAAACGGCATGTGAATCAAATACTTCCGTCAACGTTGATGATCTGTGGACGATGGGCGATCCGCGGTCAGGCAAGCATGGCCTCGATCCGCGTGGCGATTCGATCCGCTGCTTCGATATCGAGGCGTTTGACCAGGATGTCGATCATTGTGGCCTGCTCGACTTCATCCGACAGCAGTGCGATGAGACGCGGACCGTGCGCTCGCAGGTTCACTTCGGCGTCGACATGGTCCGATGCCAGCATCGCAGCGCCCGCTTCGACCACAGGAAACGCATTGCGAGCCTGATGTTGATCACGGTGATATGGGTAGGGGAAGTACATCGTCGGCACCGCGTTCGCGCTTGCTTCGGCGACCGAACTCGCGCCCGCACGACTGATCGCCACCGTCGCCGACCCCCACGCGAGGCCCATACGAGGGAGATACGTCAGAACCTGAGCGTCGATCCCCGCATCGCTGTAGGCGGTCTCCAGCGTCGCCTGATCGCGATCGCCCGCCAGATGCAGTACGTGCCAATCTGCAAGCACGTCGCCATGGGCCGCGATGAACGCCTGCATGAACCGATTCACGCTCGTCGCCCCCTGTGAAGCGCCAGTGATGAGCAGGACGCGCTTCGAGGGGTCAATACCGAGTTCCGTCCGGCAGATCTCGACATCGTCCGGGGCCAGCGCTCGCTGACGGATCGGCATGCCGGTGATCTCGCGGGTGAATGACCGACCGCTGACTGGCACCGCGCTCCAGATGTGCGTGCACGATCGGGCAAGCCAGCGGTTGGCTTTGCCCGGTGGATCATCCAGATTCATGAGGACCGCGGGTATGCCTTCTCGGCGCGCGGCTCGGACCACGGGAACCGCGACAAAACCGCCCAGCGCGACGACGACCGCGGGTTCATGTTCCCGTAGGGCGGCTCGGGCCGCTCGGACTGATGTCCGGTAGCCACGGGCGAACGCGAGGAGTCGACCCGGACGCAGCGATGGCGGCCGGGCAGGGATCGGGACGAACGTCGCATCTTCAGCCGAAAGCACCGTCGCATCGATCGGTCGATCCGAGCACGCGAAGATCGATCGCACGTTTGGTCGTCGCCGCGATAACGCTTCGGCAATTGCCAGGCCGGGCGTGAGATGACCGCCGGAACCGCCGCCTGCGAAGACAACTGTCGATGATGGTGATGAAGCGCCCGAATCGGTCATGCCAGAGGATGACCGACACCACGCGTTCCGGCAACCCGGACCGCAAGTCGTCGGAGGCGCGCATCGGCGGGAAGATCCTGCATCAGCGGATCGATGACATCTGCCTCGCGTTCCATGGCAAAGAGCAAGCCAAGGAAGAACGCGCACACAATCCAGCCGGTACCGCCCGATGAGATCAACGGCAGCGCGATGCCTTTGGTCGGGGCGAGCCCGGTGACGACGAACATGTTGATCAGCGCCTGGACGCCGAGGGTCAGCAGGACGCCAAGCGCGAGCAGGCGTTGAAACGGTCGCGGATGACGTTCGAGGATCATCAGGCCGACGATCAGAATCGCCGCGTACAGGAAGACCACGACGAGCGGGCCGGCGACACCGAGTTCTTCACACACCACGGAGAAGATGAAGTCGCTTTCCGCTTCCGGCAGGTCGCCATGTTTCTTCAGGCTGTTGCCGAGGCCGCGGCCCGCAAGTCCGCCGGCATGAATGGCAGACATCGATTGAATGACATGGAAGCCTGTGTTCTCCGCATCCGCATACGGATCGAGAAACGCCGTCATACGCATGCGTCGATACGGTTGCGCAACGACGAACGCGACAAACGCCGCGAATCCTGCGGGCAGGCATGCTGCGAGATGGGCGAACCGGGCGCCGGCGGCGAACAGCATCAGGACGGCGACGACCGCAATCAGCACGCCGGTTCCGAGATCCTCGATGGCGATGAATCCAGCAATCGCGCCGATCAGCAGCAGGGGCGGCAGCAGTCCGAAACGGAACGAACTGAGCGAGCCCGCGCGTCGTGCGCAGTACCACGCGATCACGATGAGCAAACCCCATTTGGCGAGTTCGCTCGGCTGGAACCCGATCGGTCCGATCGCGGCCCAGCGGTGCGCACCATTGATGTTCAGTCCGATGCCGGGCACGTACGCCAGCGGGAGGATCAACGCGATGCCGAGCACGATCCATGGAATTGGAGAACGGATACCACGCAGTTCGAATATCGCGCGGACTGGCATCATGGATCCGATGAGCAGCGCGAGCAACGCCAGCGCACCGTGCATTGTCGTGCGCCCCGCGATGAGGCGCATGAACGAAGCATCTTCAAACGGATCGGCGCTGATGCGGAGGTCCGCAGAGTGCACCATCACCACGCCGAAGGTCAGCAGGGCAAGGACGAGAATAAGAAGTGCCGGACCCGGTCGACGCATACGTCGGATATCGGCGTCGGCCCGAAGGGCACTCGACTATTCCCCCGGCGCTCTGACGATCGGCGCGCATTGCGGGCGCGAATTGATCCTCGGCATCTTCTGGGGCAGGTGTGGGTGATCAGGGCAGGCGGGCGTCGATCACGTCCGGCGTGTCGCGCTTCGCGCCGAGCTGCACCGTGATGTTCGGCGCTTCCGTGCGCTCAATGGTCGGCGACATTTGCGCCCATCGCATCGCTTCACTTCGTGTGCACCCCGTCAGCAGCATGACGGAAGCAGCGACACCGAGAGCGGCAACGCGAATCGACATTGAGGTTGTTCGGGAACGGCTCGTCACGGATGAGGCTCCGAAGAGTTTCGAAGTAGGGAGCTTAGCCTGTATCACGGCCCAACGGAAGACTTGCTGTGAATTCTCTCACAGAGACTTCCGAACATCCCGTATCGGTCAGATGATCCCGAATATTGATCCGAATCGCCCAGCCTGCCAGACGCATCGATTGTGATCGACATGAGCCGATCCGGCGCGTCTGCTACGATGCTCGGTTCCATGTCATCCGCCGGAAACCATCCTGAACGCGCCCGAACGATCTTCCTCGAGACGTTTGGTTGCCAGATGAACGAACTCGACAGTGAGCTCGTCCGCGGTCAGCTGGCTGCCCTCGGGTACGGATTCACCGACGACCGGCATTCCGCGGACGTCGTCCTGTTCAATACGTGTTCCGTCCGTGAGCAGGCCGAAAACAAGGTTCTGAGCCGAATCGGGCTGATCGGGGCCGAAGAGCAGGACTCCGACCGGCATGTCGTCCTTGGCGTCATGGGGTGTATGGCCGAGCGTGAAGGCGCGGCCATGATGCGGAAGTACCCGCAGATTGACCTGATGTGTGGCCCGGGCGAGCTCGACAAGCTGCCCATGCTGCTCGACAACGTCCTGAAGGCCGGCACGCTCGATCATGCCGCCCGCGTTGCGTTGCAAGGCAATACCTCACGGCGGTCGTCGACGTTGTCGGCGGTCAATGATGATCTTGAACTCCTTGATTTGTCGCGTGCATTCGATCCTGATCACGGCGAGAATGCCGGTCGATCTGCCTACGTCCGCATCACACGTGGCTGCAACAAGTTCTGCACGTACTGCGTCGTCCCGCATACGCGAGGTGCCGAGGTCCATCGCCCGCCGGACTCGATTGTCGAGGAATGCAGGCGTCTGGCGGATCGTGGCGTGGTCGAAGTGACACTGCTTGGCCAGACGGTGAATCACTACATCTATGTTCATGGCGTCTCGCTGACCGTCGGTGGGGCGGAATCACCGCAAATCGGCCCTGGCGCATCGGTTTTCAAGCATGCGGATGGTGCTGCGGCAAGCCTTCGGGCGTCAGGATCCAGGGTCACGAGCTTCGCCGACCTCCTCCGACGCATCCACGATGAGGTGCCGGAGATCCAACGGCTTCGATTCGTGACCAGCTATCCCCGTGATTTCTCGGACGATGCCCTCCAGGTCATGGCCGAATCTCCTCGGATATGCGAATACCTGCATGTCCCAGCGCAATCGGGGTCGAACCGCATTCTCA
>JBCCFX010000007.1:0-36688 GCA_039029515.1 Planctomycetota bacterium
ACATCAGTAGACCATACCTTTCCATCTCTGCTACACTCACAGTTTGATAGTTACGAAGACCAAGTGTCTGCTCACTATCAGCCACACTGCACTCCAATATCAGAAAGATCAGAGCTGCAACAGCTTTCAAGCTGCCTTCTTGCTTGGCCATCATCACTGTCAGCTAGACTTGACTTCAAAGCTACTCAGCTCCTCAATACTACTCTACTACTTCGAAATACAATGTTGTTCTCTGATACTCTTCGATACTGCTTTCTCTGTTTCAGCCCGTCATGTCAGGGTCGTCCACAGGCATTGAAGTCTTCACGCCGAATGGGCACATGCAGTTTGAGAGGCAAGCTTTTATTCAGACGCTTGCATGCACGGATGGCTGGCTGAGCATGTCTGCTTATCAGCAGTGCAGACTTCCTGATAGTCTTCTGCGTTGTTCAGTGCTACTTCCTCTGGTGCATACCTTTTTCCCTGTATTGTCAGGGACATCCACAGACATTGAAGTCCTCACACCGCATGGGAGAGAGCAGATTTAAATTTGAGAGTGAAGTGAAGCTTGCTCACGTCATAGTGAAGAGCTTTCTGAGCACCGTCTGGATACCACATGGACACTTTCTTTCCTGATGTTATGCGTCATTGACTGACACGTGCGTTCTGCAGTTGTATCTCGCCTACATCTACACGTGTGTGCTGGGACGCACTTTATGTACTGGAAAGTGACTCAGAATGAAAAGCAAGCGAGCGGTGATTTTCTAATCACAGCCTAGCTAGGAGAGTTGTGATCGGTACAGTGTGAAACTGGCTAACAATGAGTTGAGGAGAAATAAATCAAAATTCAAATTCAAAGTCTGATTTGAAAACTGGTGTCTCTCAATCCGAGAAACCCGACACCACGACGCGTCAACTGATTCCAGAACAGAATCTGATACAGACAAGGGGAAATACAGGTCCCCGCGGACAATAACCAGAAAATCAAACGGTCGCATAGAATGGGGGTGTCCCCAGAGAAGCAGGCTGAAAATTTATAAGCGCACAATGACATGACCTGATTTTACTCACAGTTCGGAGGGGGACAGACAGCATGATCGACTGCACTGGCAAGCGACAGGCGCAGAAAACAGCTGAGAAATGTCACGACGGCCAGCAGGGACATCTTGGAGTGCGTCAACGACTCTTTATCGTCCTCAGAAAAGCGGCCATGAGCTGGTAGCCCTTTCAAAACAAAACAAATCTAAGAAAAAGCTTCAACTGGAAATGACTGAGATGAGATGAGATGAGATGGACCTGCAAAGTAAAAAAAATTAGAAAATCAAAATCTCTGTCGTTCGAATGAACCGCGCTTGCAGCTTGGCCGGCTGGGGAGTCAAAAATGTTTGCAATCCGGGGTATTTTTCGACTCCTTGCTTGCCCTCCCAGCTTCCTTGAACCACCAGGCTTGCAGCTACAATAGGGTGGAGGGGCCTAAAACTAAACCGGTTTCGTGCTCAAAACGGTACATTTTAAGTTTTGAAATCCATGGCACGAGATCAAGCCTCCGCTGAGGGCACGTGAGTTCAAGAAGACAAACCCTGTTTTGTAAATTTGCTGCCAGGATCTGAGCAAAACTGCCAAGATAATGATCATTCCTCGGATTAGGGAATGACCTCATAATGACATGAGTATCACTCAACATACTCTGAGGCAATTCATTAGTTTTATTTTCAAGCCAGCCAGGGCTGCTCATCATAGTATAAAATTGCGCGTTCAGATACTGATGATGGACGGCTGCTAACTTTTCGTATCTCGGACAACAAATGACTCACTTTACGAGGTTTCAAGTGGTAGAAACAATATAAACAGAACCATTCTTCTCGAATCGTCACGCGCAGCTAGCCAACAAGTACCAGAAAAGCATCTGTCCAGTGCATCAGTCTCATGATTACTATCTACAGTTTTGCAATAAGAAGTGTGCGGTGAGATTGAATGCACTGTCTACGATAGCAACAGCGGCAGCACACTTGTGGTGCTAATAGCAGAGACATAAGCTAGAATGAGCAGCCGGAAAAGCTGCAGCCGAGCGGTGGCAACAGCCAAAACCAGAAATCACAGAGAAGCCAAAGCAGCAGAAGCAATCCTGAACTACAAGATTCCACGAAACAGAAATATGCTCAAATACAGTGTTGCCAAATTTGGGGGGGGGGGGGTTGGACAGCGACAATCAAAATCAAATTTCAAGTTGCTCTTCCGAAAGCAGTAAGCCATCATCAAGCGAAGATGTCCAGTTCAGCAAATACAATTTTAAGTTACAGATTTGCAAAATGAAGTGGACAATGAAATTGAGTGCACTGTCTACAGTGGCAACGGCAGAGCCGGCGTCGTCAGAAGATGCATAAACTGCATGGAGTAAATGGGGAAGCATTTAATGAGCAAAAAACCAGCCGGTAATGCTGAGGGAGCAGCCAAAGCAGCAGTAGCAGTCCTGTAGCTCCGCAAAAGTGTTCCTTCCATTCGAGGGTGATCGCACGCTTTCCATCATCCTTAGTAAGGCGTTTTTGCTGGCAGAGGACTCCAAAATTACCGACACCACGATCCTGTCACAGATTGACCGATGACGGCATGCTGGCGTTCAATCGAAACGGATGTTGACTGAGCATGGGTGAGGTGCGAGCGAAGCGTCGAGTCATCGCCTTGGTTCTCCTCTTTGCCGTTGTCTTGTCCGCCGGCATGACGGGCTTTGCGCTCAAGGCGGGTTCAACGTGGCGCGGTGGGATCGACATGTACGGGTTTGTGGATGGCTATCCGTGCATGATCTGGCGCGAGCAACGAAACAGCCGCGGTCTCTTTCTTCTTCCGTTCCCGCTTCGTGATCGCTATGAGTGGATCGTCGTGGATGAAGCGTGGGCGGATCATGATCCGCCTGAAGCCTTCCTGGCCGCTAAGAGAGAAGACTTCGACCGTCCGGACCGGATGGACGAAGCGCCTTGGCGCATTCATATCCATGAAGGATTCGAATCATGTACGCTTATTGATCGCGCATCCGAAGATCCGCTCGGAACGTTCGAGCTTCGAATCGTTCGCACGACGAAGGACAAGACAGCGATCGAGACGTTTCCTGCCGAAACGTTGGAAGAACTCTACGACGATTTGCGTACAGTGTTCGAAGTACGCGTTCACGAGCCGATGGCGACAAAGGTGCACTGGCACTTCGTACTTCTGCTCGCAGCAATCTGGTTCGGCATCGGTCTCATCGCCGCGACTGCGCTGACGCTGTTCGTCTCGGTATTCCGGCGGTTTCTGCGCTGATGACTCCGTCGCCGGCGCAACACACCGCGTTACATCACCGCTTGTGTTCAGGACTGTCGAAGTCGGTCTTGCAGCCCGCATCCCAGACGTCCGGCTGATTCCCGTGGGCCGGAATACCACCCTGATCCTTCAACATGCGCGCAAGGTGCATGCAGTTCCAGACGAGGAACGTCGTGTTGCGATTCGTGAAGTCGTTCTCCGGCCCGCCGGAACCCGGATCGCGGTACGACGGTCCTGGCCCGGCTTCGCCCATCCAGCCGGCATCGGCCTGCGGTGGCACGGTGTAGCCGATGTGACTGAGCGAGAACAGGATGCTCATCGCGCAGTGTTTCACGCCGTCCTCGTTGCCGGTGATCAACGTCGCGCCGACTTTGCCGTAGTCGCGATACTGGCCCTTCTCATTGAAGTCGTGGGTGTAGCCGTACATGCGTTCGAGCACGCGATTGCACACGCTTGATTTCTCGCCGAGCCAGACGGACGTGCAGACGATCAGAATGTCACACGCATCGACCTCGGCCTGCAGTTGCGGCCAGTCATCGCGTTCCCATTCATCCGTGTCGGCCATGTTCTTGCCGAGGCCGGCCGCAATTTCGTAGTCCACCGGTCGGATGACCTTGGTCGTCACGCCGTTGGCTTCGAACACGCGCTGCGCGACGCCGATCAGTCCTTCGGTGTGCGACAGCACCGGCGTGCGATTCAGGGTGCAATTGAGGAAGAGAACCTTGAGATCGTCATACGCCGCGGGCGCTGAAGTGCACTGGGTCGACGTGATGGTGTTGAGTTGGTCGGTCATTGACGGTCCTTTCCGATCCGGTCGATCAGATTCATTTGGAAGCATGCCGATGCCAGGTCCCGGATCGTACAGGATTCCGTGTGCGCGGCGAGGGATTTTGGCAGTGGGGAATCGCATGTCATCTGTGCCACGAAACAGGCCGACCCAAACGGACCGGCCTGCGTGAAGAAACCCAGATGTGCGAATGGAATTACGCGAGTTCGAAACGATCGAGCATCATGACCTTGTTCCAGGCGGCGACGAAGTCATGGACGAACTTCTCCTTCGCATCATCGCACGCATAGACCTCGGCCAATGCGCGAAGCTGCGAGTTCGCGCCGAAGATCAGGTCGACTCGGGTGCCAGTCCACTTGTGCTCGCCCGTTGAGCGATCACGACCGTCGAACACGGTTTCCGCATCATCAATCGCCGTCCACTCCGTGCCCATGTCGAGCAGGTTGACGAAGAAGTCGTTGGTCAGCGTTTCCGGGCGATCGGTCAACACGCCGTGGGCTGCGCCGTCGACGTTCGCATTCAACACACGCATGCCGCCAACGAGCACGGTCATCTCCGGGGCGGTCAGCGTCAGGAGCTGGGCGCGATCGATAAGCAGGTGCTCAGCCGGTCGCGAAAAGCCGTCGGTGATGAAGTTGCGGAAGCCGTCGGCTTTGAGTTCCAGGGCATCGAACGAATGCGCATCGGTCTGCTCTTGTGTCGCATCGGTCCGGCCTGGCGTGAAGGGTACGCTGATCTCGACGCCGGCGTCCTTCGCGGCCTGCTCGATTGCGGCACATCCGCCGAGCACGATGATGTCCGCCAGTGAGACCGTTTTCGAACCGCTTGCGGCGTTGAAGTCCTGCTGGATCTTCTCAAGCACCGGCAGCACCTGTGCGAGTTGCTTCGGTTCGTTGGCATCCCAGTCACGCTGCGGCGTCAGGCGAAGTCGTGCACCGTTTGCTCCGCCGCGCTTGTCGCTGTTGCGGAAGGATGCAGCGGCTGACCATGCCGTCGACACGAGTTGTCGGATCGACAGGCCGGAATTGAGCAGCGTTGACTTCAGTGATGCAATGTCGGCAGCGTCGATACCGTTGCCATTGACCGCCGGAACCGGATCCTGCCAGATCAGTTCTTCGCTCGGCACTTCGGGACCAAGATACCGCGCGATCGGACCCATATCGCGATGTGTGAGCTTGAACCATGCTCGCGCGAACGCATCAGCGAACTGATCCGGGTTCTCGTGGAAGCGGCGCGAGATCGGCTCATAGATCGGGTCCATGCGCATCGCCATGTCGGCGGTGGTCATCATCGGACGGTGCTTCTTGGAAGCATCGTGCGCGCCGGGCACCATGTGCTCATCGGCAACGTCCTGCGCGTGCCACTGCCATGCGCCGCCGGGGCCTTTCTCGAGTTCCCACTCGTAGCCGAACAGCATGTCGAAGTAACCGTTGTCCCATTTCGTCGGGTTTGGCGTCCAGGCACCTTCAATGCCGCTGGTGATGGAGTCATCGCCCTTACCGGTGCCGAAGTTGTTCTTCCAGCCGAGCCCTTGCTGCGCGATCGGCGCGCCTTCGGGTTCGCGTTCGAGGTATTCCGCATCAGATGCCGCGCCGTGACATTTGCCGAAGGTGTGACCGCCTGCCGTGAGCGCGACGGTTTCTTCATCGTTCATGGCCATGCGGGCAAACGTTTCGCGAATGTCGCGGCCGGCGGCGACGGGATCAGGCTGCGCGTTCGGGCCTTCCGGGTTCACGTAGATCAGACCCATCTGTACCGCACCGTATGGATTCTCAAGCACGCGATCGCCGTGGTACCGACGGTCGCCAAGCCATTCGGTTTCGGTGCCCCAGTCGATGTCCTGTTCCGGCTCGAAGATGTCTTCGCGCCCGCCGCCGAAGCCGAACGTCTTGAAGCCCATGGACTCCATCGCGCAGTTGCCCGCGAGCACCATGAGATCAGCCCACGAAAGATTACGCCCGTACTTCTGCTTCACCGGCCAGAGCAGGCGGCGCGCTTTGTCGAGGTTGCCGTTGTCAGGCCAACTGTTCAACGGTGCAAAGCGCAGCGTGCCCGACGATGCACCGCCGCGACCGTCAAAGATGCGGTACGTGCCGGCACTGTGCCAGGCCATGCGGATGAACAAGCCGCCGTAGTGACCGTAGTCGGCCGGCCACCAGTCCTGCGAGTCGGTCATGACCTTGTACAGATCCTGTTTGACCGCCTTGAGGTCGAGAGACTGGAACGCTTTGGCGTAGTCGAAAGATTCGCCCATCGGATCGCCGGCGGGTGGATTCTGATGCAGCACCTGCAGGTTCAATTGCTCCGGCCACCAGTCACGGTTGGTCATCACCTGGGTGTGGTGTCCACCTGAGAACGGGCACTTACTTTCGGCAACGGTCATCGGTTTACGTTCCTTGTGGTTTGCGTTGGCATGCGGGACAACGGCCCCAGTAGACAACTTCAGCTTCATCAATCTCGTACCCTGCATCGTCGCAGGGCGTCAAGCACGGCGCGCTGCCGACAGCGCAATCAACATCCGTCACGGTGCCGCACTCACGGCAGATCAGGTGGTGGTGATTGTCCTTCACGCGATCTTCATACCGCGCGGGCGAGTGCGCAGGCGCAATGCGCCGAAGCAGCCCATGTTCGACCAGCACATCGAGTGCGTTGTACACGGTCTGACGTGAAACGGATCCAATCGCATTGCGCACGACGTCCGTAATGTCATCCGCAGTGCTATGCGGTTGGTCGGATACCGCTCGCATGACGGCGAGACGTTGGGCGGTGACCTGCAGGCCATGCGCCTGAATCGTGTTGCGAGGATCGAGATCCATAAGCGGGTGTTGTAGGCCCGATTCTGGACTCTGTCAAGATGTGGACAAGTTCCAGATTGGCGCAAGGTCTCGTCAGGCCGGCGGCTGCGGCGACCGGCTCGCGAGATGGCGTCGAACGTGGGCCGCGAGGCGCTGGCCGGTCATCGATTCTTCATCGACAACTTCATGCGCACCGCTAACGCTCATCTCATCGACGAACATGTGATAGCGGGCACGGGCGACGATCATGGCCGTAGGTGTGATGGAGCGAACCAGTTCGACAATCTGCACCGCGACCGACGGAGCCGGCAACGTAATGACGACGACATCAGCGTGCTGAACGCCGGCGTGGCGCAGGACATCCGCGTGCGTGGCATCGCCGACGTGTCCATCGAGCCCCATCTCGCGCGCGAACTGAATCGCTTTTCGACTCAGATCCACAACCACGACCTGCTCGTCACGATCAGCGAGTGCGCGCCCGACGGTTTGGCCGGCGGGCCCGAAACCGATCAGGATGATGTGCCCCTGCAACGCTTCGGACGGCGCAACGGAGGACATTGGAGATGCTGATACGAGTCGAATGCGGTGAAGGCCCGCAATGATACGCGGCGCGAGCCACGGCGCGGTTGATACCAGGTACGGCGTGGCGAAAAGCGAGATGATTGTCGCGGAGACGATCAGCTTCAGCAGTTCATCGTCGATCAGGCTACCGTGCGCCGTCATCGCAAGAATGAACGAAAACTCACCAATCTGCGCGAGGCACAAGCCGGACATGAGTGCGCTCTCATGGGCAAGGCCAAGAATGCGCAGCACCAGCCACACGATGATCGCCTTACCCACAACAACGCTGAAGACGACCAGCATCACTTCGCCAACATGTTCCAGCAGCCAACCGGGATCGCCGAGCATGCCGATGGAACTGAAGAACAGGGTGACGAGCAACGCCTGCAACGACGAAACATCGGCACGGATCTGCGTGGCGAAAGGCGATGCCGCCAGCAACATGCCCGCGACGAACGCACCGAGTGCCGGCGACAGGCCGAATTCATGCGATGCCCACGCGGCTCCGAGGCCGACGACCATCGCCAGCAGCACAGGCAATTCGCGGCTGTGCCGCAGGGTTTCCAGTTCCAGCAGGCGCGGCATCACGAACCGGAGCAGAATATAGAGCGATGCGACCAACGCAGCCGCACCACCGAGCACGCGGGCGATGGTCCAGCTCATGTCCGCGAATCCAGCCGATCCGCCTAACAGGGACACGAGCAGCACGAGTGGAACGACCGCGGCGTCCTGGACCAGCAGCACGCCGAGCGCATGCCGGCCGTGATGTGTTTCGATTTCCGCGCGTGAGACCAGCAGGCGAAGCACGCAGGCAGTACTGCTGAGCGCCACGATCGCGCCGAGTGCGATCGACGTCCGGATTGGTTGTCCGATGATGGCGCAGATGCCGGCTACAAGTGCGAGCGTGATGGAGACCTGGAGCAGGCCGCCGCCGATCGCGGTTCGTCCGAGACCGATCAGGCGTCGCCATGAGAACTCAAGGCCGATCGTGAACAGCAGCAGGGCGATGCCGAGTTCGGCCAGCAGCGCGACTTCATCGCGCGTCGATACGAGCTGGAGCGCATTCGGGCCCAGCAGTGTGCCGGCGGCGAGGTACCCGAGGATCGGACTCTGACGGATGCATGCACACAGAATGCCCAGCACGGTCGCGCCAGACAGCAGAAGCAAGACGTCGAAGAGAATCGGCCATGCATCCATGAACGAATTCTACTGCCGTCGCGGCCGAACCGTTGGAGGCGTCGGCTTGTCGACAGGGTCGGTTTGCAGCTGCGCCGTTCTCGTCAGGCTAGTGAGCGTTGACGGTTCGTGTCATGTCAGACTGGCGGATGAGCTGCACGTACGCAACATCCATCGCCTGCCGGTATGCCCACGCCCGGTCGGCTGCTTGCGACATGTGCCGTGCTTCGTCGAGGCCGTGCTGAAGGCGATTCACAACCGGATCGCCGAGATCATCAGCGCCGAGTGCCAACATGGCTTCGATCGCAATCTCATAGATCGCGGCACAGGCAACGTGCTGGCCATTGTTGAACAGCGGCACGCCACGATTGATGGCAAGTTCCGTCAGCCGAGCGGCTTCGAGACTGGCGCTGGCTGACACGGTGACGTTGTCCTGATCCAGAGATTGTTCTCGCTGTCGCGCTCGTTCGTTGAGCACGCTGCGGAGCCGTGCGGCGGTCGTTGATTCACTCGCGACTTCGATCTCACTGCGCTCGCGTGCACGTTCATCAAGGATGGATCGCAGTGTCGCAGCGGTCGATGGTCGGGCGTTGGTGGTAGCACGGGCAACCGCAGCATCGTCGTAGGCTCGGATCGACGACACCTCAAGCAGGAACGAGCCTTCACGTTTCTCAGATTGTGTGAAGCCAATGGACTCAATCATCCCCGGTGTGAGCGGCGGGGCATTTCGAAGTTGTCGGCCGAACGTCAGGAGGACGAAATCGTCATACGACATGCGAATCGTTCGCCATTCACCATCAACGGTGTCGAACGTCTGCTGATATCCGCCGGCGCGAACTCGCGCGTTGGAACAGCGGACATCGAAGCGATACGACCGTCCATCGCCGCGAACGGTGATCTCAATGCCATCCGATCCGTCGAAGAGCGATCCTTCGACGGGTCGACGAATCTGAGAGAAGCCGCCGTTGTTCTCAAGCGACAGGTTGCCGGTGAAAAGCATGATGCCAGGTTCGGTCGGGACGACGTAGCCGGTCGAGAGGCCGCCCATGACGCCATCGACGACGACGCGCCACTCCTCGGTGCCATTGTTGAAGTCTGTCGCGAATCGGTCGGGCGATGCCGTCGCACCGAGCGTGATGAGCAGAAACACGGGCAACAGCATGGTAGCTCGAAACACGGCAGATCCTCTCGATGGGCGATAAACGATCGAACGGCGCAGCGACTGCCACGCCCGGCCGAAGGGTTTCGACGCTCAGTCGAGGTTGGATGCGGCACAGATTGGATTCTCAACGCCCGAAACGCCGTGACGTGACACACGTATCGGGCTGCGCGGATGTTTCGATTGGTTCACGACGCGCTGCGCTTATCGATTCAGAAACCAGAAGCCGGCATTCAGGTACGTGGCGAAGCTCACCCACACCACGTACGGCAGGAACAGCAGGCCGGCGGATTTTCGAATCGTCAAGAACATGCGCATGGTGGCGATGCACATCACCAGCAGCACCATGATCTCGATCAATGCCACGCCCGGACGTTCGAGTCCGAAGAACAGCCATGACCAGAGTGCGTTCAATGTGAGTTGGCAACACCAGAGCATGGTGGCGGGCAGTCGGCGCTTCTCGTTCGGCGATCGCCACATGAGAAACGCCGCAATTGCAATACACAGATATAACACAGTCCACACCGGTCCGAAGATCCAGTTCGGCGGCGCGAGCGGGGGACGATGCAGCGTTGCGTACCATTCGCCCGGCGTGAATTGGGCGCCGATGTATGCCGCCGCCGCAACGAGCGCGACGAAGATCATCAGTGGAAGCACGATTCGCATCGGTAGGATTCTCACGTTCAGACCGCCGGTGTCATATGTCAGTCAATGCGCATCGGGTCGGTCTGGAAACTCGATGTTGCCCATATGCGATGCGTACTTCGTATGTCGGCCAACTGAAGTGGTGTAGAGCGGGCGATTGACCTGGTCGTAACTGAGTGTTCGAACCGTGCGCGTGGAGCGGTGAAACTCGAGGCACGCCGGATCCCAGTCAAGGCCGAGGAATTCGATGAGTCGTCGTGTTTCTCGGTCCGGGTCAGTCACCAGACGTTCGTACTGCACGTCAAGGATCGGAATGTCAAGCACGTCCTTCCAGTGGTCCATCATGCGTAATGATTGCTCCCACGCCGCGGCAACCCAATCCAGACGAGTCGTCCACGGGTGGACTTGATTGTTGAAACCGCCCATGTAGCACGAGATGGCAACATCACGCGGATCGCGCATGGCATGGATCACACGCGTCTTTGGAAAAAGGCACGCGAGCAAGCCCACCAGTTTGTTGTTGCCAAGTGCCTTGTTCACGATTCGAACGGATGTCGCGGGCGATTGTTTGCGGATCGTCGACACGTACTTGCGCGCGACCTGCGACCAGCGGCTGCGATCGTACCGCCCGAAGCACTTGGGCGGTTCAAGGTCCGCGTTGTATGCCGCGGACAGCTGCTGTGCAAAGTGTTCAAGCGCAGACAACTCGCCGACGCCAGACGCACGCGGATGCGCATCGATGATCTGATCAATCAATGATGTACCTGATCGCGGCATGCCTGCGATGAACACCGGCAGTTCACTGTCACAATCGGCGATCGGAAAGCGGTCGAGGCGCGCTGCCGTCCACTGTTCGATGAGTACGGAAACCTGCGCTTCGTACAGTGTTGGATCAAAAGCAAGCTGGTCGATTTTGTTTGCTGCGCTGGCCGCCGCAAACGCATCGTCATACCGACCGGCCCGATCAAACGCTTTGGCCTGAAGGTAATGGGTGAGGCGGCGAAGCTGTGTGGGTGTGCTCGAATCGGCGACGAGATCGTCGATCACTTCGATGGCGGCTTCGTAATTCCTGTCATGGACCAGAAGCTTTGCAAGTTCGAAGCGCAGCGGTGCGGGAACGCCGCGATGTTCGTCTTCGAACCGTTGAATCAGTGGATCAACCACGGCGCGAGCATCAACGAATCGGCCAGCTTCTTCGAGCGTCGCAGCGCGGTGAATCAACAATGGAACTGAACGCGGATTGTGGCTGAGCGCGCGGTCGCAGGTGTCAAGCGCATCGTCCGTATTGCCGGTCTGGCGGTCGATGCGCGACAGCAGAAACAGCGTGTCAGCATGCTCGCGAAGCTGCAATGATGTTGTGGCATGTGATCGCGCGAGTGCGGTCTGCCCGGTCTGTTCTGCAATAAGGCCGATCAGGAAGTGTGCTTCAGCGTCCCGTTTGTTTCTGGCGACCAGTTTTCTCGCAGATTCGTACGCATCCTGCAGTCGACCTTCGCTGATCGCCCTGCGAATCTGCTGGATCGCTTGCGCTCGCTTGGTCGGACGTGCATGCACCGGTTCAAAGTCCTCGCGGATGTCGTTCATTGGACGCGCGCTGAGTATACGTCGCGATGTCTGGACATGAATCGAGGCCGCTGACAGTGCGTCAACGGCCTCGTCTGGACGATCACGATATGTCCCTGCGTTTGCGTCGAAACGTATCAGGGATAACGTCTTCGTTACGGACACGCACCGAAGGCGTTGATGACACCAAGCAGGTCATCAATGTTCACAATGCCGTTGCCGAACGTGCCATCGCCATTGTCTGGCGCGTTGTCGCACGGTCCGCCCGGATTGCCGAAGTTGTTGATGACCGCAAGGAGGTCATCAATGTTCACCGTATCGTTGCCGAAGGTGCCATCACCGTTGTCCGGCGCGCAATCCGCAGGGCAATCTGATTCGGGTATCTGCGAGAGACTGAACGTACCCGGGCCGCGCGTTCCGATTGATCGGTACAGCGTGTCCATGAAGTATTGCTGGCCGGCAACGAGTGAGATTGTCGCGGTGCCGGCGTGCGGACCAGCAAATGGGTCGTATTCGAAAAGGTCTGGACCCATACTCTGATACACGCGGAACCGGCGGTCGACCGTCGGGACATCGTCAGAAACATCCCACGACACCATCACGTCCATGTCTTCGGTCACGGTAAACGTCGTTACGAATGCGAAGTAACCGAACGAACTGATCTTCTTCTCGACGGTGCCGGTGATCACGGTATCGCTCAGCACGACGTCGGCGGCGGTGCCGGTCGGAAACGAAACGGACGCTGTCGACGGCCCGAATGGAGCGCTGAAATCAAGCGCCAGCGTGTAGTTCCCGGCACCGGCGTATCCCGCCACATACGCGCCGGCGCTCAGCCCGGCGTTATGCGTGGTTTCGCCGATGATGAAGTCGGCCTGCGTGGACGCGCTGAGTCCCGCGGCGACGAGCGCGCCGCCGAAGAGACACTGCTTCCCACGTGAAATCGTACTCATGGTCGTTCCTTCTTCCTGCGGTCGTTTGCCGGTCGGCCGCGTTGAAACCGAAGTCGAGCAGGCATAGAGACATAGCGGCAGCATCAGGACATATTGATGGTGCCGGATCTCTCGATCCTAAAGGGATCAGCGGGACAGCACAAGTGTCTCTGGAGACGAAGTGATCGGAGATGCGCCATCCGGTGCCTGATTCGACTGATTTGACATATTCAGCGGCGACAATCTGGTTGTTGAGATGGCGTCACTTCGGCTGATCGCGACGACGATTCGACGGGCGAATGACGTACGGGAAGCCTTCGCAGCGAACATCGGTTCGCATCTCGCGTTGCAGTTCGATCGTCGTCGGATATGCATCGCGCTTGCGACCCTGACCGAACGCCATGGATTGGCCACGCGTCATCATCAGAATCAAGCCGTGCTGATCACCGATCGGATCGAACGCGGCATTGGCACCGATGTACGACGTCGCGCCAAGCGACTTTCTGATGTGCTCGGCGACGGACGGGACATCGTCGACGACCAGTCCGATCTCACTGATATTAAGCACGGCGTCACTCGAGAACGGCTGCGTTGCTTCATTCTTCAGATCATGCCGTGCGATGAACTCGACCGCGCTTCCGGCGGGATCCCAGAAGAACACCGAATGGGCATTCCAATGTCGAAACGCGACAATGTCGCGCGCATGCTCATCATCGTTGAGGCGTCGAGGAGGCACGATGAGCGGGCACTCACGCGCCTTCAACCACGCATGCGCCGAAGAGATCTGATTCGACGGAATATTGAAGGCAAAGTGATAGAACGCGTTGGCCGTTGGATCATGTTGAAACGTGAGCATGCTGTGACCGGCCCGAAGTGTCAGCGATGTGTTGTCTTCCTGCACGACGGGCATGCCGAGTCGGCTCGCGTAGAACGCCTTCATGACCGCGATGGGTTGTGCGGTCCCAAGCGTCAACTGTGCAATATCGATTCGTTGCGATGGGTTCTGATGGTCGTCGCGGGCCGCGAGCATGCACCCCGCCGAAAGTGCGGTCATATGCGCCAGAAAGAGCCGTCTTGAGAGTTCATTGTTCTGCACGGGTATTTTCGCCTACCGAGTGATGCCGTCTCGGGTGTGCATGACTGGTCACCGAAGGAGGGCTACAGAGAAGCCGTCGATCGTTGATCATGATATCGCGATGTGGCCGTATTCAGGCGGAATATTGCCGAAGTGAGACCCGTTCGGGAATGAGCAACGGCGGTCGCATCATACGGTGGGGCAACCATCGACTTTCGCCTTTTCGTCTTGATGGGTTGTTCTCGGCCATTGTCCCGGGACCTCCTTCCCGTACGATTCTTGACCTGCGTGTTCCGTCACCTCGTGGCTGACGAACCTCACCCTTGACAGTTGATCCGGAGATAACACCGTGCTGATGAAACGTCCCATTGTCCGAATGACTGCGCTGCTTGCCATGGTTGCCGCTGCGGGCACCGTTGTGGCCGTGGCCGCCACCTCACCGAAGCCGTTGCCGGTGCAGACGACGACCGCCACAGCGAGCGCGATGACATTCGACTTCAAGGATCCGAAGGGTGTGAATGCCATCAGCTTCATGCTTGATTCCGAACTCGAACCGATCGTGGGTTTCGCATCGGGACTCAGCGGAACGATCTCGTATGATCCCGTGAATCCAGAGAGCTTCCAGGGCGCCCTCGAACTGGACGCCGGCAAGATCAACACGAGCAACCCGCGTATGACGAGTGTGTTGCAGGGCGCTGACTGGCTTGACCTGTCGAATCACCTCATGGTTCGTTTCGTATTCAGCGAGACCATTGCGGTCGAACGCACACGCGGCAACGACGCTCGCCTGTGGGTGAAAGGCATGTTGTCGGTCCGAGGCATTGAAGTAGAGAAAGTCGTGATGATCGACGCGACATACGTCGAAGGTGGGGCTGCGCGTCGTGGTGGCGCGAAGGAAGGCGACCTGCTCGTGCTCCGCAGTAACTTCTCGATCGATCGAACCGAGTTCAACCTCAAGCCAGCAACGCCGTTTGCGACGGTCGCGCAGGACATTGAATTGAACGTTGCGATTGCAGGCTATTCGAAGTGATGCCGCACACGATGGCTCGTCGGCTGCGGAATTGGTTGTGCGTTGTCGTGGTCCTCTGCATCGGGCCGATGGCGATCGCCGCGCCCTCCGAACAGTTGATTCTCCTTACGGTCGAAGATGGCTCCGACGTCAGCGCGATGGCGTCATCAACGCTGGCGCCGGCATTGCGAGAACTCGCAGCAGAAATGGGCCTCGAATTCATTGAGAAGGATGTCAGTGCCGGCGCGCCGTCGGAGATTCACGCCGTGCCCGCGGTGGTTTTTGCTGATCACCGTGGTCGCTCGGTCTATCAGGGGCGAACAACGACGCTCGATCGGGTTCGGAACTTCGTTCAGACATCGCGCGTCTTCGTCCAGGAATCGCGGGACCGCGAACGTACGGACATTCCGGTCACACAACGCGGACGGATGCACATCGCGACGCCGATCAAGTTGACGGCGCTGCATGGTGAGATTCCCGCGAGCTTTGATGCTGACGCATTCGATGCGATGGCGCGCGAGGCGATCACCATCGGTCTGCCGGACTTCACGCGGCCGGCAACAGTGCAGCTCGCGCGGACGGACCGACTGTTCTACATCGACTTTCATCCGTACGTTGACGCCAACGGTCAGTTGTTCGTCAGCACGGCGTTGTTCTCGCAGTTCCATTGCCATGATCCACTGCGGACACGGCTGGGTGATCCGCTCAGTGCGCCGTGGGATGATCGTGCGCGGCTGTTTGCCCGCGCGGCGGCCGAGCTCGGCGAGTGGATCGATGCGGCCATCGTCGATGCGACAATCGGGGATGGATTCATCGCGTTGCCGGCTGACGTTGCAACGGTGACATGGGATGGCCTGGGACTGTCGTTGCCTGCAGCGCCGGAGAACGTCGTGGAGATGCCGACTGACTTGCAGGTTCCGTCCGCATGGCGAGTCGATGCATCGGCGAACTCAGATCGACCGTCGATTCGATTCAGGTTTCCGGCGCCGCTCGATGGATACAGCGGACAGGCGACTGAACTTGCTGGCGTGCTGCAACTCGACCCTTCTGCGTTGAATGCCGCGAGCGGATCGTTCGAAGTGCAGGTGGCATCCGTCACGATGGGCGAGCCGGATCTGGATGATTACCTTCAGACAGCCGAGATGCTCGATGGCACAACGTACCCGACGTCATCATTCCAGATCACGTCGGTCGACGCACCGTCTGACAGCGCACTCGAATTCGGTTCTGTCGTCCCG
Organism: Planctomycetota bacterium; assembly: GCA_039029515.1. Classification (GTDB taxonomy): domain Bacteria; phylum Planctomycetota; class Phycisphaerae; order Phycisphaerales; family SM1A02; genus JBCCFX01. The sequence goes on from JBCCFX010000007.1 coordinate 16,211, forward strand.
TTCACGATGTACGGCGTCTTCTCGATGAAGGGCCGATCGGTCGAAATCACAGTGCCGTCTCAACTGGAGTTGACCGTCGGAGCGGATCGACGTCCGCGCTTGGTGCTGCAAGGTTCATGGCGAGTTGATCTGTTGAAGCATTTTGGCCTCGAAGGTCCGGATGGGCCAGATGATGTGCGCAACACACTGGAGTACACGTGTCGCATCGTGCTGGAGCCTGCCGACTGAGTTGATACGCCATTCGCGTTCACATCGATGATTCAATGAGAACGGGACGACCATGGCGGTCGTCCCGTGTCGATGTATCGTTGTGTGATGTGGATCAATCGAAGATTACGCTCGGGTCGGGCTTCTTGTCCTGTGTCCAGACGGCGAAGATCTTCAGGTTCGGATCGCTCGTGCCGTTGTACACCTTCAGTTAGCGTAGTTCCTCAACGCCGAGTCGCGTAAGTTGGGTCGACATCCGGAACGTCGCGTCCGAGAATGTCAGCGCGGGTGCGTCACTTCAACGTCTCGATGCGTGCGCACAGGAGTTGCGACATGAAGCGATGTCTTATCGGTCTTGTGTTCTGGTGTTCGATTGCTGTCGCCGGCATGGCGCAGACAACGACGCAGACTTCGTCGAATACCGAAGCATCCGAACTGACCGTGATGGCCTGGAACATCTGGCGCGGTGGACGTGAGGATGGCGAAGACATCGGACCGGCACGCGTGATTGATGTCATTCGCGACAGCGATGTTGACATCGTTGCGATGCAAGAGACGTACGGTTCCGGCGAGCTCATCGCTGATGCGCTCGGGTACCACCTTCATTCGCGCGGGACGAATGTCTCGATTCACAGTCGTTTTTCGATCTTTGAAGATATTTCCGTGCACGCGGCATTCAAATGCGTCGGTGCGATCCTTGAGTTGCCGGATGGTTCGCGATTGGCGTTCTATTCAATCTGGTTGCCGTATTCGGGTGAGATCTGGGAAGCCGGGACGCGCGATTCATCGCAGCCAAGGAAGATGCTCGCGGCGTGCGAGGCATCTGCGATTGATCTCAACGCGATGTGGAGCGCGATCGAAGCGCGATTGTCGGCGACTGCGTATGTCGATGTTCCCATCATCATCGCCGGCGATTTCAATTCGATGTCACATCTGGACTACGGTGAGGTCGGTTGGGATCAGTATCACGCGGTCGTTGACTGGCCGACCAGTCATATCCTGACGCAGCAGGGGTTCGTCGACACGTACCGCGTCCTGAATCCTGTCATCGACCGCGCTCGCGATGCCACATGGACGCCTCGATTCCCGACGCAGGAGCAGGATCGCATCGACTTCATTTACGCGCGTGCGCCGGCATGGCGCGTTGCGGCATCGCATGTAATCCGTCAACACGCGATTCAATTCCCATCGGATCACACTGCGGTCGTCACGACCTTGGAACGGTCGCCAACGTCCGTATCGACCGACCATGGCATTCGGGCGGCCAGTTACAACATTCGTCACGGTGCGGGCATGGATGGACGCATCGATCTCGATCGCACTGCCGCAGTCCTTGCTAGTCTCAATGCAGACATCATCGGTTTGCAGGAAGTGGATTTGCGGGCGACGCGCAGTGGGGGCGTGAATCAGGTGAATGTGCTCGCGCAGCGCCTCGGCATGCATCCTGCGTACGGGTCGTTCATGGATTTTCAGGGCGGACGATACGGCATGGCCATGCTGTCGAGGTACCCGATCGTCAAGGTGACGCCGCTCCGTCTTCCCAATGGCAACGAGCCGCGCATCGCGCTATGCGTGGATGTGCGGTTGCCTGATGGACAGGTCGTGCAGGTCGTCAACGTGCATTTCGACTGGGTCGAAGATGATGCGTTTCGATTCGCCCAGGCGAAGATCGTGACCGCGCACGTTCGTGATCACAATGGTCCATGCATCCTGTTGGGCGATTTCAATGACCAGCCGGGATCGAGAACCATGCGACTGTTTGATGGCATCGCCGGAGAGGCGGACAAGCCGGCTGAACAGCGCTTGACATTCCCATCGGATGATCCTTCGATCGAAATCGACTTCGTGTACTGCACACCTGCAGCGCGGTGGGCCGTTGGATCGGTTGCGGTGATCGACGAGGCAGTCGCGTCTGATCATCGTCCAGTTGTGGTGGACTTGACGTTACGTCCCGCGGAGTGACTGCAGGATGCGCTACGGCGACGAGGATGGCGGATCTTCCCAGCTGAACACGTCATCGAGCGTCTTGCCGAACACATCGGCGATGCGGAACGCTGCTTCGAGCGATGGTGCGTACTTGCCCGCTTCAATTGCGGCGATGGTCTGGCGCGTGACGCCGATCTGCGCGCCGAGTTGCGCCTGCGTCATCTCGCCGTGCTGAAACCGCAGGAGTCGGACCTGATTGGTGATTCGTTTCTTCGTCAAACTGTCCCTCGTCGGTAACACCAGACGGAGACGCCGTAATGCACAAGTTCGGCAATGACGATGACGGCGACGGCGGCGTTGATCAGCGCCCAGCCGTTCTTCGTGAACGGGAGCACGCATCCCACAAGGATCACGCCGGAGATCAACACGTAATAGGCCAGAGCAACGGCGCGATGTGCGATAGCGCGGTCCCGCTCATCGGCGGGCGTGCGCGCCTCATCGGGCATGCGCATTCGGAGCCAGATGTGACCGCCACCGAGCAGGATCATCTGTGTGACTGCGGCGGCGGCGAAGAGGCGCATCGAGTCGAAATCAGGTAGTGGGTTGGTCGGCGGTGAGATGCTGACCCAGATGAAGTAGGGGATGAACGCGATCGCGATGGAGCCAAGTGACAGCCAGGCGATTTTCTCCCGAAAGGCCATCGAGCCAGCAGTGTTTGCAATTATTGACATGATGTTAAAGATATTTTACATCAACGCCGCTGTCAAGCGATCAGTGGGGATTCTGGGCGATGAGTAGAAATTCTCAACTCGCGCTCGATGATTGCTTTTCATCTATATAGACCGTAATCTATCGGCATGACGACGCTCGACCTGACGTTTTCCGCGCTGGCCGATCCGACCCGCCGGCAGATTCTGGCCCGTCTGGCCAAGGGCTCCGCCACGGTTTCCGAACTCGTCAGCGGGTTCAAACTCACCCAGCCCACAATCTCATCGCATCTCAAGTTGCTCGAGCGTGCCGGCTTGATCTCGCGTTCGCGCGTCAGACAGACGCGGCCATGCGCGCTGGAGCCTGCCGGCCTGCACGCGCTGCAGGCCTGGCTCGGCGATGTACACGCGACATATCAGCAGAATTATGAGCGCCTCGACGGCGTGCTCGATACCCTCAAGGCCCAGTCGGAGCATGACGACGCATGAATCACTTTGATTTCTCAACGCCGACATCGACCTCGGTGCGCATTGTGCGCTCGTTCAATGCACCGCTGGAACTTGTGTGGCGCGCCCACACGGAGCCGGAACTGCTCAAGCAGTGGATGACCGGCCCGCCCGGACATTCGCTGCCGGTGTGTGAGGTCGATCTTCGAGTTGGCGGTACCGCGCGCTTCGTATGGAAGAACCCCGACTTTGAAATGGGTATGACCGCGGTGTTCAAGGAGATTGTGCCGCATGAACGTATCGTGCATACCGAAGACTACGAAATGTGGCCGGAGGGCGCGAGCACGGTGACCACGTCATTCCAGTCGAACGGTGATACGACAACCATCACCGTTGACATCGAGTATCAGCTTGCCGCGGGTCTCGAACAGGCCACTGCACCGGGCTTCAAGGACGGGTACGCTGCGTCGTACGACACGCTTGAATCACTTCTGCCGACGCTTTGATGTCGGTATCACACGTCTGATTTGCAGGGAAGAACAATGATGAAGACCAACACGATGATCATCGGTGCCTTGGCACTGCTCGCCACCGGCATCACCAGCTATGCCGTCGGCAAGACCGCTTCGCAGGATGCGCCGATGTCGGCGGCAACGAAAGAGCACGCCTGGCTCGCCAAGCATGCCGGCAACTACACCGCGACGACGAGCGGCATGATGGGCGGCGCGGCTGCGGCCAATCGAATCGATTCGGTGATGGGTGGACTCTGGAACGTCTCGCACTTCGAAACCACGATGATGGGACAGCCGTTCAAGGGGATGGAGATCCTCGGCTATGACCCCGAGCAGAAGAAGTTCGTGTCCGTCTGGATCGACTCTATGACGCCGAAGCTCATGACCATGGAAGGCGAGTACGACAAGGAATCGAAGACGCTGACGATGCGCGGCATATCCACCGGCATGGATGGCGAGCAAGCCGAGATGGTCAACACGACAGTCTTCGATGACACCGGCATGACGTTCTCGATGAGCATCGAAGGCATGGACGAGCCGGTCTACATCATCGACTACGACCGCGCGAAGTAGACGTTTCACATCAGACGCAATCGCCGACGCCGTCACGACATCGCGCGTGAACGGCGTCGGTGCGTTGGCGCGAAGATCACGATTGGGTTTGCATGGCGCGTTACGATGGACGCTCCGAAATCATGCTGTAGGCACATTTGCAAACAGCATCATCAACAGGCAAATCAAATGCAATAACGTCAGGCCAGCAGCGAATGTAAGGTAGTGAGTATGCTGCGAATGACGTCGCTTACAGAGAGTCACTGAGAGCCAGATCACATAGACAACAAGTGTCGCGGCGGTCACGGCGCACAGCAGTACCGAGAGCGACCATTGGTCTATCCATGCCGACCATGAATCTGAATCGCCGCCGAGTTGTCGCGTGGAATGGCCGCCACCGATCAGCAGGCGGGCGAGCATCCATGGCGGCCAGAGCATGGCTGTATTGACTGAAAGCAATACCCACTTCCAGACGCGATGCGTTCGGCGAAACAACTGGACAATCAATACAGCGATATTGAAAACGCCGACGAACACCACGAATCCGTACCGCGAGAGAAACGACCGCGCGATGGAGCGCTTCATCTCTCGCGTCTGCTCTGGTGTCATCTCGGGTGCGATGGTCGCCGCCTGTAACGCAGTAAGCGCTTCATCATCCAGGCCCGTGACGCCGCTGAGCGAGGCGCCAATAACCGTGATGCCAGTGAGGTCCGCGCCGTCCAGGTTGGCGTCGGTCAAGTCCGCCCTTGAAAAGTGAGCATCTCGGAGAATCGCATCAGTCAGGTCGGCGCTGACCAGACGCGCTCCGACGAAACTCTTGCCGGTCAGATCTGTGCGGTGAGACACCGCTGCGGTCATGTCGTGACCTCTGAATTGAGTCTCTACGACGCTGAGATCCACATCGGAGAAGTTTGCACGCGCGTATTTGCCTTGGTTCATGATGGTGTTTTCAAGGCTGGCGCCGCGAAAGTCAGCATCGCAAAAGTCACACGCTAGAAAATGAGCGTCGTTCAGGGTCGCCTGTGTGAATTCAGTTGATCTCAGATCTGCCCTCACAAACTGTGCATCCGTGAGATCGGCACCCCGAAACGATGCGTGACTCAGTATTGCGGCGCCGAAACGAGCATTGCGCAATATTGCGTCGCTGAAATCCGCGCCTTCGAGATTGGTTGGGTGGTTTTCCCGTCGAGTTCCTCCAAAGTTCATTCCTGTCAGGTCTAGCCCGCGGTAGTCAGTGCCGAATTCAGCAATGAGATCAGCGGCAACGTCGTCATACACACACTTCTGCATGTAGGCGCGGATGTCTTCGGGGGAGGGTTGATCAGGTTCAGCGAAGGAGTGATCTGCGAAGATCAGCGTCAACATCGTCATCATGAGAAGTGGTGACAAATGCATGGATTCTCAATCGTCCGCCGGACTGTCCGCGTCCTTTTCAGCCGCAGCGTCCTCGAGCGGGCGTGCCCGGCGGTGTGCCGCAACGAGTTCGCGCGCCAGCACCTGCATGTCGTCCGTGCTGTCCGTTTCATCCACAATTTCCAGACCGAGAATGGTCTCGAGGACATCTTCCAGCGCGATCACGCCGGCGCTGCCGCCGTATTCATCCACCACGATGAACAAATGCTCACGACGCTCGATGAACTTGCGCAGGACTTCCGGCAGCCGCGCGGTCAGCGGCACCGCATGAACCGGTCGAGCCAGCTCACTGACCTTCTTCTCCATGTCGCCGTCGCTCAGCGCGCGTAGGAGATCCAGCCTGTGAATGATCCCGAGGCAGTCATCCAGTGACCGGCCGATGACAGGAACGCGACTGAAACGCGGCGGACCTTCGCGGGCAATGTCACCGATGTTTCGATCTGCTCGAAGTGATGTCACGACCGTTCGTGGCGTCATGACCTCACCGACGCTCACTTCGCGCAATGCGATCATGTTGCGGATGATGCGCGCTTCGGTCGTGTCGATCTCGCCTTCCTGCTGCGCCCAGCCGGCGACGACACGAAGTTCATCCCGGCTGATCGTTGGCGCATGCACGCCGCGCCCGGAGATGGCTCGTGACAGCCAGTTGCACGCCATGACCGCCGGATACAGGGTCCACATCAGGATGATGCACGTCATGGCGGTGAAGCCCGCAAGTCGCTTCGCGTGCACCGCGCCGAGTGTCTTGGGAATGATCTCCGAGAAGACGAGCACGAGGATCGTGACGACGAAGCCGACGACGCCGACCCATGTTTCGCCCCAGATTCGGGCGGCTTCCGCACCGACGCCGGCCGCGCCGAGGGTATGGGCGAACGTGTTCAACGTGAGGATGGCGGCGAGCGGACGATCGATGTCCGCCTTCAGCTTGACCAGGCGGTTGCCAGCGGCTTTCCCTTCATCAACCAAAAGGGCGACGTACGACCGCGGCAGGCTCAGCAGGCCCGCTTCGAGCAGCGAGCACAGGAATGAGGCGGCGAGGGCGATGAACAGGTACACGAACAGCATCAACATGGCAGTCAGTATAGAGCGGTCGGCGGACGACGCTCAGGCTCGCCGGTTGACGCCAAGACCAATGGGTGGATGTGGCCAGTCGTGCTGGCGACGGTGTGGATGCATGCAGATCAGGTCGCCAGCTCGACGTAGTACAGATCTCGGCCTGCATGGGCGACCTCGAAAAGGAACGACTTCCAGTCGTGAAGCATCGTTGCGTAGTGCGCGGTCCAATCCGGTTCGACCTGAAGCGACTGCGTGACTGTCGACATGAACGCCGACTGTTCATCATCGTCGAGAATCGTCTGGAGTTCTGTTGCACTCATATATGAGCAGTACGCATCGAGGTTGCGCAGGAACTCAACCGAAGATGGGAACAGCGTCGGCGCTGGCATGAGCATACGATCCAGATACTGGCGGTACGCCGCGCGCTGCGCATCGCTGGCCAGTCTCGTCAAGATGTTCAGCCCATCGTCGAACGCGCCGTTAAAGCCATCATCGCGGATGCGGTGGCGTGTCGGCGCCGTGGCGCAGAGGTACTCGCGCAACGCCCAGACGAGCGATGGCGAGTCCGCCGCTGGCGTGGCATCACGTTGGAGATTCGGGAGTCCCGCGTGCATCTGGCATTGTGTGACCGCGAGATCGCCGGGCAGATCACGCGGACAGCATTGATCGAACCGGCCAAACCATGTTCGCCACGCATCGATGTCCTGGCGCGTGCAGATGTCCACAAGTTCAGCGTGCGTTCGCGCTGGCATCTGTGCATCGAAGCCGTAGAAGTCGGGGGCTGGCATGTGACTTCACCTTGCTGAGGAACACCCACGGGGGTTTAGTGGGGGGCCGGGGCTCGCTCGGCGCCAACCATTTGAACCAGGTCGGCGACGAGTCGGTGTGCTTCCACGGGATGCCGGAGCGGAATCGTTGCATTGACCTCGTAGACATTGCGGCGTCCTTCGCGATGACGCACTAGGATGCCTGCATCGACGAGGTCAACGATGATGCGTTGGACAGCACGCTGGGTAATGCCAACGCGCTCAGCCACATCGCGAACGCGGAGATTCGGTTCGCGATACAGACAGATCAGCACGTGCGAGTGGTTCGTGAGAAACGTCCAGCTCGTGTGCTCAGGCTCAGGGTTGGTGTGGGATGGACTCATCAGCGTTGACAACGTGCGATATGATGCTATTCGTTACACGAAAATCAAGTCGTGTATTATGAATCATGATATATTGTTCGCGATGAATATCAACTGATCATCTCTGGAACCCTCTGGAAAGCCCCCGCACATGAGTTCGCAACCCTCGTCCGATCGCCGGCCTGAATCTCAGGAGTCACCCGCCATGTCGTCGTCACATACCGCCGTCCCGATCACCGTGGCACACGGCGACGGTATTGGACCCGCGATCATGGATGCGGTGCTCTTCCTGTTGAAGCAAGCCGGCGCTGCGCTCGACATCGACACGATTGAAGTGGGGCGCGAAGTCTACGAGAGCGGCCACAGCACGGGCATCAAGCCGGAAGCATGGGACAGCCTGCGACGAACCGGCGTGTTGCTCAAGGCACCGATCACGACGCCGCAAGGCAAGGGGTACAAGTCACTCAACGTGACGATTCGCAAGACGCTCGGCATGTTCGCCAACGTCCGTCCGTGTCCGACATACGCCCCGTTTATTCCGACGGCGCATCCGGGCATGGACGTCGTGATCGTGCGCGAGAATGAGGAAGACACATACGGCGGGATCGAGCACCGGCAGACGCCGGAAGTCACGCAGTGCCTGAAACTCATCAGTCGTCCCGGCTGTGAGCGCATCTGTCGGTATGCGTTTGAGTACGCTCGGCATCACGAGCGGAAGACCGTGAGTTGTTTCGTCAAAGACAACATCATGAAGATCACAGACGGTTTGTTCCACGAGGTGTTTGATCAGGTCGCAGCTGGCTTTCCTGACATCAATTCAGAAGTGCACATCGTTGACATCGGTTCGGCCCGACTTGCGAATGAACCAACACAGTTCGACGTGATCTGTCTGCCGAACCTTTATGGGGACATCGTGTCCGACATTGCCGCGGAAATCGCGGGTTCAGTGGGGCTCGCCGGTTCGGCCAACATCGGTGATGAGGTCTCGATGTTCGAGGCGATTCACGGCTCTGCACCGGATATTGCCGGCAAGGGCGTGGCCAATCCTTCCGGTCTGCTGCACGGAGCGCTGATGATGCTCGACCACATCGGTCAGGGCGACGTAGCACAGACGCTGCACAACGCATGGCTGCGCACGATCGAGGAGGGCGTCGTCACCGCCGACATTCGCGACGGGGGAACAGAGCGCAAGTACGTCGGTACCGATGCCTTCGCGCACGCGGTAGCCAACCGACTCGGCCAATCGCCGGAGACGCTGAAGCCAGTCGTCTATGCATCATCAGTTGAGGAGACGACAACCAAGGGCGCAACGCGGTTGGCACGGCCGGTGAAGCGACTCGAAGGCGTCGACATCTTTCTCGACTGGGACGAGGGTGATCGCGATCCCAACGAACTCGGCAAGCGTTTGAATGCGATTGCAGACAGCACGTTGCCGTTGACCATGATCACGAACCGCGGAACGAAGGTGTTCCCGGATGGACTGCCCGAGACGTTCTGCACGGATCACTGGCGGTGCCGGTTCACGGGCACCGGCAGCGACGCACTCACGAATCGTGCGGTGATTGATCTGCTGACGCGAATCGAGGATGCAGGCATTGACTTCATCAAGATGGAGCATCTGTATTCCTTCGATGGCGAACGCGGGTATTCCCGCGGCCAGGGAGAGTAATGATGAGCACGCCCGGTCAGGACGTTCAGGTTGGTGTGGTGATGGGCAGCGATAGCGACTGGCCGACCATGCAGGCTGCGATGGACGAACTCAAGCGGTTCGGCGTCTCCGCAGAGGCGCGCGTGGTCTCGGCCCACCGAACGCCGGATGTCATGCGCGACTACGCCATGACGGCATCTTCGCGCGGGCTGAAAGCGATCATCGCCGGCGCCGGCGGCGCGGCTCATCTTCCGGGCATGCTCGCTGCCTGGACGACGGTCCCGGTGTTGGGCGTCCCGATTCAGAGCCGAGCCCTGCATGGCGTCGACTCCTTACTCTCGATCGTGCAGATGCCGCGCGGCGTCCCCGTCGCCACGTTCGCGATCGGCGAGGCCGGCGCACGCAATGCGGCGTTATTTGCGGTTCGATTGCTCTCGACGTCAAATGAGTCCCTTCGTCAGCAGCTCGAAGAATTTGCCCGCAGCGAAGCGGAACGTGTTCGGGCGATGGAACTGGTCTGACATGGACACACGCGCTTCGATTCAACCCGGTGCAACGCTTGGTATTTTCGGCGGCGGTCAGCTTGGACGCATGTTCGTCACGGCCGCGAGCCGCCTCGGCTATCGCGTGATTGTGTTCTGTCCTTCCGCGAATGATCCGGCGGCGCGCCTTGCAGACGACGTCGTCGTTGCGCCGTATGACGATCACGAGGCGGTCCGCGACTTTGCATCGCGATGCGATGTGATCACGCTCGAATTTGAGAATGTGCCCGATGATGCCGTCGAATGTGCGCAGAAGTTGGCACCGGTTCGTCCCGGCGTCGATGTGCTTCGCATCGCGCAAGACCGAATTCGCGAACGGGCGTTTCTTGATCGCCATGGTTTTCCGGTCTCGCCGTATCGCCATGTCCCGTCCGCGACAGCGCTCGAGGACGCGGTGCGAGCACTGAATACCGACGTCGTCGTCAAGACCGCACGGCTTGGGTACGACGGACGTGGTCAGGTTCGACTCGGTGATGCAGCCGCTGCGTCGAGTGCGTGGGATCAACTGTCGACGGATTCTGCGCTCTGCGAATCGGTGGTGGATTTTCAGTGCGAACTATCGATGCTTGTCGCCCGATCACCGGCAGGACGAATCGAAGTCTTCGGTCCGATCGAGAATCACCATGCGCATCACATTCTGGACTTGTCGGTCGTGCCGGCAGAGGTGACGCCGCAGATCGGCCAGACGGCAACAGATCTCGCGCGCGATATCGCGTTGGCGCTCGACCTGGAAGGATTGATCTGCGTGGAGATGTTCGTCACCACGGATGGTTCCATCCTGGTCAACGAATTGGCGCCGCGGCCGCACAACAGCGGTCATCTGACGATCGAAGCCTGCCGAACATCGCAATTTGAGCAGCAGGTTCGGGCGATCTGCAATCTACCTTTGGCCGACATGGAACTCCGTACGCCTGCAGCGATGGTGAATTTGCTCGGTGATCTCTGGGCACACCACACGCCAGCCTGGTCGCATGTACTCCGTGATTCGACGATTGCGTTGCATCTGTACGGGAAGGATGTCCCACGCGCTCGGCGCAAAATGGGGCATATGACCGCAATCGCATCGTCTGTCGGTGATGCTCGAAGAAGAGTGCTCGATGCACGGGAGCGCCTTGCGAATACCGGCGAAGAAGCCGATGATTATGAGCAAGTTGTGATTCACGCGTGAATGCATGACATGGTGATGCGAGTTCCTGCCACAGCACATTGATGTGCTGCCTTCTGGGTTGAAGTCGTCCGATGCCTATCACCGATCCAGTACAAGCCGACCACCGTCTGAAGAAAGACCTTGGTCTCTTTGATGTGTTCGCGGTCAGTACTGGCGCGATGTTCAGCTCAGGCTTCTTCCTGTTGCCGGGACTTGCGTTCGCCAAGGCCGGGCCTGCGGTCATTCTGTCGTATCTGGTCGCAGGTTTGCTCATCCTTCCCGCGATGTTCAGTAAGGCTGAACTCAGCACGGCACTGCCGCGCGCCGGCGGCACGTACTATTTTCTCGACCGAAGCCTTGGTCCGCTCGCCGGCACGGTCGGCGGGCTTGGCACATACTTCGCGCTGACGTTGAAGACCGCATTTGCGCTGATTGGTATCGGTGCATATGCCGCGTACTTTGTCGAACTCCCGATCAAACCGGTCGCGATCGCGCTGACCGTCGTATTCATCATCATCAACGCGTGTGGCGCCAAGGAGACAACGGCGCTGCAACGCTGGCTCGTCATCGTTTTGCTGACGGTGATGGCGTTATTCCTCGTGCAGGGGCTCGTGTTCCTTGGTGGTCAGCCAATCGAGACGACCCGCGCGCGCATGACGCCGTTCTTCAATGAGAATGCACTGACGATCCTGTCGACCGCCGGCTTTGTGTTTGTGTCGTACGCGGGGCTGACCAAAGTCGCGAGTGTCGCGGAAGAGGTTCATCATCCTGATCGCAACATCCCGCTCGGCATGATGCTTTCACTCTCCGTCACCGCGTTGGTGTATGCGATTGGCGTGTTTGTGATCGTTGCGGTCGTCGATCCCGTCGTGCTTGCAACGGATCTCACGCCGGTTGCCACCGCGGCGGACTCCATATTCAGCTGGCTGCCGGCGAAAGCCGGTTTGTTGCTCGTCGTGATCGCGGCGCTCGCTGCATTCGCATCGACAGGCAATGCGGGCCTGCTCGCGGCATCGCGGTATCCATACGCCATGGCGCGCGATCGCCTGCTGCCTGAGCGGCTCTCGAAACTCGGCCGCTTTCGAACGCCGGTCGCAGCAATCCTGATGACCGGCGGTCTGATGATCGCGTGCATTCTGTTGCTCGACGCTGAAGGCATCGCCAAACTCGCAAGTGCATTCCAGCTGTTCATCTTCATGCTGGTCAATCTTGCGGTCATTGTGATGCGCGAGAGCAGAATCGCCTCGTACGATCCCGGCTACCGTTCGCCGCTCTATCCATGGATGCAGGTTTTCGGCATCATCACGAGCGGTCTGCTCATCCTCTATATGGGTCCACAGGCGATTGCCTTCACGGTCGGCGTCGTGCTCATCTGCCTCATCTGGTATCGCTTCTATTGCTCTGACCGGGTTGAGCGCGACGGCGCCATCTACCACTGGTTCGAGCGGCTCGGGCGAAAGCAGTACGAGGGTCTCGACCGTGAATTCCGTGGCATCATGAAGGAGAAGGGGCTGCGCGAGCAGGATCCCTTCGACGACATCATCGCGCGGTGCATCGTGATCGATCTGCAGGATCGACTTGAATTCGATGAAATCGTCAAACGTGCCGCGACGGAGTTCACGCGGCGCATTCCCAACACCGCCGAGGAGATCACGGAACGATTCCTCCACGGCACACGAACGGGCGACACGCCGGTGTCACACGGTGTGGCGCTGCCGCACTTCAGAACCGTCTCAATCGAGAAGGCTGAACTTGTTCTCGTACGTTGTCGATATGACGTCGCTGTACCTGCGGACGATCCACTGACCGAAGAGATCGAACCGCCGCAGCCGGTGCATGCGATCTTCTTCCTGGTCAGCCCGGAGTCTGATCCCGCATTACATCTGCGCATCCTCGCGCAGATCGCAGGCCGTGTTGATGAGCCAAGTTTCGCTGATGCCTGGCGCGATGCGCGGGATGAGCATGAAATCCGCGAAGTGCTGTTGCGGGACGACCGCTTCGTGACGCTCGTTGCTGATCCGAATTCCAGGACCTCGGATATGGTCGGGAAGTTTGTTCGAGACCTCGGGCTGCCGGAAGGGACGCTCGTCGCCGTCATCCGACGTGCGGGTAGTGTCCTGATTCCGCGGGGCAGTACGCGAATTGAAGCCGGCGATCGCGTCACGATCATTGGCGTGCCAGAAGACATTCAGCAGCTGCATGAACAGTATGGACTGTCGCGTCGAGTGTCTGATGGCGATTCGGCTGCCGATGAAGATGCATCCGACTGATTGTTCGCGGGCGATACTGCGGTCTGGCACTCACTTGCGAAGATAGTGCTCTCGGCGAGAATGACCGCATGAAGAATCTCATGCTTGTGTTGATGATGTCGATCGTCTTCGCATTGGCGGGTTGTGCGTCATCGACGTCAAAATCGATGGATGCCGGTCATGGCGAGGTCATCAGGCTTCTCAATCGTCACACCGAAGTACCACTCTTGTTCATCGCGGGATCACTGACGGATGAAGACCTTGCGACGCTGCGAGAGTCGGCGCCAAATGTTCACGTCGTCATACCGTCGTCCGATGAGGATGTGATTCGATTTGCGGCAGATGCGCACGGCATGGATGCGAGGTTCATCTCCGATGACGTGATGGCGGTCGCGGACAATCTCATGTGGGTGCAGTCGCCCAGTGCAGGCGTAGAGCGCTATTTGCGTGTCGATGCGCTGCGCGAGCGCGATGACATCATCATGACGAACATGCAGGGCGTGCATGGGCCGACCATTGCGGAGCATGCGTTTGGCATGTTGCTGACGATCACACGCGACTTGCGGTACTACACGCATCCGGACCAGTTGGGGACATGGAATCGTCGTGGCAGCGGTGCGCAGCCGGTGGCACTGAACGGTAAGACGCTCTTCGTTGTCGGTCTTGGCGGCATTGGTCGCGAAGTGGCGCGGATCGGCGATGGGTTCGGCATGCGCGTCGTCGCGACGCGGCGCAGCCAATCGACACCGCCACCGTACGTTGATGAGCAGGGGACGGCGGCGGACTTCGATCGGTTCCTTGCAGAAGCAGATGTCGTGGTCTTGAGCGTCCCGCTGACCGATGACACGCGGGGCATGATCGGCGCTGCGCAATTGGCCGCGATGAAGCCCGGGTCGTACCTCGTGAACGTCGCGCGCGGCCCGGTTGTGGATACCGATGCCCTGGTCGATGCGCTCCAGCGCGGACATCTTGCCGGCGCGTGTCTCGATGTCACCGACCCTGAACCACTGACGCCAGATCATGTGCTCTGGACGATGCCGAACGTCATCATCACGCCGCATGTCTCGAGTCGGTCGCCGCTGACGTCGGCGGTGTGGAAGCGGACGTATCTCGACAACATTCGTCGCTTTGGCGCCGGCGAACCACTGGTCAACGTCGTCGATAAGGCTGCGGGTTACTAGTAGGCCAAGCGCGCTCTGTGATGCAATCACGCAAATCGTGTGGCATTTTGTCAAACATTTCGGCTGATCGATCGTTGTACCCATAGAGTGGGCGCAACACGCTCCACGAAGTCCACGTGCAAGGGATGCGTATGCAGACCGCCAGCGATCATGCTGCGCGACGGTCGGCGATGACTGTCGAATCGATCCTCTGGGTTGGCGTCATTGCGCTGACTGGCATCATCGTCATCAACTCACTTCCGTACTTCAATGGCCGTCTCGAACATGCGTTTCTCATCGAGAAGGGCACGCTCGCATTACAGCCGGCGTATCGCACTGCGTTTATTCTCCATGTCGCCGGGGCAATACTCTGCCTGAGCGTCGGTCCGTTGCTATTCAGTCGAAAGCTGTTGCGATCGCAGCCTCGCGCACATCGATACCTTGGCCGGATGTATGCGCTCATGGTGCTTGTCTGGGCCGCGCCATCTGGTGCGTACCTGGCGGTGTTCGCCAAAGGCGGCATCTGGGGGCAGTCGAACTTCATGTTGCTCGCCATCATGTGGTGGATTGCGACGTTCTTCGGCGTTCGGCGTGCGATGCGTCGTGAAATCGCAAGCCATCGGCGCTGGATGCGTCGTTCCTATGCGCTGGCGACAACTGCAATCACATTCCGTCTCATGCATCTCATCCTCTACTTTGCCGCGGTGCCCGATCATGCGAATTACATTGCTTCGCTCTGGTCTACGTTTGCGTTGACCATCGTGCTGGTGGAGATCGTCAATCATCGCGATGGTGCACGACGAAGCGTCTTGATTCGATCGAACGACGGCCGACATCCGAATCCACGATCGCGCAGTGAGCGCACACTGCTTCGCGATGGAACGCCCTGGAGTTCAACCGTATGAAATCATTCATCGTGCTTCAACTTGTCGTGATGGCTGCACTCTTTGCATTCTTCATTCAGGTGCAGGCGACGCCGACGGAACAGGCGGATGTGCTCGCCGCCGAGCCGACCCCAACGCCTGCGTTGACGCTGTCAGCCCCGTTATCCACCGGCGATGTCAACTATGCGCGTCAACTTGTCGAACTGAAGATCGCGGCGCCACTCCGTTCTCGCCTCAGTATTCAACCGATGATGAAGACGTTTAGTCGTGTCGCGCCGTCATGGCGCGAGGAGTCGAAATACGATCCGATCATCGCGTATGAAATCGTGGCGCTCGACGATGCGTACAGCGGGGAAGTCTCGGTGCATTTTCGTCTGACCGGACGAACGGTCTGCCGGTATCACGTCGAACTCGAGACTGGCAACGTGATGGTGATTGATCAAGGTCAGGAGATGACCGCCGATCAGTGGATCGCGACGCTGGTCGCCCGCGTGCGTGAGTCCGGCATGGCCTGATGCTTCAACGATGCGTGAAGGTCACGACGATGCCTTCTCGCGTGCGGCGTGTCGAATATGACGAGGCTTGGTGACCTTCGTGGCAAGCCCGACGATCTCCAGGCACTTGATCACGCCGTACGTGATGTCAAACTCCCACCACCGATGCTGGTTCGTCGCGCTCGCGGGATCGTGATGATGGTTGTTATGCCAGCCTTCACCCACCGCAAGCAACGCGACCAACCAATTGTTTCGGCTGTCTTCACCAGTCTCATAGTTCTGATAGCCGAACAGGTGCGACAGTGAATTCACCGACCACGTGATGTGCCACACGACGACGGTTCGGAGAATCACACCCCAGATGAGCATGCTCGCGCCGTAGCGCCATGCGGTGGCGAGATCACCACCGACCATCGCGCCGATGCCCATGCCGATCGCGAAGAACACGATCGCGTGGGCGATGTAGATCCACAGCCAGAGCAGCGATTTCTCGAGCTTCATATAGAACGGCTTCGACAGCACATCGCTCGCGTACTTTCGATACACTTTGACATTGTGCGCGCCACGATTGCGAACGACAAGCCAGCCGACGTGTGACCAGAGAAACGTCACGCGCGGTGAATGCGGATCCGGCTGATGATCCGAATGGATGTGGTGATAGCGGTGGATCGCCACCCATTTGCCCGGCGTGTCTTCAAAGCAACACAGCGCCATGATGACAAACACGCGTTCGAGCCATGCGGGCACGACGAAGCTGCGATGTGTCAGCAGGCGGTGATAGCAGAGATTGATGCCCTGGCCGAACACGAAGACGCCGACCGCCATCGTGATGACGCCGGTCCACGTGAAGAACCATGGAAGGACGACCAGCAATGCGGCGAGATGGAACACGCCGATTGTGATCGCGTACGGCCAATTGATGTCGCCGGGCACGACTTCGTCAGGAAGTGGTAGGCGCGGTGCGTCCTCGCTCGCGTCCTGCGAGAAGTCGAGTTGATCCGTCACCGGTGCTGAACTCATCGCACCCCTTCCTCGAGGAGATTGAGCCAGGGCCAACCTACCAGCGATTGAGCAAGGCAGCGGGAAACGACAGCAAAGGCACAGTGTGAGGTCGGACGGTCTCAACCAGCGGTCAGGATCGTTGGTGAGGCGTGCGGAGGCAATCTGTTACAGTCCTCTCGATATGCACGACGCACTGGCGCAGGACATCACATGGCTCCATGATCGGCTGGATGAGATCGATGCATCGGACGCCCGTCAGGTCGCCGACGACCTTCGTGCGACGCTTGGGTCCATGCGGGATGCGGGCACGATCGATGCCACCCTCAAATCCCTCAGCATCGATGCGATGCATGCGGTGCTCAAGCGATTGACCATTCGGTTCCATCTGCGGAACAAGGCGGAACAGGTGCATATCGCGCGCGTCAATCGGCAGCGTGAGCATCGGGCCACGCTGAACGCGCCGCGGGCAGAGTCAATCGCCGAAGCGGTCGGTGCGCTCGCGGCGGCCGGACTGTCGGTCGACGATGCGGTGGCGGTGCTGGGACGACTCGATATTCAGCCAACGATGACGGCGCATCCGACCGAGGCGCGACGTCGGAGCATCATGCAGAAGCAGGCCCGCATTGCCGACCTGATCGACACCCGCAACGATGCGGACACGACGCCGGCGGAACACCGTCGTAACGACAGTGCGTGTCGACAGACGCTGTCGATTCTCTTTGCGACGGATGAACTCCGCGCCGAGCGACCAGAAGTGACGGATGAGATTCGCAATGGTATCGATGTCCTGTCAGGCGCGATCTGGGAAGCGGTGCCGAGACTGTACGCTGACCTGCGCGATGCATTCGAGCAGCATTACGGTTCGTGTCCGGAACTGCCGGTGATCCTGCGGTATCGCACGTGGATCGGCGGCGACCGTGACGGGAATCCGAAGGTCACGGCCGAGACCACGCGTGATGCACTCAGTCAAATGCAGCAATCGGCAGCACGGGCCCTGAGTCGTGACCTCCACGAGTTGTCACGCCTGCTGAGTATCTCTGAGCGACGCGTCAGCATTGCGCCGGAACTATTCGCTGCCATCGCGCGCGAGGAAGAACGCGACAAGTCAGACCGAGAAGATGACATGATGTCGGCCATGGGTCGGCAGGCGCAGTTCGATCGCGAGCCATTTCGACATCGACTCCACCAGATGGCGGCGCGACATGCTGCCCAAAGTGTGCGGCACTATTCCGTTCCGGGGGACGAGGTCGCGCACTACCCGGCCGCGGAGTTCATCGACGATCTGCTGGAGCTCCGCGATGCGCTGCGCGCGTCCGGGCTCGAAGAAGTTGCCGATGACAGCCTGCTTGCCGACATGATCGTGCGGACGAAGACGTTCGGCTTCCATCTCGCTGCGGTTGATCTCCGTCAGCACAGCCGGATTCACGAAGCTGCCGTCCACGACATGCTGAGCGTCTCGGGCGTGGCGAACGACTACCTCGATCTCGATGAAGCGGCGCGACTGGAGATCCTTCGCACGGAACTCAGGTCATCGCGGCCACTACTCGGGCCGAATGCCACCGTCGACGAGATGACGCGCGAAGTCCTCAATACACTCCAACTCGTCGTGGAGACAAACGAAACCGATCCCGGCGCATTCGGCGCCTACATCGTCAGCATGACGCACACGGTCAGCGATATGCTCGAAGTCCTGCTGCTCTTCCGTGAAGCCGGCCTGTGGACCATTCGCGATGGCGTCGTCACCTGTCCCATGGACGTCGTGCCGCTGTTCGAAACCGTGGAGGATCTCGAACACGCAAGTACCGTCCTGCGGGCGATGTTCGACGAGCCGGCGTATCGCGCCCATCTCGCCGCCCGCGATGACTTCCAGGAAATCATGCTCGGTTACTCTGACAGCAACAAGGACGGCGGCTACGCGGCGGCGAACTGGCGACTGCAATGCGCCCAGGAGACGATCGCGACCGTCTGTCGTGATGCCGGGCTGAATTTCCGGTTCTTCCACGGTCGTGGTGGTACGGTCGCGCGCGGTGGGGGACGTGCACACCGTGCGATTCTTGCCAGTCCGCCGGTCAGCCGAAACGGACAGATTCGGTTCACCGAGCAGGGCGAAGTGATTTCGTTCCGCTATTCGCTGCCGGCGATCGCACGTCGTCATCTCGAACAGATTGTCAATGCCATGACGCAATCGGTCGCCGTCGCCGCGGACTCAGTGGAAGACGTCGATCTCACTGACATCATGATGAAGGTCACCGAGACATCGCGCGCGGCGTATCGCGAGTTGATCGATGATCCGGCATTCTGGCCATGGTTTGTCGATGCCTCGCCGGTGCTGCACATCGGTGATCTGCCGATCGCATCACGACCGGTCTCGCGGGCGAAGGGGGATTTTGCGTTCGACAATCTTCGCGCAATTCCATGGGTCTTCGCATGGACGCAGATGCGCTACAACACGCCCGGGTGGTACGGCATCGGCGCGGCCTTCGAGACGCATGTGATGGGGGATGAGGTCGCGCTCGACCGTTGTCGATCTGCGTACCAATCGGGCGGCTTTTTCCGGGCATTCATCGACAACGCGCAGCAGGAGATGGCGCGGGCGCGGCTGGAGATCGCCGCGTGGTATGCCGGCGATGATGGCGCGGCGATTCACGAACGGCTCGCATCCGAGTTTCGCCGTACGGAATCCGTCGTGCTCGCGATCACCGGACAGACCGCATTGCTCGACAACAATCCGGTGATCCAGCAGTCGATCCGCGAGCGCAATCCGGACACAGATCTGATCAACGCGATTCAGGTGGAACTTCTGCGTCGCTGGCGTGAAGGATCGGATGAGGACCGCGCGGCGTGCACGCCTTCAATCATGCTGAGCGTCAACGGCCTCGCCGCCGCCATGCAAAGCACGGGGTGAATCAGAACGGGGGAAACGCATGTCACATCATCCGGTCTTCGACATCGAGAAGTGGAAGAAGGTTTTCCCGTACAGTTCGTTCGAACGCCCGGATCGGCCACGACACTTTGATACGACCGATCCGGATGATCCTCTTGACCGCCGAAAGCCCGTCGGGACAGCTGTCTCGTGTCCATCACATCTCTGTTGTCTTGAACTGGTTCGAGATCAGTATCGCGACGAGCTGAACCAGAGACCATCAGTGCCTGTCGATCAATTCGTGTGGAGCGTGGCGGAACCAGAAAAGCCGTACCTCACCAAGCTCGGTGGTGTCCCGCATCGCGAATCGAAGAAGCGCTGGCCAATGAACCGTGACGGACAACCTTGTACTTTCGTGGCGCAATTTTGCTTTGCGGACTCCCGTGACATCATCTCGACGAAATTGCGCGGCGATGTTTTACTGATGTTCCTGCCCGGACCTGATCCCGCGGAGGAGCCCGTCTTTGAGTGGTCGTCAAT